>JBMFNL010000009.1:0-66330 GCA_049970175.1 Chloroflexia bacterium
TGCGGATCATCCAGGGCGTCCACTTGCTTACCGAGACGATCGATCTGGCGTCGGAGTTCTGGCAGGTAGCCAGTATGCGTCCTTCGGCCGGTGGATATCTGTATGTTCAGAAGATGGGTTTGCCCCCGTTCGATCAGATCGTCTTGGTTCGGGGCGAAAAAAAGGTCGGTGAATGGTCGTTTCCTTGGGGCACACACTTTACCTGGATGGAACCCCATCCATCGAAGGGCTATCTCTACCTCGGCCATGCCGGCTATGGTAGCCTCCTCTCCATCGGGGTAGGGCCCACCCTGGCCTACTCCATGACGGTAGGCGACGGGTCCTGGGTACGGGCCATCGCCGTGGATGCGGGGTCAGGACGAGTCTATGTGGCGACCGATCATGCCATAACGATCCTGGAGGAGTATCTGCCCTATCGGTTTCATTTCCCTATCCTGCCCAAACAATGGCCGCGGGTCGGGGATTCCGCTCCAAGGGGGGACCTCTCTGACCCGGCCCGCCAACCCTGGCCGTAGGGGGTGGGAGGGCTCGGAAGGGAGGTGAGATATCCCTGTTTTCGGTAGCGAGGCGGGAAAGTTTCTTGGAAAGGGGGCTACAATGGGAAGACGGAGAAAATCTTTCGCTTGGCTCATAGGCATCCTGGGCTTGGTCATGCTGATGGTGTCGCGGGAGTTCGCTGCTTACGCGGCTTTTCCTGAGGACGAAATTTTCAGAACCACTGCTCAGACAACCAGTAGAAGGGTAGGGGCATACTTCTTTTACTGGTTCTGGTATCCTGACCAGCCGGATGACCCGGAAACCTACATGGCTTTTCACCCTCCAGGGCTGACGGTGGAGGATACTACCTTCCACAACGAACCCTATGCCATACCCTATCAGGGAGGTACATACAACGACGCCTACTACAGCTCAGCCTGGTATGGAGCCAACCAGCATCCCCAACGCTGGTGGGAATGGCAGTTTCGAGACATGGCGGAAGCCGAACTGGATTTCGCCGTGTTGAACTCGTGGGATGGAGCCGAATTCTTCTACCCCCATCTCCGTATGGAAAGCGTTGCCCCTTACCTCCGGGCCGCACTGGAATCCTTGGGAAATCCGCTACAACTAACCCTGTATGACGATACGGTTTCCGAGGGGCTACAATGGAACAAGAGCAACGGCCGCTGGCCTCCCGACGAATACCCTTGTGATTACATTGCCAACCCGCGTTCCTGCCCGGACACGTATCGGATGCCCCTGAGCAACGAGCCCAATTTTCACTACTTCCTGGATAAACTGGCCGCTTTCTACCCCTATCTCGACCGTGGACACTGGGCCACCTTGGATGGACGTTCTGTAGATGCCGGCGGTCGCCTACTGATCTTCATGGGGCAACCTTGGTATTTTCGGGACTTTACCCTCAACGGGGTTCATTACGGGGCCCGCCTGATGTGCCGGATCAAGAAATACATGATGGAACAGTTCGATATACCGAGCCCTTTCCTGCTGCCGTCAGGGGACTGGGGCGCATGGGAGGGGAGCGCGGACCCATGGCTGGCCAGTGCTCACCACTGTAGCGAAGTGGGAATTTCCATAGCCGGAGACCCGTATATCCTGGACGGATGGTCGGCATACGGGATGGCCCTTGGAGGACCCGGCGTTCCCCACGGAGCCTTTGTTGCCTCTTACACTACGGATCAGACGCATACGATGGCTTACCTGGGTCCCGGTCGCGATGACAAAACTCCTCTTTTGAATGTGATTGCTTACAGTGGTCCCTATGGCGGGGAGGGCCCGAACAATCGAGCGGGTGGGTATAACGCTCGCTGGTGGTCAGTCGAAGGCGAAGGACTGGCTGACTACTGCCCCGACGGCCGCTGCCAGGACCGCTATTATTACCAGAGCTGGTCCTTTGCGATCTCTCATCAGCCGGTCCCGGAATTGGTGGTCATCGAGAGTTGGAACGAATTGTTCGAGGGCTCAGCGGTCAGCAAGATCACCACCTATGTGGGGCCTGACCTGATGTGCGGCCAGGGGCCTCCTTGTCCCCCGCTCTACTTCATAGAGAACCCCTATCACGAATCTCCCTGGAGCCCATGGTTCTGGATCTTTCGCACGCGCGACATCATCCGCGAGTGGCGGGGAGGAGCACCACCCCCGTACTACGAAGTGGACGATCCTCAGAATATCCCCGGTTGGTCAAGCGATCAAGGGGCTCTAGGCCAGTGGTTCTATGGGGAAAGGTTTCATTATGTTCAAGAGAATGCCGACGTGAATCCTGTAGAGTGGGTTCTCCCTCTCCCCCAGGACGGCCTTTACGATGTCTATGCGTACTGGCCGTATGTTCAGGGGGCTACCGAAGATGCCCATTACACGATCCGCCACGCTCGTGGTGAGGCTTCGGTCCGTATCGATCAGTCCAGGTACTGGGATGCCGGCGGATGGGCCTTCTTGGGACGTTATCCTTTCCGGGCCGGTTCTTCACATCGCATCTTCCTCAGTAGCCAGGTCGAAAATCCCAAGGGACGATACGTAGTGGCCGATGCCGTTCGTCTGGTTTATCATGAGGCGTGGACCCCGCCTTACCTTGAGCCACAAGCCTTTCTACCGGTCGTCTTCAAAGCCGTCTCCCAAAGGGCTGGAGGCATTGTACCCCTTACTCCACTCCCAGGCCAACCTTACCCGAAACCGGAAAGCGACATGGAAGCCGTTCTTCCTACTCCGGCCTCCGTAGGCCTGCAGAACTATCCTGTCCCCACTCCGTCCCCATGGCCTACACCACGACCCAGTCCCACCCCTACACCTGGCCCTACTCCCCCTCCTCCTGACCTCCTGCCTCCCCTATCCCAGGTGCAGGCCCTGCCAGCCTTCCACCATGTACCTGCGTTCTGGGTTACCTGGACGGCCGAAGACCCCGGCGGCGCCGGCGTAGCTCGTATCCAAGTTCAGGTGCGGGATGGTGTCGAAGGTCCATGGGGCGAGTGGCTTCCTTACGCCGGACCTTTTGCCTTCTTTGAAGGAGCCCAGCATGGTCACACCTACTACTTCCGCTCCCGAGCCACCGACTGGGCCGGAAATATCGAGTCCTGGCCGCAGAACCCCGACTACGACACCTTCACCACGGTGGACCTCCTTCCCCCGACTTCCCGGGTTTCGCCTCTGCTACCTTACAGCCGGGCCTCCTTCACCGTCTCCTGGGGCGGGGAAGATAACCTCTCCGGCATCGCTTCCTACGATATCCAGGTCTGCCGGGACGCCTGTGCCGACCCCGCCCAGGGCTGGACGGACTGGCTCACACAGACCGCCCAGACCTCGGCCACCTTCACCGGCGGGGAGCACGGCCGGACGTACGCCTTCCGCTGCCGGGCCCACGACCGGGCCGGCAACCTGGAGGCGTGGCCGGCCTCGCCCGATGCCTCCACCCTGGTGGATACCCTTCCCCCGACCTCCCAGGTGAACGCGCTGCCGGCTTACAGCCGCGCTTCCTTCGCCGTCTCCTGGAGCGGGGAGGACCCCACCTCCGGCATCGCCTCTTACGATATCCAGGTCTGCCGAGAGCATTGCACCCAGCCCCGCCAGGCCGTCTGGAACGACTGGCTGCTCCAGACCACCGCCACCTCCGCCCTTTACAGCACGGAGCAGGAAGGCCCGGTCTACTTCCGCTGCCGGGCCCGCGACCGCGCCGGCAACGTCGAGGGCTATCCTTCCCTTCCCGATGCCCAGACCACGGTGGACCGGACGGCTCCTTCCTCCCAGGTTGCGTCCCTGCCGCCCTACAGCCGGGCCTCCTTCACCGTCTCCTGGGGCGGGGAAGATAACCTCTCCGGCATCGCTTCCTACGATATCCAGGTCTGCCGGGACGCCTGTGCCGACCCCGCCCAGGGCTGGACGAACTGGCTCACACAGACCGCCCAGACCTCGGCCACCTTCACCGGCGGAGAGCACGGCCGGACGTACGCCTTCCGCTGCCGGGCCCACGACCGGGCCGGCAACGTCGAGGCGTGGCCGGCCTCGCCCGATGCCTCCACCCTGGTGGATACCCTTCCCCCGACCTCCCAGGTGAACGCGCTGCCGGCTTACAGCCGCGCTTCCTTCGCCGTCTCCTGGAGCGGGGAGGACCCCACCTCCGGCATCGCCTCTTACGACGTCCAGGTCTGCCGGGACGCCTGTGCCGACCCCACCCAGGGCTGGACGGACTGGCTCACACAGACCGCCCAGACCTCGGCCACCTTCACCGGCGGGGAGCACGGCCACACCTACTTCTTCCGCTCCCGCGCTCACGACCGCGCCGGCAACGTGGAGGAGTGGCCCAAGTCCCCCGATGCCTGGACCACGGTGGATGCCGTGCCTCCTGCTTCCCAGGTTTCGCCCCTGCCGGCCTACACCACCGCCGCCTTCACCGTCACCTGGAGCGGCACGGACGACACCTCCGGCCTCACCGTCTACGATGTCCAGTACTGCCTCGGCGACTGCCGCGACCCCCTGGCCGTCTGGACGAACTGGCTGCAGGGAACCCCTCTCACCACCTCCCTCTTCACCGGCGGAGAGCACGGCCGGACGTACGCCTTCCGCTGCCGGGCCCACGACCGGGCCGGCAACGTCGAGGCGTGGCCGGCCTCGCCCGATGCCTCCACCCTGGTGGATACCCTTCCCCCGACCTCCCAGGTGAACGCGCTGCCGGCTTACAGCCGCGCTTCCTTCGCCGTCTCCTGGAGCGGGGAGGACCCCACCTCCGGCATCGCCTCTTACGACGTCCAGGTCTGCCGGGACGCCTGTGCCGACCCCACCCAGGGCTGGACGGACTGGCTCACACAGACCGCCCAGACCTCGGCCACCTTCACCGGCGGGGAGCACGGCCACACCTACTTCTTCCGCTCCCGCGCTCACGACCGCGCCGGCAACGTGGAGGAGTGGCCCAAGTCCCCCGATGCCTGGACCACGGTGGATGCCGTGCCTCCTGCTTCCCAGGTTTCGCCCCTGCCGGCCTACACCACCGCCGCCTTCACCGTCACCTGGAGCGGCACGGACGACACCTCCGGCCTCACCGTCTACGATGTCCAGTACTGCCTCGGCGACTGCCGCGACCCCCTGGCCGTCTGGACGAACTGGCTGCAGGGAACCCCTCTCACCACCTCCCTCTTCACCGGCGGAGAGCACGGCCGGACGTACGCCTTCCGCTGCCGGGCCCACGACCGGGCCGGCAACGTCGAGGAGTGGCCGGCCTCGCCCGATGCCTCCACCGTGGTGGATACCCTCCCCCCGACTTCCACGGTCCTCCCGCTCCCCGAATACAGCCTCCCCTCCTTCACCGTCTCCTGGGAGGTCGAGGACCCGGTCTCCGGTTGGGACTCCTTGGACATCCAGGTCTGCACCGGCACCTGTTCCTTCGCCTCCCCCTGGCAGGACTGGCTGACCCATACCACCGCGCTCTCGACCACCTTCACCGGTGGGGAGGACGGTCGGATCTACTTCTTCCGCTCCCGGGCCCGCGACCGGGTCGGTAACCAGGGGAAGTGGCCGCCGGAGCCCTCGGCCTGGACCACGGTGGACTCGTCTCCACCCACTTCTCAGGTGGAGCCGCTTCCGGAGTACAGCCCGGCCGTCTTCACCGTCACCTGGTCCGGCCAGGATGCCGGCTGCGGCCTGGCTTCCTACGATGTCCAGGTCTGTACCTGTCCTTCCCCGGAGGCCGGCTGTTGCCAGGACTGGATGGTGGGCGTTACCCGGACCTCGGCCCTCTTCACCGGCACCCACGGCCAGGCCTATTTCTTCCGTTCCCGCGCCCGCGACGTCCTGGGCAACCTGGAGGACTATCCCCCCGTCCCGGATGCTTCCACCCACGTGGACGCCGAACCTCCGACGACCTGGCTCGAAGTGCTTCCCACCTTGGGCGAGGCCACGACCTTCCTGGTACACTGGGACGGCCTGGATAAACTCTCCGGCCTGGCCGCCTTTGACCTCTTCTTCCGCGATGAGGGCCTTCCGGAGTGGGAGGCCTGGATGGAGGGCGTGACCCTGACGCAGGCCCTCTTCCACGGACAGGCCGGCCATACCTACTACCTTTGCGTACGGGGAATAGACCGCGCCGGCAACGTGGAGGACAAGGGCTGTCCCGGTCCGGCCGAGGGCTGGCCCGTCGCCGGAGAGGTCGTCCTGGTCGTTCCGCCGGCCTCGCGGGTCGAACCGCTTCCGCCCGATGCGCCCGGGACAACCTTCGAGGTGCGCTGGGGTGGCACTCCCAACAACCTGCTCTACCAGGTGCAGGTCCAGGACCTGCAGGAGGGCATCTGGCGCGACTGGGTGATGACCAAGGAGCATTCGGCCCTTTTCCAGGGGCAGCCCGGACACACCTACGCTTTCCGCTGCCGGGCCCAGGATCCGCGAAGCGGGGTTTGGGAGGCCTGGCCGTGGGGGGAGGATACGCGCACCACCGTGCCGGCGGCCGAACTGCAGGGAACTTGGCCCGGCCCTGGCCGGCCGGCCGAGATCGCCGCCGACCGGCCCCGGCCGGCCCGCGACTTTCCCTACCGACCGATCTGATGGATGTACAGGGGCGAGGTTGGATTTCCCCAACCTCGCCCCTCTCTCCCCTATCGGATGTTCGGCAAGATGATGACCGGGCGGGCGAAATATCGTGGCCGGCCTGGCGACCCCCTATTGGGCGCTCAGCGAGACGTTGGCTACCCAGGCCTTGTAATCGTTCCCCGAAGCCAGGAGTTCGATGCCGTCCAGGAAGACGGGACGAGGATACAACTCCAGCAATTCCAGGGAGATGTGTGTCCAGCGGTAATGGGGCACCATCCGGGCTTCCCCTTCCGTGCCGGGGAAATCGGTCTTGGACCCCCGGGCGGTGTGGTCGTAGAATCCAAAGGTATACCGGCGGTTTTCCCCCTGGGCATCGTGATAGCGGACGGCCACGTTGAAGGGGTAATCAATGCCCAACGGACCGCCGCCCGGCTGGCTCTGGTAATCAATACGCAGGTCAAACTCCAGACGTACCGACTGGTAAGGGGAAAGGTCTGTGCCGATCTCCTGGGAGAGGATGGCGATGCAGCGGTCCTCCGTGCCGCCCATCCGGCTCAATCCCAGCGTCCAGGTCCAGGCCTCGCCGACCATCTGCTGGTCCAGGAGGTAGGTCGCCTCCACCGTGCCGCCGTCGGCCGTCTGTTCGGAGCGAAAGGTCCAGTAGGCCAGCCCCTGGGCAAAGTCGCCGTTACGTAAAAGTTGCCAGCGGGCCGGCTCGACCTGGGGCAGAAGGCCGGACGCCACCACGGCCTTTTGGCCGGCAGGGACCTGAACGGGTGGTCCCTGCGGCTCGGCAAAGAGGAGCACTTCCCCCAACCGAACGGCCACCTCCGTCCCCCGGTCGACCCGCAAAAGATAGTTTCCCCCGGCCGCCAGTTCGATGCGGGCCGCCGGGGTGTAGACGACGAAGCGGACTTCCTGGTATGAACCGGTGCGGGCCACGCCCAGGAGGACCTGGCCGGCCGGTATCTCCAGGACGACCTCGCGGAAACGTTCGGAATAGAGCGTGGCCTGAAGCCGGCGGAAGGTGACCTGCGTTCCGGCGTAGAGTTGCAGGGTGCTGCCCTCCCAGAGCGTGACCAGGGCGGCCGTCCCCGGCGGCGCACTTGGCCCCACCCGGACGGTCTCGCCTTCTTCCAGGGGCACCGTCTGGCCTGGGAAAACGGCGATCGGCCGCACCTCGCCGGCGTAAATCCGGGAGACGGCGCTGCTATAGGATTCCAGCATGCTGCCGGCCTGTGCTCCGGCGATCGAGGCCCGGAGATACCAGAGGCCCGTTCCGCTCAGGACGCAGAAGAAGAGAAAACAGCCCGAGGCCAACCCCAGGATAAGCCAGGCCAGCCGGGCGGTCGCCTGGGGGCTGCGGGTGGGAGGAACGGCCCGAAACGGCTGTGCCGGCCGGACGGCCATGTCCGCCCCCTTTACCTGGCCAGGCGGTGGAGGCCGGCCGCCCGGGCCAGTTCCACCGCCTGGCGGTACTCTTCCATCGTGATGCGCCGCCGCAAGGGGGGATATTCCCAGGCCCGATACTCGGGGCGGTACTGGGCCATCACGTTGACGTAGGTATCCCGCGAGATCTCCTTGGCCAGGAAGCGCATCACTTCGGCCGTTCCGGCCAGCCCCTCCGGTAGGACCAAATGGCGCACGATCAGTCCCCGCCGAGCGATGCCGCGTTCGTCCACCACCAGATCCCCAACCTGACGGTGCATCTCGCGGATGGCCAGCCGGTTGACCCGTGGGTAATGTTCCACCTGGGAATAGCGACGCGCCGTCTCCGCGTCGGCATATTTGGCATCGGGCATGTAGATGTCCACCACCCCATCCAGCAGGCGCAGGGTGGGGAGGGCATCGTAGCCGCCGGTGTTATAGACCAGCGGGATGCGCAACCCCGAACGGGCCGCCACGGCCAGAGCGCCCAGGATCTGGGGCACCACATGGGTGGGCGAGACCAGGTTGATATTGTGCGCACCGGCCCGCTGCAATTGCAGCATCATCGCCGCCAGTTCCTCTACCTCCACCTCCACCCCTTCGCCCAACTGGCTGATCTCGTAATTTTGACAATATTGACAATGCAAGTTGCAATGGGTAAAAAAGATGGTGCCGGACCCTCCCCAGCCCACCAGGGGCGGTTCCTCGCCAAAGTGCAGGTGGGCGCTGGAGACCACGGCGCGCCGGCCGGTGCGGCATTCGCCGCGTTCATCGGCCAGACGGTTGACCCCGCAGGCCCGGGGGCAGAGGCGGCAGCGTTCCAGCATCCGGTAGGCCCGTTCGACCCGGCGCTCCAGTTCGCCATTGGGCAGAAGGGCCAAGTAGGCCGGCCAGGTGTGCTCCTCCCCCGAAGCCTTCCGTTCGGGGAGGGGAAGATTGCGGTTCCGTTCGGTACGGGCACCCATGCTCACCCCTATGCCCTGAAACCGGCCATCCCATCGCCGGCGACGGCCGGCTTCCGAAACCGGCCTCATTCTACCGCCAGGGGCGCGAAAATGCAAACGCCGCCCGCATTTGACAGGGCCGGTTCTCCTGTGCTATCCTTGACCCCGGAGGTGGCGATGGACCTTTGGCTGATCTGCCGGGCCGAATCGGAGGCGTTGGCCCGGGGGCTGGTGGAGGGCGGGCGGGATTGGCCGCTCACGGACCGGGGACGGGAACAGGCTGCCCGGCTGGCGGAGCGGCTGGCCCACATCCGGCGCATCGGCGTCCTCTACAGCAGCCCCTCCCGGTCGGCCTGGGAGACGGCCGGGTACATCGGCCGGACGCTGGGCCTGGCCGTTCGGCCGGAGGACGACCTGCGCGAGGTGAACTGTGGCCGGCTCGGCGGCCGGCCGCTGGAGGAAGCCCGCCGGGAGGCGCCCGGCCTCTTTCCCCCCGGCAGCGATATCTTCAGCCCCTTTCCCGAGGGCGAGAGTTACGCCGAGATGCATGTGCGCGTGGTCCGGGCCGTCAACCGAATCGTGGACGAGGCCGGGGAGGAGCCGGTCGCCGTCGTCACCTATCCCGGCCCGATTCACGCCTTCCTCCTGGCCTTTTTGCGCTATGCCATCGAGCAGCGGGCCGAACTGGGCCTGGGGTGCGACCCGGCCTCGCTGCACCACCTGCGGAGGGGGCCGGAGGGCCGCAAGGAAATCGTCTGCCTGAACGATACGGCCCACCTGGTCGCTCCCGGAACCATCCGAAAACTGTCCGCCACAGGAGGTCACGATGCCCTGGAACAAGGGTGAACTGCTGCGGGAAATCCGCCGGGCCTGGGAAAAGGGCCTGGACCGGGCCGAACTGCGGGAACTGGAGCGGCTGGCCCGGCTGTACGGGGCGACCCGGGAGGAGATTGCCCGGGCCAAAGGGCAATCCCCTCGACGCCGGAGAAACCGGCCATGAGGCGTCCGCGCATCGCCGTCTGCGGCTCCGGCAGGTGCGACGAGGCCACCTATGAGCAGGCCCGCGAGGTGGGCCGGCTCATCGGTGCCGCCGGAGCCGTTCTCCTCTGCGGCGGCCTGGGCGGGGTGATGGAGGCCGCCTGCCGGGGAGCACGAGAGGCCGGAGGCTTTACCGTGGGGATTCTCCCCGGTCTGGAAGCGGCGGCCGCCAATCCCTATGTGGACCTGCCCATCGTGACCGGGATGGGCCAGGCGCGTAACGTGATCCTGGTCCTCTCGGCGCAGGCCATTATCGCCGTTGCCGGGGAGGCCGGGACGCTTTCGGAGGTGGCCCTGGCCCTGAAACTCGGCCGGCCGGTGGTCGGCCTGCGGACCTGGAGACTCCTCCGACCCGACGGCACGCCCGAGGAACGCCTTCTCCCAGCCCACTCGCCGGAGGAGGCCGTCCGCCTGGCGCTGGAAAGGGCCTGACTTTTCACTACCTTTTCATCCACCCCGGCTACACTTGGGGGAGACAAGGGCCAAGTCGTCCTTCCTCTTCCCCGGCAGCCCCCGGGGAGACGAGCGAGCCGGGTTACGATGAGGTCCGGCTCCGGATTTGGAGGTGGGTGCGATGAGCGATTTCTATCGTTGGGAAAGCGGCCTTTCTCCAGAGGCGCGCCAGCCGCAGGGCGACGGCCACTGGGCCCGGAGGGTGGTGGTGGCGGCCGTCCTGGTCAGCCTGCTGGTGGGAGCGGTGGCCGGCTTCCTGGCCGGTGGAGCGGTGTCCTATGTGATGGCTCAGGTGGCGAGCGTTCGTCCGAGCCCGGTACAGGTGACCACCACGGGGGTATCCCCGATCACGCCGCCCACGGCCGAGCCGGCCCGGCCGGTCCTGCCCACGCCGCTGCCCGTTCCCCAGGAAGGTTCGCTGACGGTGGCCGAGGTGGTGCAGCGGGTGGGGCCGGCCGTGGTCACCGTGATCAACAAGTTGCAGAGCCAGCCCAGCCCCTGGGGCTGGCCCCAGGAATCTCCCCAGGCCAGCGGATCCGGCGTCCTGGTGGACCCGCGCGGCTATATCGTGACCAACTACCACGTGGTCGAAGGTGCTGCCGAACTGACCGTGATCTTCCACGACGGGACCAGCCGGCCGGCCCGCCTCATCGGCCACGACTATCCCTTCAGCGATCTCGCCGTCATCCAGGTGGAAGGCGAGGGCTACCCCTACGCCGTCCTGGGCAACTCCGATGACCTCCTGGTGGGCGAGGCGGTCGTGGCCATCGGAAGCGCCCTGGGGGACTTTCGCAACACCGTCACCACCGGCGTGGTGAGCGGGGTCGGCCGCACCCTCAAGGTCTCCGAGGACGTTTCCATGGAGGGGATGATCCAAACCGATGCGGCCATCAACCATGGCAACAGCGGCGGCCCCCTGGTCAACTTGCGCGGGGAGGTGATCGGCATCAACACGGCCATCATCCGCGGCAGCGCCCTTTCCGGGGACGTGGCCGAGGGGCTGGGCTTTGCCATCCCCAGCAACACCGTCCGCTACGTCGTCGAGCAACTGATCGCCCGGGGCAAGGTCGTCCGGCCGTATCTGGGGATTCGCTCCATCACGGTCAACCGCAGCCTGGCCGCCTACTACAATCTGCCGGTGGATCACGGGGTCTATGTGCGGGAGGTCATCCCCGATACCCCGGCGGCACAGGCCGGCATCCGGCAGGGCGACATCATCACCGCCATCGGCGGCCTGACGATTGACGAGGACCATCCGCTCATCAACGTCCTGTCCCACTTTGAAACCGGGCAGCGGGTGCAGGTGGAACTCAACCGGGATGGACGGACGATGCAGGTGGAGGTAACGTTGGGCGAACGGCCCTGAGTACGGTTGAACGCAAGTTCCAGGTTGAAGGCCCAAATACCGGATGATTTTCTCGGAGTTTGGCCCGGATGCCCGGTACGAACTTGCGAAACCGCCTACCAAGGCGTGGGCACGCTTTCACGTTGTACGTCGGCATGCTCGCCATCCGGGGGATTCCCCATACAGTGGCCTGTAGAAAATGGCTTGGACCTGTGTAACCGGGATCGAGGAACGCCGCTGGGATGCCTTTGTGGCGGGGCATCCCGGCGGCCATCTTTTACAGAGCGCGGCCTGGGGTGCGCTGAAGTCGGCCTTTGGCTGGGAGGCGGTGCGGCTGGCCGTGTTGGAGGGCGGGGAGATGCGTGCCGCCGCGCAGGTACTTTTCCGCCGTTTTCCGGGCTTTTCCCTGGCCTATGTACCGCGGGGGCCGGTGGTCGACTGGGAAGATACGGAAACCCTGGAGGTACTTTTGGAGGGATTGGAGCGGGCCGGCCGGGCCCGGGGGGCACTCGTTCTCAAGATCGAGCCGAACCGGCCCGAGGAAGCGGGCTTTTCCGAGCGGCTGCGCCGCCTGGGCTTTCTGCCGGGGCGGCCGGTGCAGCCCCGCAGCACGTGGGTGGTGGACCTGGAGGGGACGGAGGAGGAATGGCTATCGCGGATGAAACCCAAGACGCGCTACAACATCCGTCTGGCCGGCCGGCGGGGGGTACGGGTGCGGCCGGCGTGCGGGCCGGAGGAGGTGGATCTGTTCTACGACCTCCTCCAGGAGACGGCCCGGCGCGACGCCTTCGGCATCCACACCCGGCCCTACTACCAGGCAGTCTACCATCGGCTCTGTGAAAGCGGCCTGGGCGTGCTCCTCTTCGCCGAACGGGAGGGGGAGGTGCTGGCCGCGCTGCTGGCCGCTTCCTGGGGACGGGAGGCGATCTACCTCTACGGCGCTTCCCGCAGCCGGGGGCAGGAACATATGCCCTCCTACCTCCTGCAATGGGAGGCGATGCGCTGGGCCCGCTCCCGGGGCTGCACCCGCTACGACCTCTGGGGCATCCCTGACAGCGTCCTGGAGGGCGGGGACGAACGGGAGGAGCGGCGGGAGAAGAACGTCCGCGAGGGGATGTGGGGAGTCTACCGCTTCAAACAGGGCTTTGGCGGCCGGCCGCTGCGCACCGTGGGCGCTTACGACCGGCCCGGCCGGCCCTTCCTGTACCGGCTTTACCGGAGGGTGCTGGGAAACCGGGGGTTCTGAACCGTCGGGCATCCCCAAGGCGGCCAGGTCGATCTACCCGGACCGTGGAGCGGAGGAGCCGCCGGGACAGGTTGGCCTTCTACATTTCGACAGGATTTCGATAAACTCAATGGTTCGATAAACTCAACACGGCGTCCGGCGGCTCAGTGTACCGCTCGGCCAGCAGCAGGCGCAGTTGCCGGGCCGTCTGTACCGCCTGCCCCCGCCAGTGGTTGTTGGCAAAGACAAAGACCGTCTCGGCCTTCTGCTCCAGGTAGCGAATCTTGGGCAGCCACTCGCGCAGTTCCTCCTCGCTGTAGGTATAGTCGTAGCGCTCCCAGGACTCTTCGTGTTCCCACCATTTCGCCGCGTTGCGCCCGTGAAACCGGACATAGGCTACCGGAGCCGTGGCCTCGGCCACGGGGGGCAAAAGCCCCTTCAGGCGAGGTTCGTCCACGCAGCAGAAGCCGAACCGAAGCCGGCGCAGCAGGTCAAAGGTTTCCTCGTTCACCCAGGCGGCGTTGCGGAACTCGATCACCACCGGCAGTTCCCCGAACCGTTCGCGCACCCGATGCAGGTAGTCCCGGTTCTCCCGGTTGGGGCGAAAGGACCAGGGGAACTGGGCCAGGATGCAGCCGAACTTGCCCTCCTCCTGGAGGGGGCGGAGGGCCTGGATGAACTGGGCAAAGGCGGCCTCGTTGTCCTCGCGTTCGTGGGTGAGTTCCTGGCTGGCCTTGACGGTGAAGAGGAAGCCGGCCGGCACCTTCCGGGCCATGGCCTGGAGGGTGTAGGGGTCGGGGAGGCGGTAGTAGGTGAAATTGACCTCGACGGTATCGAACTCTCGGGCGTAATAGGGGAGCATCTCCCGTTCGGGCAGGCCCTCCGGGTAAAAGGGGCCGACCCAATCCGGGTAACTGTAGCCGCTGGTGCCGATACGGATCATCGCCTATCCCTCGGCAGCACAGAAACGCCGCACCACCTCGTAGAGCACCTGCAGGCTGAAGCGCAGATTCTCCAGGGAGATGCGTTCGTTATGGGCATGGGCCAGTTGCAGGGGGGAAATGCTGCCCTCCTCGCGCAGGGGGCAGAAGCCGTAGGTGGTGACGCCCAGGGGGGTGAGGTGGCGGGCATCGGTGGCCCCGCAGACCATCATCGGGAGAAGGATGGCCTGGGGCTCGAACTCGCCAAGGACGGCCTCGATGGTACGGTAGAGCGGGGTATCGGGGCCGGCCTCCAGACCGGGGGAGTACTCCTCGACCTGGATATCCACGGCCGGCCCGACGACCTCGCTTACCTCCCGCAGGAACTGCTCCGGATGCTGGTCGGGCAGGATGCGCCCGTCCACCAGGGCCTCGGCGGTGGAGGGGATGACGTTCACCTTCCGGCCGGCCTGGAGAACGGTGGGGGTGGCGGTGTTGTGGAGCATCCCAAAGATCATGCGCTGCCAGGCCGGGCCGATGGGCAACTGGCGCAGGAGAAAGGAACTGGCCGCCGGATCCAGCAGGCCGCGCACCAGGGTGGCCGTCTCGCGCCCCTGCCCACGGGCCAAACCCTCGATGAAACGTTTGGTGGTGCGGGTCAGGTGCATCGGCAGGGGCGTGCGGCCCAGTTTGAGCACCGCCTCGGCGAGGGTGACGACGGCATTCTCTTCCGGAGGGATGGCTCCGTGGCCGGCCTGGCCGCTGGCCCGCAGGCGCAGCCAGCAGACGCCCTTCTCGGCGGTCTGGCAGGTAAAGTAGGTCTGGCCGCGCAACTCCAGGCTAACGCCGCCGCCCTCGTTGATGGCGTATTCGGCCCGCACCAGGTCGGGGTGGTTGACCACCAGCCAGGCCAACCCCTTGGAGCCGTGTTCCTCCTCGTCGGCACAGGCGGCCAGGATGATGTCGCGCTGGAGCGGGATGCCCTGGCGATGGAGGAGCAGCACGACCATCAATCCGACGGCGGTCAAATTCTTGGTATCCACGGTGCCGCGGCCCCAGATGTAGCCGTCGGCGATGGTGGCGGAGAAGGGGGGATAGGCCCACTTATCGGCCTCGGCCGGGACCACATCCAGGTGTGAGAGGAGCAGGAGGGGAGCGGCCTGCCCGCCCCCGCGCAGGCGCACCACCAGGTTGGCCCGTTCGGGGGCGGATTCCAGGACGAGCGGCTCCAGGCCCTCGCGGGCCAGGACACCGGCCAGGTACTCGGCGGCCGGCCGTTCGCGACCGGGCGGGTTGGTGGTATCGAACTGCACCAGGGCCCGCAGGTGGGCCACCGTCTCCTCAAAGACCTGATCCCAGGGAATTCCGGCCATCTAAATCTCCAGGTAGTCGCGCAGTTTCTTGCTCCGGGTGGGGTGGCGCAGTTTGCGCAGGGCCTTGACCTCGATCTGGCGGACGCGCTCCCGGGTTACCCCAAAGGCCGCGCCGACCTCCTCCAGGGTGCGGATGCGGCCGTCGGTCAGGCCGAAGCGCATGGCCAGTACCTCCCGTTCCCGCTCGCTCAGGGAATCGAGCACCTGACGCAACTGTTCCCGCAGCAGCCGGCGCGAGGCCTCGTCGTCCGGCTCGCGCACCTTTTGATCCTCGATAAAGTCTCCGAGGTGGCTATCTTCCTCCTGGCCCACCGGCGTCTCCAGGGAGACCGGTTCCATGGCCGTTTTGAGGACGGCCATGACCTTCTCCAGCGGCAAGTTTACCTCGTCGGCCAGTTCCTGGGGGGTGGGGTCGCGGCCGAGGCGCTGCTGGAGGCGGCGCGAGGTGCGGGCCAGGCGGTTGATCAGTTCGACCACATGCACCGGGATGCGAATCGTGCGGGCCTGGTCGGCCAGGGCGCGGGTGATGGCCTGGCGAATCCACCAGGTGGCATAGGTGCTGAACTTGTAGCCTTTGGAGTAATCGAACTTTTCCACCGCCCGGAGGAGGCCCATGTTGCCCTCCTGAACGAGGTCCAGAAGCGACATGCCCCGGCCGATATACCGTTTGGCCACGCTGACGACCAGCCGCAAGTTGGCCTCGATCAGTCGCCGGCGGGCCTTTTCCCCCCGGAGGACCAGCGCCTCCAGTTCCTCTCGCGTCAGGGGACGGTCGGGGCTGAGCGCCTGCATGCTGCGTTGCCCGTGCAGGACCAGCGCCTCGCGGCTCCGGCGCTCTTCCGGCGACAGCCGTTCTTCGGGAGGCAGCAGGTCATCGGCCCGCAGGCTTTCCAGGGCTTCCAGACCCAGCAGAGCCTCGCCGGCCAGCGTCGCTTCGGAAATATGTCGGGCCAGTTCCAGTTCCTCCTCGAAGGAAAGGAGGGGCACCCGGCCGATTTCCTGGAGGTAAAGCCGCACCGGGTCATCCACGCTGACCCCTTCCGTCTCGGTCTTGCGGCGGACGGAGGGGCCGGCGGCCGGTGGGGGCGCGGTCGGGGCCTCATCCAGCACCTCCACGCCGGCCTCGAACAGTTCGGCGTAGATTTCATCCAACTGACCGAGTTCATTCTCCGGCCGGGGCAGCGCCTGGAGGATTTCCTCGGTGGTCACATACCCCCGCTCTTTCCCCAGTTCGATCAGTTGGCGCACTTCCGGGTGAGAGGCGGAGGAGGGAGCGTCGTTCTCCTCCCGCTCGATTTCGGCCAGTTCCTCCGGGCTGGGTTCGCGTTCGGCATCCGGATCCGGGACCTGGGTATTCATGGCCGTTCCCCCTGTGCCCCGCCTGAGGCAGGGCTCTCCTCATCGCTCAGATACCGCCGGGCATCCGGGAAAAGCCGGCGCGGCGGCGGCATGGCAATCTCCCAACGACGCTGGCTCAGGAGGGAAAGTTGTCGGGACACCTCCTGAACCAGTTCCCGATTTCCCTCCTCCTGGGCGTGAAGAAGCACTTCGGCATACTCCCGACGCTGACGCTCGTTGGCCAGGGCCTCCAGGCGCTGGAGGCAGTCCTGAAGGGCGCGGCGGGCCGTCTCCTCATCCAGGGAGAGTTCCGCCCGGAAGCGGGTCAGGAGGTCCTCCAGGTGGCGGCGCAGTTCGGCCTCGGCGGAGGTTTCGGGCGGGCCGGCCGGGAGCATCTCCAGCAAGGCGCGGTGCTCTTCCCGGCTCAGCAGCGCATCCACCCCGGCCGGAAGACTTGCCCACAGTTCCGGGAAGCGGTAGAGCAGGGCCAGGAAGTAGCCCTCGACCACTTCCTCCCGACGTGTCCCGGGCAGGAAGGCGAGCGTCAAGTCTTCCCCAGCAGGTGCGGACGGCCGGGTCAGGGAACCCAGGGGCGAAGGCGGTGTCCCCGCGGCCTCGGCAGGGCGAGGGGCCGGCCGCACATTCCCTCTCCAGCGCCGCAGTTCCGCGGAAACGGCCCGCTCGTCCACCCGCAGGAGATGGGCCAGGCGCTGGACGTAGTGGGCCTGCTCAACCGGGTCGTGTACTTCGGCCAGGAGAGGAAGGGCCTGTTCTACGGCCTCCCGCTTGCCCCGGCCCGTCTCGAGGTCGGCCTCCTGGGCGAGGTTCTCCAGCACAAAGTCGAGCACCGGGAGGGCCTGGGCCAGGTGCGCCTCCCATTCGGACCGGTCGGTCCGGATGACCTCATCGGGGTCGCATCCGGCCGGCAGGACCACGATGCGTACCTCGCCGTCCAGTTCCCGCTCAAAGCGCACCAGGCCCTGCGCCGTGGGCACCGGGACCAGGCGCTCGTCCATGGCCTCGCGGATCACCTCCAGGCCGCGCCGGACCGAAAGCCGCCCGGCCTCGTCGGCATCCAGGGCCAGGTAGAGCCGCCGCGTCATACGCTTGAGCAGACGCACCTGGGCGGCGGTGAGGGAGGTGCCCATCGGGGCGACGACGTTTCGGTAGCCCTCCTGATGGGCCATCAGGACGTCGAAGTACCCTTCCACCAGGATGACATATCCCTCATGGCGGATGGCCGGGGCCGCCAGGTCCAGGCCGTAGAGGAGCGCCCCTTTGTCGAAGATCGGGCTTTGCGGCGAGTTCAGATATTTGGGCTGCTGGGTGTCATCCAGCGCCCGCCCGCCGAAGCCGACGACGTTTCCCTGGAGATCACGGATGGGGAAGATGAGGCGGTGGCGGAAACGGTCGTAGGAACCCTTGGGTTGAGTAGCCGAAGGCGTATCGAAACCCGTACCCCCCTCGCGCTCGACCACCAGGCCGGACGAGCGCAGTTCGGCTTCGCTGTAGCCGCGTTCGCGCAGGGCCGTGAAGAGGGCCTCCCAGCGATCGGGGGCATAGCCCAGGGCAAAGGCCTGCACCGTTTCCGCCCGGATGCCCCGTCGGTCCAGGTAGGCGCGGGCCGGAGCCCCTTCGGGGCCCTGGAGTTGCTCCTGGAAGAAACGGGCCGCATCGCGGTGAATGTCCAGGAGGCGCCGGCGCATCCGGTCGGCTTCCTGCTCCTGAGGGGTCGGTGGATGGAGCACCACTCCGGCCCGTCGGGCCAGGACGCCCAGCGCTTCGGAAAACTTCAGGCGGTCCATCTGCATGAGGAAGGTGAAGACGTCCCCGCCGGCCCCGCAGCCGAAGCAGTGGTAGTGCTGTGACTCGGGAAAGACGAAAAAGGAGGGCGTGCGCTCCTGGTGAAAGGGGCAAAGGCCCTTGTAGTTGCGCCCGGCCTTTTTCAAGGGCACGCGCTCCCCGATCACCTCGACGATGTCCAGTCGAGACTTGACTTCCTCGATGACGCTCATCCCGACCTTCCGGGACGAAGCCGTCGGCCGGCGGCTTCGCCTCCCTCAACCCAACGCAGCGCTTCCCGAACCCGACGGCGAAGGATGGGATCGGGGCTCTCCAGGGCCGCCGCAAGGACCGGCACATCCTCCGCGGTGGCCAGCCCGATCAGGGCCTCGGCCGCTGCCCGGCGTACCTGGAGGTCCTCCGCCTTCAAGGCTTCCAGGAGGGCCGGCCGGCCCTCCGGATGGCCGATTTCCCCCAGGGCGCGGGCGGCTTCCCGTTGCTCCTCCGGGTTTCCCCGACGCAGGAGGGCGACCAGGCCGGCCGTATCCCGCTCCGCCCGCAGCCGTTCGACCTGGGGGAGGCCGCGGCCGTGAAAGCCCAAGCCCACAGCCAGCGCCAGCCCGCCGACGGCCTGTACGCCGGATACGGTGTAAAAATAGTCCCAGGCGGGAAGGAAGGTGCGGATGCGGGCGGCGGCAAAGGCCGAGAGAAAGTACAGGGCAAAACAGGTGGCGGCGGCGGTCGGGGCGCGGGAACGGCTGCCCGAAAGGAGCCATCCCAGGAATAGGCCCAGCGGCAGCACGACCGTGCTCAGTACGGCCGGCCGGTACTCCCCCTGGGCCGCCTGCGGAACCCATAGCAGGAGGATCAGGAGGGCCGCCACCAGACCGACCGTCAGGCCGGCCAACACCTTCAGAAACACTCCAACATCGAACCCGGACATCGGCCGCACCCGCTGCCTCCGACAAGGTCTCGACAGGCTCGACCCAAGGGTCTCGACAGGCTCCACCCTTGGGTTGAGTAGCGAAGCGTATCGAAACCTCAACGTCGGCGTTCGATCCCCAACGCTGCTCCGGGATCCCCGCCCACAACGCTTCGTCAGGCTCAGCGCACCGCCGTCTGACTCCCTTTCGCATTCTAAGGCATAGACGGCCGGGTGTCAAATGGCGTGCCCGAGGGATGGATGTCTCCGGGTAGGCCGGCGCGCGGCGACGGCCGCAAAGTCCAGCCTCGCCCATGCCCCCTTGCCTGGGTTCGCCAGGTGTGATATAAGTCACAGTAGGGGTCAGAACGGCATGCTATCCTGGTTCTGAACGCTGCGGTGGAGGACCGATGGGCGAAACCCAGGGTTTGGGTCGAATTGTTCTTCCGGGGGATACGGACATCCGTTGCGACCCCGGGAAGGAGACGCGCCTGTTCCTGGAAAGCAGCGCGGAACGGCTGGCCCTGCACCTGGCCCGCCCCGACGTCCGTCGGGCCTATATCGAGGCCACCGCCCTCTGCAACCTGGACTGTGCGATGTGTGTCCGCCAGGTCTGGAGGGACCTGCCCGGCGAGATGTCCTGGGAGACGTTCGAGGCGGTGCGCGAGGGCCTGCGGGCCTTTCCCCACCTGAGGCAGGTCACCTTTGGCGGCTACGGCGAACCGCTCCTGCATCGCCGTTTTCCGGAGATGGCCGCCCGGATCGCCGAACTGGGGGTGGAGGTGGTCGTGACCACCAACGGCCTGCTCCTGGACGCACCGATGGCCGAGCGGTTGCTCGATGCCGGCGTGGGGCGAGTCGTCGTCTCGCTGGACACGGTGCACATCCAGGCCTATGCCCGAGCCCGAATCGCCGCCGGGATCGATCGAGTGCTGGATAACCTGCACACCCTACGGGAAAAGGCCCGGGAGCGGAAAAAGGTGCTGCCGCGAATTGGGGTGGAGTTTGTGGCCACGCGCAGCAACCTGGAGTGGCTTTCGCGCCTGCCCCATCTGGCCCGCGACCTGGAGGCCGACTTTGTGCTCGTCACCAACCTCCTGCCGCATACCGAGGAGATGGCCCACGAGGTCCTCTACGACCGCGACGAACCGCTTCCGGCCCCTACCGGCTGGCCCGTCCCCGGCGGCGACCTGGTGCTCTGGGGGATGGCCCGGTTGCCCCGGATGAAGTGGGGGGCCTGGCGACGCTGCCGCTTTATTGAGGAGCGGGCCGTCGTGATTGGCTGGGACGGTGGGGTCAGCCCCTGTTACGCCCTGATGCACTCTTACCCCTATTACATCTACGGCCGGCGCAAAGAGGTCAGCCGCTACGTCCTGGGACGGGTGCCCGAACAGACGCTGGCCGACATCTGGATGTCCCGGGAGTATGTCCTCTTCCGCGACCGGGTGCGGGAGATGCGCTTTCCCTCCTGTGTGGACTGCGGGATGGCCTGTACCTACGCCGAGGAGAACGCCGACTGCTGGGGAAACCGCCCCTCCTGCGCCGATTGTCTGTGGGCCCAGGGCATCGTGCAGTGCCCCTAGGGTTAGAGGAGGGGCGGGCGCCAGCGGGTGAGGATGTAGAACGTCCCCAATCCAAAGAGCACCTGCACCGCCAGGGCGACCACGGTCAGGAAGAGAGCCAGCGCCCGCTGACGGCGGTGGAGCACCAGCCCCAGGAGAAAGTTGCTTCCCAGCAGGAGCAGGCCGAAGGCGGGCAATTTGAACAGGTCCTGGGAGAGGGCGATGTAATCGGGGATGGTGCGCACGGTGCCGGCCTCCAGAATCTGGGTAAAGTGGATGGGTCCCTGGGGGTCCAGGATCGGGAAACGATGACAGAGGAGAGCCAGCAGGGCCAGGTTGGCGGCCAGGGCTGCGCCCAGGAGGGCCAGCAGAGGGCGGTCGGACCAGAGGCTCCAGCGGAAAGGCCACCAGGGGATATACTCCTGGGCCAGTTGTCGGGTGATGCCCAGGTGACGGCGGATTTCCACCTCGCGGATGAATTCTTCCGGGTGGCGAGGGGAGAGGACGAAGGTGCCTCCCTCGGTGCAGACGAGGACCTGGGCCGGCCGGCCGGCCGTGGCGTAGAATTCCACCCGGCCCAGCGTGGCCGAGCGGCCGCGCCCACGGTGGCAGCCGGGCCAGCGCAATCCCCGCTCGCGGACGCTTTCCCCTTCGGCCCAGGGGCGAACCGCCGTGACCCGATTCATCGGGATGATCTGGCGGTTCCCTCCCCAGTGGAGGACCAGGCCGTTGCGGTCAAAGGTATACCGCAGGGTCAACCGGGCAACGCCCCAGTAAAGAAAGAGCACCCCCAGGGAGAGGCAGAGGAGGACGCCCAGGAGCAGCCAGAAGGTAAGGCCGGAGATGGGCGCGAGGGCCGGCCGGACCAGCCCGATGGCCAGCACCCAGGAACAAGCCGCCGCCAGGAAGGCGACGGCGCTGCCGGGGGAACGGACGGGACGCCAGGTATGCATCCGTTTCTACCGGGTCAGCCGGTCCTGGGGACCCGTCGCCAGCGCCACCAGGCCGCCACCGCCAGGAGGAGCAGGCCGGCCGGGATGAGGAGGAGGACCTCCCAACTGAGGCCGCCGGCCCCGCCGGGCAGTTCCCCGCCGCCGACGCCCACCGTTGGAGTAGTCCCGACCGCCGCGCTAACCTCCGTTGGGGCGGGGGCGAAGGTGGGGACGGGAGTGACGGTAACGGCCGGCCGCGTGGTCGTGGGGAGTGGGGTCAGGGTGGGGCCGGCCGCCGGGGCGGCCGCCGTGGCCGGCGGTGCGGCCGTCGCGGTCGGGGAGGGAACGGCCTTGGGCGATCCCGCTCCCGGCGAGACCTGGGCCACCGGCCTGCCGGCCTGGGGGCGCAAGACGGTCAGGCCCAGCACCACGACGATGATGAGCAGAACGACCAGGAGGCCGATCACGATGAGCATAGGTCGGGTCGGCTTGAATCTGAACTTGCCGCCGGAACTCCCCCGGAGCGTCATGAGCACCTCCTTTGGGCATTCGGTGTGATTTTATTTGCATTCTACCGGAATTTTTCCAAAAAGTCAAGTTTTCTCAACCTGGCCCAGGCCCCGCTGACCCTCACCTCGGGGCTAAGGGGAGTAGGGTGAGGGAAACAGCCACTGCCCGACAAACCTGGGACACACCCCAACCGGGCCTCCCTGGGGGAGACGCTTGCGGTCTCCCTGCCACCTTGGCAGCGCGACGAAGCCCGGCCCTGGTTACGCTTCCTGGGGCACCGGGACGGGCTGGGTTGGGCCTCCGCCGCCGGCCGGCCCGGCGACCCGATCGCCACCGCGACCCTCTTCCTGCACCTGGCCCGCTGAGCCCGGCCGGGGCGGTGCGCCTCCGCTCGCCAGGACGAGCGGCTGCGGCCGGTGGGCAGCAAAGACCGGGCCGGCAGGCAGGTCCTGCCGGCCCGGAGGCCCGCCTTGGGCTATTTGATCAGGGTGATCTTCTTCGGCAGGAACTCGTTGAGCAGTTTCGAGGGGTCCATCGTCAGCGGAGCGGTGGGCGCGGCGATGGCATAGGCCGTGTTCGGTTGTCCCTGGATGCAATCCACGTAACTCTGCCAGTTCCCCGGCTGGCGGTTCCCGCAGTTCTTGTCAAAGTTGTTGCCGTAGCCGACGATATAGGCTCCGAAGTAACCCACCACCAGGGCCACATCGTTGCCCGGCCAGCCGTTGCCGTAGTAGCCGTTATAGACCAGGATGACGATGCGCTCGCCGGGGGCGTAACGGCCCTCCACATACTTGCCGTCGTCGTACATCGCCTGGGCCATCCGGCTGGAGACCGTGCCGTAGAGGAACATCAGGCCGCTGTAGGGCGAGGAGTGGTTCGTTTCCGGATAGTTGAAACAGTTATCCTCATTGGCCGGGAGAGTCCAGCAATAGCCCCACTCGTCAATATAATCCGGCGGCGGCTCGAAGAGGGCCTTGGGAAGCGGCGTCTTGCGGTAGCCGCCCTGGCGGATGATTTCCTCCATATGCTGCTTGACATCTCCCTGAGGCGGCGGGCTCACGTCATGGAGCCACTGGTCGTTATCCACCAGATAGTGCCACCGGCCGCCGTCCACCAGGGCGTCGTAGCGATAGTCCAGTTCGACCCCGCTGCGCGGGTTGGAGGGGCTGGGGACGGGCTTGGCATCGCCTCCCAGGATGGCAAAGGCCTTGCCAAAGTTCTCATAGTACCCCTCATAGGGCCCCTGGCAGGTGTTGTTGTTATAGGGGTCGGGGCAGGGGTTGCGGAACCAGGTCGTCCCGCCGTCGTTGCTGGAGAAGGGAGGCAACTGGCCGGGGTCGCGGACGAAACTGTAAGGGACGCCGCAGTGATCATAAGGACAATGGCCCTCACTTCCCTCCCAATATTCGTTCACCGCGATCGGCAGGACGCCGCCATCGGGCTCGTAGCGGGCCGTGGCCGAGGCCGTGGCGGCGACGGTCCGCCATCCCACGACCTGGGCAAAGAAGGTCGTGCGGCTGATGGTGACCACCGCCTCGATTCCCCGGGCCCCTCCGGGGATGACGTCCGGGCCGGCGTGCAGTTCCCAGTCCCCGCCGCCGAAACTCAACCGATTGCCGTCGGCATCCACGTAGTAGGCGAGCACGTTGTCGTTGATCGCATCCCCCGGGACGCCGTTGGTATCGGGGACGCCGTTGCGCTCGGCGTACTGGTTTACCTTGCGCAGGATATCGGCCACCGGCGAGATGCCCTGGTAATCCACCATCACCCAGGTGCCGGCGATGGCCGCCCCATCGGCCGCGCTCTGGGCCTGCCGCCGGGTGTAGTAGGCGTTGCCGCCGTCCACCGCCAGCGCCACAAAGGCCAGGAGCGCCACCGCCGCCAAGGCGACCAGGACGATGGTCTGCCCGCGGCTGCGAAATGCGGTAAATCCGTACATCGTGCACCTCCACGCGGGAAAGGCCCGCCTCATCCCTTTCAGGGAATCAACTGCTGCGTATCCCGGCGAATCCAGATGGTGTCGGCCCCAAAGGCGCTGAGGAAGGGCAGGATGGGTTTGAACGGATAGACCACCGTGACGGTGATCATCGTCCCCGGCTCCGCCGGATGCTCCAGGTCCAGCGTCACGGTGTACACCAGGTCATCCGGATCGATCCAGACTCCGGTGGATTCGTGCTTGACCCGGTACTCGATCGAGTTCTGCGTGCCGCCGCAGTAGGCCTGGCCGTCGTTTTCCGTCTGACAGTACGGGTTGGCCATGCCGAAAAGCGAGCCCTCGGCGGCGGCGTTCTCCAGGGTGACCACGGTAAAGTAGGCCCGCCCCAGGTCCAGGACGGCCAGGAGAAAAATAAGGAAAAGGGCCATCACCAGGGCAAACTCGACCACCGCCTGCCCGCGCCCTCTGCGCTTTTCCTCGGATCCGGATCGCCGGTTCCACCCCTGTTTTTTGGACATCTTTTTCCCCACTTATGGACAACTGGAGCAATTCGGGGTGCTCCCCGTGTTGGCCGTGACGGTGCCGTCCGTGTAGCCGGTTTTCGAGGCCGTTACCGTTACATCTCGATCGTTCGCATAGGTATTGGTCGAGACCCAACAGTTGCCGCCGGAGCCGCCGTAGTACCCGCCTCCCAGGGAAGTTAGGGTGGCCGTTTCGCCCCCCGCGATCTGGACCGTCACCGTGGCATCGCTCACCGGGTTTCCTCCGGAATCGGTTACCCTCACCTTGACCCGAATATACTTGGGAGGGGTTTGCGCCCGGCAGGGATAGTTGGGGACAAAAGTAACCACCAATGTCTGGGGCGTTGGAGTGAGTGTAGGTGTTTGGGTGGGCGTGTTGCTGGGCGTCGGCGTATTGCTGGGCGTCGGGGTGTTGCTGGGCGTGGGCGTGTTGCTGGGCGTGGGCGTCCAGGTGGGGATGGGGGTATAGGTGGGCAGCGGCGTGTTCGTCGGCGTGGGCGTGGGGATCGGCGTAGGCGTGGGGGTCGGCGGCACCGGGCAGGCGCTGCAGACCGGGTTATCGCCCGTATTCCTCGTAACACTGCCGGAGGTGTAGCCGGCCTTGCTGGCCGTGGCGGTCACGTTCTGGTCGGTGTATTTGTCGCCCGACGAGGTCCAGCAATCGCCGCCGGAGCCGCCGTAGTAGCCGTCCCCCAGGTCGGTCAGGGTGGCCCCTTCCAGGTTCAGGGTGACGGTGGCCCCCTCCACCGGGTTGCCGCCGGCATCGGTCACCCGCACCTTGACCCGGATGCGCCCCTTGTTCGGGTTGAACTCCTGCCCCCGGCACGGGTAGCCGCTCAGGTACTGGATGTAGAGGGGCGGAGGGCCTGCGGGCGGTGTGGGGGTGGGGGTGAAGGGGGCAGGCGTGTTCGTCGGCGGGATCGGGATCGGCGTGTTGGTCGGCCCGGCCGGCTGGGTGGGCTTGTGGGCCCGGGTCCCGGCTACGATCGTCCGCGCCGAGGTGAACTCGATGGTGGTCGGGGGAAAGAGGCTCGAAATCAGGGGCGTGAGCATCGAGAAGGGGTAACTGACCTTGACGACGATGCGGCTCCGCCCCTCCTCGATCAGGCTCGGATCGGTAAAGACCCCCCCGTCGGTGCCGTCGTCGTAGTGGACGTCGATGGTCACGTCATCCGGCGGCACCAGGACGAGCGTTCGGGTGACCGCATGCTGAATATAGTCGAAATCCAGCGGCTCGACGATGCCGGCCCGGACGCCCTCACGGGCGGCGTTGGAGACCACCGCGTAGATGAAAAAGGCCCGGGCGAACTCGATCAGCCCAATCAGGATGAGCAGCAGAATCGGCAGAACCAGGGCCATCTCGACCAGGGACTGGCCGCGCCGTCCGTTTTTCCTCTGTGTACCCATAGGTCGCCCTCACGACGATTCACCCAGTGCTATGTTCATCATACGAGCCCCTGCCCACTTGTCAATAGGAAGGAAGTACTGTTTTTCGGCCCGGTTTTGAAAAGTTTTCCGGCCGAAACCGTCTGTATAGCCAGATTTTTTCGGCCTTGACAAAGGAGGGCCGGCTGGTAAGATGGATGAAGAGATGAATCCAGAGGAGGAAAACGATGAAACGGTGGTACCGGTTGGCGATCGCTTCGGCCTTTTTCGGCCTGCTGGTCGGTTGCGCGCCGGCGGCGCAGCCGACCCCCGAGCCCCCGCCGCTTGAGAAGGCCGAGGCGATCTATGGAGAGGTCGTGCCGGCACCGGCCCCATCGGCGCATCTGGTCCCGCAGGCCGATAGCGCCGACTACCTCCGGGCGGCCCGCTCGGAGGGCCGCATGATCATCAGCACCGCCCAGTTGACCCTGATCGTGGACGACGTCGCCACCACCCTGGAGGAGGTATGGCGACTGGTCGAACGTTTCCAGGGCTATACCGTCGAGGCCACTTCCTACCGCACCGCCACCGATAACCTGGCCGCCACCGTGACCATCCGGGTCCCCTCGGAGCGCTTCGGCGAGGCGCTGGCCGAACTGCGCAAACTGGCCTGGAAGGTACAGCGGGAGAGCACCTCCGGCGAGGATGTGACCGACCAGTACGTGGACCTGGAGGCCCGGTTAAAGGCCCAGAAGGCGACGGAGGAGGAACTCCTGGCCCTGCTCCGGGAGGTACGCCAGAGCGAGGGTAACGCCCAGGAAAAGGCCGAGGCCATCCTGAGTATCTACCAGCGCCTGACCGAGGTACGTACCCAGATCGAGCAAATCCAGGGCCAGATGCAGTACCTGGAGAAGATGTCGGCCATGGCCACGATTACCCTGGAACTTCTTCCCCGCGAGCCGGAGGTGGAAAAACCGGTGGTGGAGGAAGGTTTTGACCCGCTGCGCACGCTCCGCGAGGCCGCCCGCGTCCTGGTGCAGATTCTCCAGGGCCTGGTCAACGCCTTGATCTGGGTGGCCGTGGTCGCCCTTCCGTTCTGGGCCGTCGTCGGCCTGCTCGTCTTCCTGTGGGTTCGCTGGCGACGCCGGCGCGCCGCCAGAAAGGTGTAAAGGAAAAAAGGAGGTTTTCCCGATGCGTAACACGATGTGCTCCCGAACCCTGAAGAAACTGCCCTTCCTGCTCCTTCTGCTCCTGGTGCCGGTTCTGCCGGCCTGCACGCCCTCCACACCGGTAGTCAGCGCCGGCGGTGGCGGAGAGGGTCTGGCCTATGCCTCCATCCCCGCCAACACTACCTACACCCCGGGGCTGACGGTGGTCGGCACGGGGACAGAGGAGGCCGATCCGGAACTCGCCTACGTCACCGTGGGCGTGGACCTGAAGGGGGATCAACCCCAAAGTGTGGTGAACGAGGCGAGCGCCCGGATGGATGCCATCCTGAAGGCAGTGCAGGCGGCCGGCGTGGAGGAAAAGGACATCCGCACCGTCGGCTATAACCTCTGGGTCGAGCAGCGCTATGACCCCCAGACCGGCCAGCCGACCGGGGTGGTCGAGTACCATATCGTCCACACCGTGCGCCTCACCGTGCGCGACCTGGGGAAGGTGGGGGCGCTTCTGGCCGCCGTCGTGGAGGCCGGCGCCAACACCGTAAACGAGGTTACCTACAGCGTGGCCGATCCGGAGGCCCTGGTCGCCCGGGCCCGGCAAAAGGCCATCGCCGACGCTCAGAAAAAGGCCGAGGAGATGGCCGCCGCCCTCGACCTCAGTTTGGGCAAGGTGCTCTCGGTGAGCGAGTCGGGCGGGTGGGTGCCCGGCCCGGTGTACAAAGCCGCGGGGGGCGGGTATGAAGCGGCGGCGGTGCCTCTGGTGCCTCTTCCGGCCGGCACCTTCTCCGTCAGCGTGAGCGTGGTGGTGGTCTACGAACTGCCCTAGGTCCGGTACACTTCCCCTTCCCCCGTGAGGTCGGGGGAGGGGGATTTTTTATGCCCGGGGCAGGGGGGCGCAAGAAGCAAGGAAACCCCGTCCCCGCGGAACGTTTACCCGGCTTCCAGGCGACGCAGGGCTCGCACCACCTGGTGCATCCGTTCGGCCAGGAAGATCGGCCGGCCCAATTCCCGCTCCAGTTCCTCGACCGAGACCTCGTCCAGCGTCCTCCCGCGCTCGTCGAAGGCGGTTCGGGGCAGGAAGAGGATCTCACCCTGCGCCTTCCGGAGGCCGGCCCGCAGCGCCTCCCCGGTCAGGAGGCCCGAGACGGTAACGGTGGGGCCGAAGGTGATGTTCTCCACGGGGAGGACCTCGATGGACAATTCCTGGCAGGAGGCCAATTCCCCGGCCAGGCGCGAGAGGAGTGGGGCGATGAGCGTGCCGCAGGCCAGGGTCAGGCGACGAGGGTGGAAACGTTCCTGGGAAATCTGCCGACGCAGCCGGACCCAGTCGTCCAGGAGGAGGCGCACCAAGCCGACGCCGTTCTCGACCTGGGGGAAGCCGTCGTAGAGGCGGGCGGAAGGGACGGGCCGGCCGGCCAGGAGGTAGAATTCGTCCGCCGGGTAGAGGAAGGAGCACCCCCACATCCGGCGGAAGGCCCGCCGGCGGGGTTCGGCCCAGCGCAGGAGGTCTCGGGCCTCGGCGGAGGTATAGGGGCGCAGGGGGAAGTGTCCTTCCAGGCCGGATGGGGCCGGCCGGCGGAAGCGCGTCAGCCCCACCGGGACCAGGGATATGGAGCGCACCGTGGGGAAGAGGCCGGCCAGGTCCGCCACGGTGCGCTCCAGGTGAACCCCGTCGTTCCCGCCGGGGCAGAGCACGACCTGGGCGTGTATGGCGATGCCCAGCCGGGCCAGCCGGGCCAGTTGCTCCCGGATGTCGGGGAGGTCGGGCCGGCCCAGGAGGAGGCGACGCAACTCCGGTTCGGTGGCGTGTACCGAGACGTAGAGCGGGCTCAGGCGTTGCTCGGCCAGGCGTTCCCAATCCTCCGGGCGCAGGTTGGTCAGGGTGACAAAGTTGCCGTAGAGGAAGGAGAGGCGGTAGTCGTCGTCGCGCAGGTAGAGGCCGGGGCGAAGGCCGGCCGGCAACTGGTCCAGGAAACAGAAGGGGCAGCGGTTGGCGCAGGGGCGGATCCGGTCGAAGATGGGGTGGGTGAAGGCGATGCCCCAGTCGCTTCCGGGCGGCCGGCGCAGCGTGACCGTCCGTTTCTCGCCGCCCCGGAGGACCTCGAAGGTGGCCCGGGGGCCGTCGGCATAGAAGCGAAAGTCGATGATATCGCGCAGGGGCCGGCCGTTGGCCGAGAGCAGCCGGTCTCCCGGGAGCAACCCGGCGGCGCGGGCCACCCCGGTCACGGCGACGATCTCTCCACCCGGTTGTTCGGCGGCCATGTCCTCCCGCCTCCCCGGCCGGCCCTCCATCGGGAACATCCGGGGGCTGGCCGGCCCGTTTCCGATGCCAGGGTTGGCAACCATTGTACCATATTTCCGCCTCCGAGGACAAAAAGTGTGGTTGCCCTCTTGACAAATCGGGGCAAACGTGCTAAACTACCTACCAGGATTTAGCACTCTCATCGTGAGAGTGCTAAATCTCAGGAGGGGCGGATGGTTGTGCCAAAGGTGCCGCGGCTGACGGCGCGGCGGGAACTGATCTTGAAACTGGTGATTCAGGAGTATGTGCGCACGGCGTTGCCGGTGGCCTCGGAGACGCTGGTGCAGAACTATGCCCTGGGGGTCAGTTCGGCCACGGTGAGAAACGACCTGGCGGCTCTGGAGGAACTGGGGCTGCTTTATCATCCCCACACCTCGGCCGGCCGGGTCCCCACCGACCAGGGCTACCGCTACTTTGTCGAGCACCTGATGGAATGGCATCCGCTCCCGGCCGAGGAACAGCGGATGGTTCGTCATCAGTTCTACCAGGTGCGCACCGATGTGGAGGAATGGGTGCGTCTGGCCGCTTCCGCCCTGGCCCGCCTTTCGCGCAGCGCCGCCGTGGTCACGCCGGCCCGTTCCTTCCGCTCCCGTTTCAAGCACCTGGAACTCCTCTCCGTACACGATACCCGGGTGCTCCTCGTGCTCATCTTTCAGGATGGAACGATTCGCCAGCATATGCTGACCCTGAGCGAGGCCGTTTCCCAGGAGGAACTGAGCCGGATGGCCGGCCGCATGAATGCGTGTCTGGCCGGCCTGGACGCTTCCGAGGTGGCCGGGCAGGTGGGCGAGGAGTGGAGCGTCCTGGAGCGCCAGATTCTGAACCTGGTGGTCTCCACGATGCAGCAACTGGACCGCTGGGAGTGGGAGGAGGTCGTCCGAGACGGCGCGCTGGAGACGCTGGAACAGCCCGAGTTTGCCTCCGCCGATCAGGCCCGGCGTTTCCTGGAAATCCTGGAGCAGGGCCGTTTCCTCCTGGAGATGCTGGCCCAGGCCCTGCAGAGGAGCGGCATCCAGGTGATCATCGGTGGGGAAAGCCAGCGCGAGGAGATGCGCGACTACAGTTTGATCCTTTCCCGCTACGGGCTGGCCGGCCGCCAGGAGGGGGTGCTCGGCGTCCTGGGGCCCACCCGGATGCCCTACCCCCGCTCCATCTCGGCGGTGCGCTTCATCGCCCGAACGCTCAGCGAACTTCTGGCGGAACTCCACGGTGAGCCGTCGGTGAGGTAGGAGGTGATTTTTCGATGACCGAAAAAGTCCAGAGCGCAGAGGACCTCGTTCCGGAGCAGGCCGAAGCCCCGGCCGGGGAGCAGGTGGCCGAGGAGGCCGAGGACCTGCGCCGGGAACTGGAGGAGGAGAGGAAGAAATCGGCCGAGTACTATGACCAGTGGCTGCGGTCCGTCGCCGAACTGCGCAACTACAAGAAGCGCATCGAACAGGAGCGGGAGCAGATGGCCCAGGAGGCCGCTTCCGGCCTCGTCCTCCGCCTGCTTCCCATCCTGGACGATTTCGAGCGCGCCCTGGCCGTCCTGCCTGATGAGAAACTCCTGCGCTTCTCCTGGATCGAGGGGGTCATGCTGATCTACCGTCGCCTCCAGGCCGTTCTGGAGCAGAGCGGTCTGCGGGCGATCGAGGCGGTGGGCAAGCCCTTTGACCCCTACATCCACGAGGCCGTCCTCTTCGAGGAGGTACCGGCCGAGCAGGACGGCCTGGTGCTGGCCGAACTGCAGAAGGGGTACAGACTGGGCGACCGCGTCCTGCGGCCGGCCCTGGTCAAGGTGGGTAAGGGCGGGGTTGCCCCGACCCCGCCGGCTGGACAGGAGATGCCGGCTCAGGCCGAGGCCCCCGCGTCCGAAGGGGAACCTCAGGAAAAAACGGAAAGCGGTGCATAGTGCCTCACCAGGAGGTGTATAGCCATGGCCCGAGTGATCGGAATTGACCTGGGAACCACATTTTCGGTGATGGCGGTGATGGAAGGCGGCGAACCGGTGGTCATCCCCAACGCCGAGGGGGAACGGCTGACCCCCTCGGTCGTGGCCATCAACCCCAAGACCGGGGAGCGGATGATCGGCCGCATCGCCCGTCGCCAGGCCATCACCAACCCCGAAAACACCATCTTCTCCATCAAACGCTTTATGGGGCGCAAGTTCGACGAGCCTTCGGTCCAGTATGACCGTCAACTGGTGCCCTATAAACTGACCGCCGCTCCGAACGGCGATGTGCGCGTCATTCTGGGTGGACGGGAGATGTCGCCTCCGGAGATTTCGGCCATGATCCTGCAGAAACTCAAGCAGGATGCCGAGGCCTACCTGGGGGAGCCGGTGACCAAAGCGGTCATCACCGTCCCGGCCTACTTCAACGACAGCCAGCGCCAGGCCACCAAGGATGCCGGAAGGATCGCCGGGCTGGAGGTGCTGCGCATCATCAACGAGCCGACCGCTTCGGCCCTGGCTTACGGCCTGGACAAGAAGAAGAACGAGATCGTCGCCGTCTACGACCTGGGCGGCGGCACCTTTGACATCTCCATCCTGGAACTGGGCGACGGCGTCTTCGAGGTCAAGTCCACCAACGGCGACACCCACCTGGGCGGCGACGACTTTGACCAGCGCATCATCAACTGGCTGGTGCAGGAGTTCAAGCGCGACACCGGCATTGACCTTTCCCAGGACCGGATGGCCCTCCAGCGGCTGAAGGAGGCGGCGGAAAAGGCCAAGATCGAACTCTCCACCCTGCAGGAGACCGAGATCAACCTGCCCTTTATCACCGCCGACGCCTCCGGCCCCAAGCACCTGCTCTACAAACTCACGCGCGCCAAACTGGAGCAACTGGTCGCCGACCTGGTGGAAAAGACGCTGGGCCCGGTCAAGCAAGCCCTGGCCGATGCCGGTCTCTCGCCCTCCCAGGTAGACGAGGTCATCCTGGTCGGCGGTCAGACCCGGATGCCGATGGTGCAGCAACTGGTGCGGGACTTTTTCGGCAAAGAGCCGCACAAGGGCATCAACCCGGACGAGGTGGTGGCCATCGGCGCGGCCATCCAGGCCGGCGTGCTGGGCGGCGAGGTCAAGGACATCCTCCTCCTGGACGTTACCCCGCTCACGCTGGGGGTGGAGACGCTGGGCGGGGTGATGACCCCGATCATCCCCCGCAACACCACCATCCCGGTGCGCAAGAGCCAGATCTTCTCCACCGCCACCGATGCCCAGCCGAGCGTAGAGATCCACGTCCTCCAGGGAGAGCGTCCCATGGCGGCCGACAACAAGACGCTGGGCCGCTTCATCCTGGACGGCATCCCGCCGGCCCCGCGGGGCGTACCCCAGATCGAGGTGACCTTTGACATTGATGCCAACGGCATCCTCCATGTGACCGCCCAGGACAAGGCCACCGGTCGGGAGCAGAAGATCGTCATCAAGGCCAGCAGCGGGCTGACGGAGGAGGAGATTCAGCGTATGATTCGGGAGGCCGAGGCCCACGCTGAAGAAGACCGCCGCCGCCGGGAGGAGGCGGAGACGCGCAACCAGGCCGACAACCTGGCCTACCAGACGGAACGCAGTCTGCGCGAACTGGGCGACAAGGTGCCGGCCAACGTCCGCCAGGAGGTGGAGGGCAAGATCGCGGCGGTGCGCAGCGCCCTGCAGAGCGGCTCCATCGAACAGGTGCGCTCGGCCATGAACGAGTTGGCCCTGGCGGCGCAGCGCATCGGGCAGGCCGTGTACGGGGCCGGCCCGACGGCCGGTCCGGGCGGCCCGGGCCCCCAGGGGCCGGCCGGCCCGGGTGAGGAGGGCACGATCGAAGGGGAATATCGGGAAGTGTAGGGGCGGTACGGATAGACCTACGCTGGGGTGGGGCGGAAAGCGACCGCCCCACCCCTTTGTGGAGGTTTCCGGTGGGCGAGAAAGCCCCCTTTGTCGTCCTCTGGGATATGGATGGGGTGCTGGTGGATTCGTCCCCCTACCACTACCGGGCCTGGAAGGACACCTTGGCCGAGGAAGGCCTGGCCCTCGATGAGGCGACCTTTCGCCGCACCTTCGGCCAGCGCAACGACGCCATCATCGCCGACGTACTGGGTCCGGACCTGCCCCGGGAACGGGTGGCGGCCATCGGCGCGGCCAAGGAGCGGCGCTACCGGGCACTCATCGCCCAGGAGGGACTGATGCCGCTTCCTGGGGCGCTGGATTGGCTGCGCCGGCTTCACCGGCAGGGCATCCCCCAGGCCGTCGTCTCCTCGGCGCCCCGCGAGAACATCGAGGCCGTCCTGGAGGCCCTCGGCATCTCCGGCCTGTTTCAGGCCCTGATCTCCGGGGAAGAGGTGGAACAGGGCAAGCCGGACCCGGCCTCCTTCCTTCTGGCGGCACAACGCCTGGGGATGTCGCCGAAGCGCTGCGTGGTGGTGGAGGATGCGCCGGCCGGGGTGGAGGCGGCCCATCGGGCCGGCATGGTCTGTCTGGCCGTCGCCACCACCCATCCCCGGGAACGCCTGGTTGCCGCCGATGAGGTTACGGAGTCTCTGGACGAACTGCCGGAAGGGGCCTTCGAACGGTTGATCCGTCGGGCCGGATAGCCTTTGACCGCCCTGGGGGGCGGGCGGCCGAAAGTGGATAGGCCCAGCGGGCCGTATCGCAACCCTTGGGTTGAGCGACAGGCTCAACCCAGGGGTTTTGACAGGGTTTCGATACGCTACGCTACTCAACCTAAGGTTCAACAAGGGCCGACAGGCCGTATCGAAATCCAAGTTAGAGCCTGTTCGGCCGGTGAGCGGCTTTTCTGTTAGAAAATAGGGAATCCTCTGTGGCAGCCTTCGAACTGACATCCGCTCATAAATCCCACCTAGGCCCTTACGGCGGCCCCCGACCGGCCGCGACGGGCCCAAAATCGCCTCCGCGACGGCCGTCCCCCGCCATCTCCACAGCGTTTCGGGCCGCCATTCGTGCCAGAACGAGTTATAAGTGGATGTCAGTTAACAATTGACGCCAGGGGACGGCTGTGGTAAAATAATGACCAAGGGTAGTTCGGAAAGGGAGGACACGATGGAGGTTACGATGGTCGAGGGAAAGCCGCTGTACGGGATGACCGAGGAACTCTACCGGGCCGTCGTCGCCCTGGTGGACGACCGGATGCGGGAAATCCGGGTGCTACGCTCCGATTTCGACCGTTTGGAATCGGCTATCCAGGCCCTGGCCGAGGCCCAGAGGCGCACCGAAGAGCGGGTGAACGAACTGGCCGAGGCCCAGAGGCGCACCGAAGAGCGGGTGAACGAACTGGCCGAGGCCCAGAGGCGCACCGAAGAGCGGGTGAACGAACTGGCCGAGGCCCAGAGGCGCACCGAGGAACGCCTGGAACGCCTGGAGGCCACCGTCCAGGCCCTGGCCGAGGCCCAGAGGCGCACCGAGGAGCGGGTGAACGAACTGGCCGAGGCCCAGAGGCGCACCGAAGAGCGGGTGAACGAACTGGCCGAGGCCCAGAGGCGCACCGAGGAACGCCTGGAACGCCTGGAGGCCACCGTCCAGGCCCTGGCCGAGGCCCAGAGGCGCACCGAGGAACAGGTACAGGCCCTGGTCCGCGAAATGATCGTGGTCAAGGCCGACATCCAGGGACTCAAGGAGGACATGGGCTCGGTCAAGGGTCGCCTCCTGGAAATGGATTACCGGGAGAAAGCCCCCTCTTTCTTCGGCCGCCTCCTGCGCCGGGTACGGGTGCAGCCGCTGGCCGAGTGGCTGGACGAACTGGAGGCCTGCCTTTCATCCCAGGAGGTGGAAGAGGTCTGGCGGTTGGACCTGGTAGTGGGGGGCGTGCTGAAGGGGGGGCCGGAGGTGTGGCTGGCCGTGGAGGTTTCCGCGGTTGTGGATCGCCGAGATGTGGAGCGGGCGGCGCGGCGGGCAGAACTTCTGCGCCGGCTGGGCCGGCCGGTGGTGGCGGTGGTGGCCGGGGAAGAAGTGACCGAAGGGGGGGTGGAGGCAGCGCAGGCGCAGCGGGTCGCGCTCTTTCAGGACGGGCGACCGCGTTTCTGGTCCGAAGCCCTGGAAAAGGCCCTGGAAGGCCCGGCCCGGTGAAGGGGCAAACCCTCTCCGGTCCGGTGTGCTCCCCGGCCGAGGGGGTTCGGAGACCGGCGACAGGGGCCGGGCTGGGGGAGGGAAAGACTTCCCAGACTCATTCCTCTTCTCCGGGGGATTCTCCTTCCAGTTCGGCCAGCCCCTTGCGGATGCTGGCCAGGATGCGCCCCATCGTCTCCCGGATCTCGCCCTGGGCCTGGGAGAGGCGGGCCTCGATCTCGGTGAGCACCTCCCGGGCGTACTGATCGGCTCCCCGGCGAATCCGCTCGGCTTCCCGACGGGCCTCTTCCAGAATCTGCTCGGAGCGTTTCTTGGCCTCCTCCAGCAAGCCCTGCTCTTCGATCCGCATGGCGGCCTCCTGTTGGGCCTGCTCGGCGATGCGCTGGGCCTGCCGACGGGCCTGTTCCAGAATCTGTTCTCGTTCGCGCAGAACCTGGCGTGCCCGGCGCACCTCTTCGGGCACGGCGGCCCGCAGGCGGTCCAGCAACCCCATCGCCCTGTCTTCCTCTACCAGGAGGCGTCGAAGGAAGGGCAGGCGACCGCTCTGGGCCAGCGTCTTTTCCAGTTCATCGAGCAGCCGGGCCAGTTCGTCACTCATCTCTATCCCCTTTCGCGGCCTGCAGGGGGCCGCTCTCTGCTCAGGGCCTCCCGCAGGGCCTGCGCCACATGGGCCGGGACCAGGTTGCTCACATCGGCCCCCAAGGCAGCGATCTCCTTGACGATGCTGGAACTCAGGAAGGAATAGTGCTGGGCGGTCATCAGACAGACGACCTCGATCTCCGGAGCCAGGCGGTGATTCATGTGGGCCATCTGCAGTTCCAGTTCAAAGTCGGTCATGGCCCGCAGCCCCCGGATGATGACCTGGGCCCCCACCCGACGGGCGTACTCCACCGTGAGGGTGTCATACCGCTCCACCGAGACGTTGGGGCAATCGGCGACGGCCTGGCGAATCATCTCCACCCGCTCTTCGGCGCTGAAGAGCAGCCGTTTGGCCGGCCGGTCGTAGACGGCCACGATCACCCGGTCGAAAAGCCGGACCGCCCGGGCGATGATGTCCAGATGGCCGTTCGTCACCGGATCGAAACTGCCAGGGTAAATGGCGGTAACCACCGGACCTCCTTGTCCAGAAACTAGGGGGATGGTTCTTCCCACCAGGCCGGCATCCCGTAGATGCTCAGGACGCTATCGCCGAGGCGCCGCCGTTCCAGGCAGCGCAGCGGCCCGTAACTCTCGGCCAGGGCCAGCCGGACGGCATGGTGCACCGCAACCAGGGTGCCCTCGTGCAATAAGGGCCCGCCGGCCAGTTCGGCCAGCACCTTTTCGGCCAGCGGATCCGCATAGGGTGGATCGAAGAAAATTATATCATACCTTGTCCCTTCCTGCATCCGCCGCAGGAAGGCCCGCACGTCGGCCTGGTAAACATGGGCGCGTTCGCTCAGACGGGTATGCTCCAGGTTCTCCCGGATGAGCCGGCAGGCCCCGGCATTGATTTCCACGAAATCGGCCCGGTCCGCGCCCCGCGAAAGGGCCTCGATGCCCAGGGCACCGCTCCCGGCGTAGAGGTCCAGCACCCGGCCGGAGATGCTGCCCAGGTATCCCTCCAGGACGGCGAAGAGGGAGGCCCGCACCTTTTCCAGCATCGGTCGGGTACGCAGCCCCTTGGGGGCCTTCAGGTGATGGCCTTTGGCGGAACCGGTGATGACCCTCAACTGATCTCCACCTCCCGGCTCCAGAAGGCGGCCAGGCGTTCGGCCAGGACGGCGTGCTCCGGCCGGCTGAGGTCGGGATCGGCGGCCAGGATGGCCTCGGCCTCCCGGCGAGCCAGGTCCAGGAGACGGGTATCGCCCAGCCGGGCCACCTTCAGGTCGGGCATGCCGCTCTGGCGGGTGCCGAAGAACTCGCCCGGCCCCCGCAGTTCCAGGTCAATTTCGGCCAGGGCGAAGCCGTCGTCCGTCTCCTCGATGGCCTTTAACCTCTCGCTTCCCAGTTCATCGGAGGTGGCCAGGAGGATGCAGTAGGAGGCATGTTCGCCCCGGCCGACGCGGCCGCGGAACTGGTGCAACTGGGCCAGGCCGAAACGCTCGGCCCCTTCGACCATCATGACGGTGGCGTTGGGTACGTCAATGCCCACCTCCACGACCGGCGTGGAGACGAGTACCTGGGTTTCGCCATCGCGGAAACGGCGCATGATGCGTTCTTTCTCCGCACCGGACATGCGTCCGTGGAGGAGGTCCAGTTTCAGGTCGGGGAAGACCTCTTCCTGGAGGCGGCGGAACTCTTCCACGGCGGCGGCGGCCTCGATCTTTTCCGATTCCTCCACCAGCGGGCAGATGATAAAGGCCTGTCGGCCCTGCTGCACCTGCTTGCGGATAAAGTCATAGGCCCGCTGGCGTTCGGCGTTGGCCAGCCACCGGGTGCGAATCTTCTGCCGGCCCGGGGGCATCTCGTCAATGATGGAGAGGTCCAGGTCGCCGTGCAGCGTTAGGGCCAGGGTGCGGGGGATGGGGGTCGCGGTCATCACCAGGAGGTGGGGGTTGTAGCCCTTCTGGTGGAGGGCCTGGCGCTGGAGCACGCCGAAGCGGTGCTGCTCGTCAATGATCACCAGGCCCAGGTTGGCGAAGGCGACGCCCTCCTGGATCAAAGCGTGGGTGCCCACGACGATGTCCACCCCGCCCTCGGCGATGGCGGCGCGGAGTTCGCGTTTTTCCCGTTCCTTCATGCTGCCGATGAGGAGGGCCACCCGGGGCTCGCCCCCGGCCGGCCGTTCCTCCACGCCCAGGAGCGCCTTCAGTTCGGCCAGCCGCCGGGCCCGCTCCGGTTCCTCCTCCTTCCACTCCTCGCCGGAGGTGGAGGCGTAGCAAGCGCTGGGCCGGCCGGGCACCTCCAGGCCGGAAAGGAGCGCCCGGATGGTGCGCTCGTGCTGTTCGGCCAGAATCTCGGTGGGGGCCATCAGGGCCACCTGCCGGCCGTTGGCGACCGCCTGGAGCGCCGCCGCCGTCGCCACCACCGTCTTCCCCGAACCCACATCGCCCTGCAGAAGCCGGCTCATCGGCACATCCCGCTCCAGGTCGGCCAGGATTTCCCGGAGCGCCCGCTCCTGTGCCCCGGTGAGGGCAAAGGGGAGGCGCGCAAGAAAACGCTCCAGGAGGTCCCGGTCTAGGGGGAGCGGATGGCCGGGGCTGGCCTGCCATTCCCGCTTGCGCTGCAGGACGCCCAGTTGGATGTAGAGGAACTCGTCAAAGGCCAGGCGCCGGCGGGCCTGCCGGAGCGAATCCCAGTCGTCGGGGAAGTGAATCTGGCGCAGGGCCCGGCCGAGTTCCCAGAGGTCGGCCCGGAGACGCACCTCCGGCGGCAGCGGGTCGGGGACGCGGTCGGCCCACTGCTCCACGAAGCGTTTGATCAGCCGGCGGGTGCCCCGGGGGCGCATCTCCCCGCTCATCGGGTAGACCGGCACCAGCCGGCCGGTGTGCACCAGTTCGGCGTCGTAGGGCTCCCATTCGGGCGATTCCAGCGTCAGCCGGCCCCGAAACTGCTCCACCCGCCCGCTCAGGACCACCTTCATCCCGGGCTTGAGCGACTTCAGGAGGTAGGGCTGGTTGAACCAGACCGCCTCGATGCTGCCGGTCTCGTCCCGCACGCGGGCCGAGATGAGGAGGCGGCCGCTCTGGGTGCGGCGCTGCTCCACCTCTTCGACGGTGGCGATGACCGTCTCGGTGGCCCCGTACATCAGGGCGTGAATCGGTTTGAGCGAGGTATAATCGTCGTAGCGCCGGGGAAAGTGGTAGAGGAGGTCGCGCACCGTCTGCAACCCCAGCCGCTTCAGTCCGCGCAGGTAGGTGCCGTAGATGCCGCCGGCCTTTTCCAGCGGCGTGTCCAGGGTCATCCCTTTGGGCGGCGAAGGGACGCGCCGGTGCGGGCGGGGTCGGGCCGGAGCAGGCACCGTAGGAGCGGCCGTCGTTTCCGGCGGCGGGCCGCTTCCGTCGCGCAGGGCCCGGTAGGTCTGGCGGAGGAGGGCCAGGGCCTGGCGCACCCGGGCCTGGCGGGCCGAGAGGATGAGGTGGCGGTAGTTATCCAGGAGTTCGCCCAGGCGGGTCAGGAGGTCCGTGGGGAGGCCCAGGGGCTGGGCCTGGGCCTGCCACTGGCGGAAGTGGGCCTCCAGGCCGGCCGGCGCGGCCGTATCGGTGCAGCCGGCCCGCTCCTCCTCGGAAAGGAGCCGGCCCAGGGCGGCCAGGTGAGCCAACTGCCGATCTCGACGTTCCGGTTCCATCATCAGCCCCGAATTCCACCCGACAGGGTAGACATATTATACCACGAAACCGTCCGAGGCCCAAGTCGCAGATGGGTAGTGGATGCATGTTTCTAGATGGGCACTGTCCTCGAACACTGCGCACAGCGGGCTGTTCGCCGGTCGAGTAGGCCCGACTTGGGTCGAGTAGCCCCCGACTTGGGTTTCGACAGGCTCAACCCAGCGGGTCGAGTAGCGGCGACTTGGGTTGAGTAGCCCCCGAAGGGGGCGTATCGAAACCAGCCGCGTATCGAGACCAAGGGGCGTATCGAGACCAAGGGCCGTATCGAGACCCGGACAGCCCCGGCAACTGATTTCGATACGGCCGTCGCTGCGCTCCGGCCTACTTCACACGGGGCCTCGCCCAACTACAAACATGCATCCTGCGTAGTTTGAGGCGGAAACGGGCGGTTGACAGCAGTCCGGGGATGTGATAAGGTAACGGGCGGTGACCGTAGGTTGGGCGGCAAGGTTCCCGAGCCAAAGGACCGCCCGGTACGATGGTTAGGCCAGGCCGGATCGGAAATTTCCCGTGTTCTAACGCCAGGATTCGCCCTCGGCGATTCTCTGAACGTCCACGGCAGGGGCCTGGATTTGCGCCGGCTCGCAACCTGGAGGGATAGGGATGCCCGGTTCTGGAACGTCGGCGATGGATAACCGATGCACCGGCCCATTCCGGTCATGGCGTTTTCGCTATCGGGGAGTGCGCTTTGAGGCGGCCTTCCTGGGCGGCCTGGCCGCCCTGCTCGGGGCGGGGACGGCCCTGCTGGCCTATGTTTTCCATGTGTGCATCGAAAACGGGGTGACAGGCCGCGGCTTTACCATCGTCCTGCGGCTGGCAACCGGGGCGCAGTGGACGGTGCCGCTCGGTTCGGACGGCATCTGGGCCTACCTCTTGGTGCTGGGGATTCCCGCGCTGGGCCTGTGTCTGGCCGCCGGCCTGATGCGTCTCCTGGCGGGAGATGCTCCGGGCCACGGTGTGGCCGGGATCATGGAAGCCATGGCCCTGCGGGGAGGGAGGCTGCGCGTCCGGCCGGCCCTGGCCCGCGTCCTGGCCTCGATTTTGACCATCGCCTCCGGTGGTTCGGTCGGGCCGGAGGATCCCAACGTGCAGATCGGCGCCACGGTGGGCTCCTGGCTGGGCCAGCGCCTCCACCTTTCGACCGAACGTGTACAGACGCTGGTCGCCTGCGGCGCCGCCAGCGGCATCGCCGCCGCCTTCAACGCTCCCGTCGCCGGGGTCTTTTTCGCCCAGGAGATCATCCTGGGGGAGTTCACCGTCGGGGGGTTGAGCATGGTGGTCATCTCCACCGTGAGCGCCTCGGTGATCAGCCGCATCCTGCGCGGGGAAAGCCCGGCCTTCCTCATCCCCGAATACAGCCTCCGCTCTCCCTGGGAGGTCTTCCTCTATCTGGCGCTGGGCCTGCTGGCCGCCCTGGCCTCGGTCTTTTATGTACGGATTTTGTTGGCTATAGAGGAGATGCTTTCGCGCTGGAAGTCGCCCTTCCTGCTCCGAGCCGCCCTCGGCGGCCTGGCCGTGGGGGCCGTGGGGCTGGCCTTTCCCCAACTCTTTGGGGTCGGCTACGAGACGATGGATGCGCTCCTGCGGGGGGAGGAGGTGGCCACCGGAGTACTCCTGGCCCTCCTCCTGCTCAAACCGCTGCTCACGGCCACCACTTTGGGCAGCGGAGGTTCGGGCGGTGTCTTTGCCCCTTCCCTGTTCATCGGCAGCATGCTGGGCGGAGCCTTTGGCCAGGTCGTTCAGCGCCTCTTTCCCCAGGTTACGGCCCCGGCCCCGGCCTATGCGCTGGTGGGCATGGGAGCCGTCCTGGCCGGCGCCGTCCACTGCCCCATCACCGCCATCTTCCTCCTCTTTGAGATGACCCGGGACTATCACATCATCCTGCCGATCATGCTCTGCGCCGTGGTGAGCACCCTGGTCTCGCGCCGGCTGGCTCCCGGCTCGGTCTATACCGGCCGGTTGGCCCAGCGGGGAATCTACCTGCACCTGGGGCGAGACCTCAACGTGATGGAGATGGTCACGGTGGAAGAGGCCATGAGCCGCGATTTCGATACCGCCCGCCCGGAGATGACCCTGGAGGAACTGGGCCGGCTCTTTGAGCAGAGCGCCCATCACGGCTTCCCGGTGGTGGATAGGGAGGGCCGGTTGCGGGGCATCGTGACCCTGACGGATTACCACCGGGCTCTGGAGGAGGGGAAGGGGCGCACGGTGGCCGACATCTGTACCGCCGATCCGCTGACCCTTTTCCCCGACCAGAGCCTGCACGAGGCCATGTGTCTCTTCTCGGCCCGGGATGTGGGGCGCATCCCGGTGGTCTCCCGGGAGGATCCCCGGCGCATCGTCGGCCTCCTGCGGCGCTACGACCTCATCCGGGCCTACAACAAGGGGCTGGCCCGGCGGGCGGAGATGGAACGGCGGATGCAGGAGATGCGCCTGGCCAGCCATCGCGGGGGAGAATTGCTGACGCTGGAACTGCCGGCCGGGGCGGCCGCCATCGGCTATGCCGTGCGCGACCTGCACCTACCCTTGGGCACGATCATCGTGGCCATCCAGCGCGGCGGCCGGGCGCTTATCCCCCGGGGCAATACCTCCCTCCAGGCGGGTGATTCGCTGATCCTGATGGTGGACCGTCCCGAGACGGCCGGCCAGGTCCGGGCCCTGCTCCTGGAGGGGCGCGGGCTGCCCCGGGGCGAAGAGGTACGGCACGGCGAGTACATCCTGCCGGCCGCATCCCCGGCGGTGGGCAGGCGCATCGCCGAACTGGGATTGCCGGAAGGCTGCCTGGTGCTGGAGGTGCAGCGCGGCGACCGCCTGCTCATCCCCCACGGCGACACCGTCCTGCAGGCCGGCGACCGGCTGCTCGTGGCCGCCGCGGCCGAGGAGTTGCCGGCCGTGGAGCGCTTCCTGCTTCCCCAAGGGCGGAATCCGGAGGCCGCTGGATGAAACTCGCACTCCTGCGGCCCCGGCCGTTTGAGAATCTGGACTTTGGCCGTCGGACGATCATGCCCCGGACCGGCGGCGATGGGGGGCCCGACGGGTGTTCCTGCACTCCGGATAGCCGGAGCAGGCCAGGAAGGGGCCGTAGCGCCCCCGGCGTAGCACCATCGGCCGGCCGCACTTTTCGTAGACCTCGGAGGTCTCTTCCCCGGCCTCATTCCCTCCGGGAGGCAAAGGGCGGGTGTTGCGGCAGGCCGGGTAGTTGGTGCAGGCCAGGAACGGCCCGTACCTCCCGCGCTTCACCGCCATCGGGCTGCCGCACTTTTCGCACGGGGCGGGTTGGAAATCTTCCCCTACTTCCACCGCCGGCCTCTCCGCCGGCACCACCTTCCCCTCGGGCGTCCGGGCGAAATCCCGGGCGTTTTTGCACTCCGGATAGCCCGAGCAAGAAAGAAACGCCCCGTTTTTCCCCCAGCGGATGACCATCGGCCGGCCGCAGAGTTCGCAGAGGATATCGGTCGGCTCGGCCTCCCTCCGGACATCCCGCATCTCGGCCTCGGCCCGGGCCAGTTCCGCCAAAAGGTGGCGGTGAAATTCCTCCAGCACCGGTACCCGCGAGAGCGTCCCGGCGGCGATTTTGTCCAGGCGCTCCTCCATCTGCGAGGTAAAGTTGTAATCCAGGATGTCGGGAAAGTGGGCCACCAGGAGGTCGTTCACCAGAAAGCCCAGTTCCGTCGGGCGCAGGGGGGAGTTGCGTTTGCGGGCCTCCACCCGTTCGACATAGCCCCGCTCCCGAATCGTCTCCATAATCGGGGCGTAGGTGGAGGGCCGGCCGATGCCGCGCTTCTCCAGTTCCCGAATCAGGGTGGCCTCGGTGTAACGCGGCGGCGGCGAGGTCCAGTGTTGCAGGGCCAGGAGTTGCACTAGGTCCAGAATCTCGCCTTCGGAAAGAGGCGGCAGGAACTTTTCTCCGGCCGAGGGGCCGCCCTCTTCCTCCCGATAGACGACCAGGAAGCCGGGGAAGCGGACGACCGATCCGGTGGCCCGAAAGAGGTAGCCCTCTCCCTCCTCTTCCCCAGCCCAGAGGGGAGGACGGGCCAGAATCTCGGCGGTCGTCTGCTCCAGAATTGCCGGGGACATCTGGCTCGCCAGAAAACGCCTCCAGACGAGTTCGTAGAGGCGGAACTGGTCCCGATCCAGGAAGCGGCGAATCGCCTCCGGTTCCCGGTAGACCGAGGTGGGGCGGATGGCTTCGTGGGCCTCCTGGGCCAGGGCCACCTTCGTTTTGTAGATGGGCGGCCTTTCCGGCAGGTATGCGGTCCCCCACTTCCCGGCGATGAAGGAGCGGGCCTCCTCCTGGGCCAGCGGGGAGACGGCGGTGGAGTCGGTGCGGATGTAGGTGATGAGGCCGACGGAGCCCTCCTCCCCCAGTTCGACGCCTTCGTAGAGTTGCTGAGCAATGCGCATCGTGCGTCCCGGGGCCATGCCCAGGCGGCGCGAGGCCTCCTGCTGAAGCGTGCTGGTCGTGAAGGGCGGGAGCGGCCGGCGCCGCACCTCTTTCTTCCGCACTGTCCACACCCGGTAGGTCGCTCCCTCCAGTTCGTCCACGATGGCCTGGGCCTCTTCCTTGGTCTTCAGGTCGAAGCGGCCCAACTTCGTTTCGACAGGCTCAACGCACCGCCTCCCACGGACGCCGACCAGGACGGCTCGGAAGACCTCTTCCGGCCGGCGCTCCTCCCCCGGCGGCGGGATTTTGGCCAGGTCCGCCTCCACCGTCCAGTACTCCTGGGGCTGGAAAGCGGCGATCTCGCGCTCGCGTTCCACGACCAGCCGCACGGCCACCGATTGCACCCGGCCGGCCGAGAGTCCCCGACGGACCTTTTTCCAGAGGAGCGGGCTGATCTGGTAGCCGACCAGCCGGTCCAGGATGCGCCGGGCCTGCTGCGCATCTACCAGGTGCATATCCAGACCCCGGGGATGCTGAAAGGCCTCCCGGATGGCCGGCGGCGTGACCTCGTGAAAGACCACCCGATGGACCGGTTTGCCTTCGGGATGGGTCACCTGGATGATGTGCCAGGCGATGGCCTCGCCCTCCCGGTCGGGGTCGGTGGCCAGGTAGACCTCGGCCGCCTGTTCCACGGCCCTGCGCAGTTCGCGGACCACCTTGGACTTGGCCCGGGGCACCGTGTAGGTGGGGACGAAGCCGGCCTCGACATCTACCCCCAACCGGCTCTTGGGCAGGTCCCGCACATGGCCCATCGAGGCCTCGACCGCATATCCGCCCCCCAGGACCTGGCGGATGGTGCGTGCCTTGGCCGGAGATTCGACGATGACCAGTTTCCCTGTCATCCGGTCCCTACCTCGGAATTCCCCACAGCCGTACCGTTCCGTCCCAGGAGCCGACGGCCAGGACGGTCCCGTCCGGGGTAAAGGCGATCGCCGGGCGAAAGATCGCCACGTCCAGAGGAACCCCGTAGGGGAAACCGACCAGGCCGGCCAGTTCCACCCCGGTCCGGGCCTCCCAAAGCACGGTGATGCCGTCCTGCCAGCCCGAGGCCAGCACCGTCCCATCGGGGGAAAAGGCCAGTTCCAGGGGGTTGGCCTGCCGAAGCATCGTCCGGAGCAACCGGCCGGCCGCCACATCCCATACCTCGATCTGGCCGCTGCTGCCCGAGGCCAGGAGTCCATCGGGCGAAAAGGCCACCGCCTGGGCGATGACGTCCCTCCGCAATTCGCGTACCAGCCGGCCGGACGTGGTTTCCCACAGATGTACCCCGGATTCCGAGGCCGAGGCCAGGAGTGCCCCGTCGGGCGAAAAGGCGATGTCGTATACCTGGCCCGCGGCATAGATCTTTTGCGTTTCCCTGCCGGTGTCCATGTCCCAGAGCCGAATCGTGCCGTCCTTCGAGCCGGAGGCGATCCAGCGGCCGTCCGGAGAGACGGCCACACAGGGTACCTCGGCCGTGTGCCCGCGCAGGACCTTCTGGAGGGCCCCGCCGGGCAATTTCCACACCCGAACGGTCTGATCATCGCCGGCGGAGACCAACGTCTCCCCGGAGACAAAGAGCGCGCGCACCGCCGCCGTGTGTCCATACAGGACGCCGCGTTCCCGTAGCGAAGGTATGTCGAGCAGACGAACGGTTCCGTCGGCCAGACCCATGACCAGGAGGGATGGCGATACGGCAACAGCCAGGCTGGTCACACTCAAAACATGCCGGCCGATCTTCCATTTTTCCCGCCCGGAGGTCGGGTCCCAGCCGCGGAGGGTGCCGTCCCAGGAGGCCGAGGCCAGGGTGCGGCCGTCCGGGGAGAAGGCGATGGCCGGCACGGCCCAGGTATGGCCCTGGAGCGTGCGCCGCATGGAGCCGCCGGGCACCTCCCAGAGGCGCACCAGGCCGTCATCGCCGGCGGAGGCCAGCAGGAGGCCGTCCGGGGAAAAGGCCACCTGGTTCACTTCCATGCCGTGGGCGGTGAGTACCTGGAGCGCGTTTCCCGTGGCGGTTTCCCAGATACGCACCGTGCCGTCGCTCAGGCCGGCCGCCAGGAACGTTCCCTCGGGGGAGAAGGCAACGCTGCGTACCTGGGCCCCGGGAATCTCGAGTTTCCGGAGCGTCTCCCCCGTGGCCGTGTCCCACAGCCGGACGCTGCCATCCTGGGAAGCCGTAGCCAGCGTCCGGCCGTCCGGGGCAAAGGCCACGCCTACCACCCAGTCGGTATGTCCCTGTAACTGGCCGGTTCTCTCTCCCTGGACGAGGTCCCACAGGCCGACGCCGCCGTTCGCACAACCCATCTCCGTCCGTTGGGCACAGGAGACCGCGGCCAGACGGGTGCCGTCGGGCGAAAAGGCCAGGCCGAAGACGCCGCCGGCATATCCCGCCAGGCTCCGGCGTTTCTCCCCGGCATTCACATCCCACAGTTGAATTGCGCCCTCCCAGGTTCCGGCGGCCAGCAGGGTCCCATCGGGCGAAAAGGCCAGGCTCCACACCGCCGAGCCGGTGGGCAGGAGGCGGATCTCCTCCTGCGTTGCGGCATCGTAGAGATACACACCCAGCATCGTCCCCACGGCCAGCCGCGTACCGTCCGGGGAAAAGGCCAGGCAGGTCGTCCAACCCTTCCCATAGTGCCCGATTTCCTCCATCATTCCCACCGTCGAGGCGGAAATGATGCCCTCCTCGACGGCGCGGACTGCCGTGGCCGTGGCCTGCAGCAGGGCCGCCTCGGTGGCCTCGGCGGTTGGGGTGGGGAAAGCCGTAACCTCCGGGGAGGCGGTCATCCCGGCCGGGGAGGGCGTTCCGGCCGGCCCGCCGCAGCCCACCAGGAGAAGCAGCAACCCCAGGAAAAACATGGCCCGACGCATGGCCCTACCTCCTCAGGCGGGGGTCGCCCTGAGTCCATCCCGAAGGATGGCCGCATAGACCCGCATCCGCTCTCTGCGCAGATCCCGCCGGTGTCCCAGGAGAAACTTGGCCCCTTCCACCAGGAATTTCCAACCGTGCGTGGCCAGCAGGAACAGGCGGAGGAGGGAAGCCACGGCCGGCCCAAAGGTGGCCCGGGCGTAACGCACCTTGCTCCGCTGAAAGTGCAGGTGGCGCTCCAGGGGCACCTGTGCCGTGGAACGGCCTCCGTAGTGGATCGCGCGGACCGAGGGCAGGTAGACCACCCGCCAGCCGGCCCGGCGGATGCGCTGGAGCCATTCCAGTTCCTCGAAATAGAGAAAGTACCCCTCGTCCAGCGGGCCGGCCTGGGATACGGCCTCGTCCCGCACCAAGAGGCAGGCGCCCACCAGCCAGTCCACCTCCTGCTCCACGTCATCGGGCCGATCCTGCATCCGGTAGCGCCGGACCCAGGGGTTGCCGGGGAAAACTTCCTCCAGAAGCGTGCTCTCCCAGAAGAGCGTGCCCACGGTAGGAAAGCGCCGGCGGGAGGATTGCACCGTCCCATCGGGGGAGCGGAGTTGCGGCCCGACGACGCCGACCTCGGGATGGGCCTCCAGGTAGGATGCCAGGCGCGGGATAGCCTCGGGCTCCAGTTCGACGTCGGCGTTGAGGAGGAGGAAGGCCCTCACCCCCTCCCCCCCTGGTAGGGGGGTGGGGGTGAGGGCCGCATTACACGCCGCAGCAAAGCCCCGGTTTTCCTCCAGGGCCAGCAGGGTCACCTCCGGGAAGTCGCGGCGGACCATCTCCGCGCTGCCGTCGGTAGAGGCGCTGTCCACGACGATCACCCGGCCGGCCAGTCCTCCGGCGGCCAGCGAAGCCTGCACCGAACGCAGGCATCGCGCCAGGAGTTCGCGCACGTTCCAGGAGACGATGACGACGGTCAGTTCGCTCGTCCCATCCACCTGTCGGCGATTTCCGACCCGGCTAGGCCGGCGGCGGTGCGGGAGGTGAGGCCCCTTCCGGTTCCTCCGGGATGATGAGGACCAGGACGATATAGGCCAGCACCCCGCCGAAACCGCCGGTGAAGAGGGTCAGCAGGGCAAAGATCACCCGAATCAGGGTGGGGGTCGGTGTTCAGGTACTCGGCCAGCCCGCCGCAGACGCCGGCGAGCATGCGCTCTTTCCGTGAACGGTACAGCCGCTTGACTTCCATCTTTTCCTCCTGGTAAAAGCGGGCGGCTCGGTCTTTCCCCACTCGCGGGTGAGGGCCGAAACCGCCCGCCTCCCCGAAACTTCATCCCCCGTCCTTCAGGGCCACATTCCTGTACGTCAGGAATTCCTAGGGCCGCCAGACGTTCTTCAGGTAGTTGGGCAGGTCCACGGCTTCCCGCGGCCCCACCAGGATTTCCCAGCCCGGCAGTTCGTCCTCCAGTTCGCCCAGGAGGGAGGAAACGTAGCCGGGGATGACCAGTTTGCGGTGGGCCAGTCGGGAGGCCGCGTCGTACTCCTTGACCGTCTTGGCGATCTTTTCGGCGTCGAACTTGCCGGCCGCCCAGGCGGTAAGCACGCTCATGCCCTCCGAATCGGCGATCAGGAGCCAGGAGGGGACGCCGCTGCCCTCGACCTCGCCGGCCACGGTAAAGTAGGTGAGGGAGAAGTTGGTCGTGACCAGCAGGGGGGACTTGTCCCCGGGGCTGCCGATCTCGTAGAGGCCCGGGCTGACCTGGATGGGCTTCTGCGGGTCGGTATAGATGTTCAGACGCAGCGTCAGGAGCGGGTAGATGAGGGAGGGAGAAAAGTGGTCCAGGACGATCAGGCCGGCATACTTGGCCACGTGTTCGGCGGCGATGACCATCTCGTCCAGCGGATCGGCGGCCTCTTCCCCGGGAAAGGTGATGATGGGATAGCCCAACGGGCGAAAGTTCTTCTTTAGGGCCAGGCGGCGCAGGTGGGTCAGGACGTGCAGCGTCTCCAGGAGGTCCCGGCTTCCCGGATCCAGCACCAGGTCCTCGACGCCGGCGGCCTTGAGTTTCTCGGTCAGAACGGCCAGGCCGTCCAGGTCGCCGTCGCGCACGGCCAGCGGCAGGCCGGTTTCCTTGGCCAGGGCGGCCATGGCCTCCCAGTTCTCCGGCGTGGCCGCATAGAGGAGAGGACGTTTGCCTCCCTCCACAGCCAGGGCGGCCCGGAGGGCGGCCACATCGTGGCTCATCAGAATCAGGGGTTTAGAGGAAAGGCTGCGCACCTTCTGCACACAGGCGGCGAAAGTTTCGGGCGAGCCGGAGGCGTTCTCCACGGCCAGCCCGTTCAGCCCCAGCGTCATCCCCACCCGTTCGACGCTGTAGGCCAAGGCCGGCCCGGCCAGCGCGGCGACATCGTCGGTATCTTTCACGCGCAGGAAGAGGCCCGGCGGGTGGTAAAAGGTCTTCTCATGGCGAAAGAGCACCGTCTCGTTCCCGACCTCGACCTTGTGCTCGCCCTCGCCGATGGCCACCAGGCGGATGGGCGGAGCCGCCGCAGCCGCCAGGGCCTCCTTGGCCTGCTCCGAGACGTAGGGGCAGGCGCTCAGTTCCACCTGCTTCTGGGCCAGTTTCATGGCAAAGGCCAGGCAGGTGGGAAAGCCGCACTCTTTACAGTTCGTCTTGGGCAAGAGTTTGTAGATTTCCAGACCGCTCAGTGCCATGGCTAGGCCTCCTTTTGCCCCATCAGCCGGTCGATGACGCGCACGACCCGCTGAATCGTCTCGGGATGGCGCAGCACCAGGATGTCGGCCCCGGCCAGCAGGAGGGCGGTGGCGGTGGCGACCTCCCAGGCGACGGCCCGCTCTCGGAAATCGCCCCAGGCCTCCGGGACCCCCTGGCCGACCTTGGACTCTTTCTGCCGCCAGGACTCGAAGCCGGCCGTACAGATAAAGGGCAACTGGGTCAGGCGGTCGCCGGTGAGGGCGGCGATCCGCAGGCGCTCCATCACCGAATAGGTGTACTCCAGGCCGTAGCCCAGCGCCCCGGTGGTGGGATCGATCAGGATCCGTTCCAGGGGGAGCCCCATATCGCTGATGAGGATGTTCAGTTGCTTGGCCAGGTTTACGTCAATGGGCGAACTGGCGATGACCAGGTGCTTGTGGGCCAGGGCCGCAGCAACGATGGTGCGATAGTTCTTGTCCTCGCACAGGCCCAGCACCAGCCGTTCTCCGGCGGCGGCCTCGGCTACCGCGACCAGGACCTCGTTATCGGCCTCCGGCTGGCCCGGCCCCAGCACGATGAGCGGCACATCCACGGCCTTCAGCACGGCCTGCACCGTCCGGACCGCCTCCTGCGGGGAGCGGCCGTCCTTATCGGGATGGCAGCCCTCCAGGCGCAGGGCCACCAGGCTGGCCCCCAGGGAGACCCCTCGGGCGGCCCAGGCGGCGGGATCGCTCAGGACGTCCCCCCAGGCCTCCAGGAGGAGCGGGGACCAGTCGTCCGGCCGTCTGTCGAGCACCTCTACGGCGACGACGGGGCGGTGGGGGATGGCCCCCTCATAGTGCAGGAAGGGCAGGGTGCTTTCGCCTCCCACGGTGACCGTGCGGCCACGGGTGCCGCCCTCGGCGGGGGTGGCGCCCAGAGTCACCTCGAGGACCCGGCCGCTCCAGGCCTCTTTCGGAATCTCTACCGGCATTGTTCCAGCCCTCCTTTGCGCTATTCGGCTCGTTCCGAAGGTTCCGCAGCCGGCCTTTCCCACAGCCACGGCCGGCCCCACATGGCATCAATGACGTCGGTGGTCGAGATCACGCCCAGAGGAATCTTTTCGCCGCCCTCCTCGCTGCAGACGAGCAGGCGGTGTACGCGGTGCTTCAGCATCATCTCCACCGCTTCCGAGAGGTAAGCCTCCGGGCGGATGCTCAGCACCTCCCGGGTCATCACGTCCTCGGCCTTGAGGGCGTAGAGGTCCTGGCCAAAGGCCCGCAGCATGTCCATATGCGAAACCACCCCCAGGGCGTGGCCCTGCTCGTTCACGACGATCAGGGCGTGCACATCGGTGGCGTTCATAATGCGGGCGACTTCCTTGAGGGCGGTATCCGGGCTGCAGGTGATGACTCCCCGGTGCATCACCTCGCGCACGGCGGTCCTTTGCAGATAATCCGGCACGGCCTTCCTCCTCACTTACCGTTCATACCTTGGCACACCGGCCCGTCGGGCGATCTGGGGAGCCGTCCTCGCTCCGGTCGCCGCCTCGGGCCCTCACTTTGGGTATTGTACTACAACCGCTTTTCTCCTGCAAATTTGCGCGTTCGGGCCGGATGGAGTATAATTCAATGCCGGGCAGGTCGAGACAGGTGGCCGGCCCAGGCCGGACGGGCATTGGACATGCCCGTTTTCCCTTCTTTGGCGGGCCGACGGGTGCCCACGGAGCGGTTTGGATGGGCAGGAGACAGCGGTGACACCGACGTTTTTGACCCGAGAAGGCTTGCAGAAACTGCAGGAAGAACTGGAGCAGTTGCGCACGGAAGGGCGCCGGAAGGCGGCCCAGCGCATCCGGGAGGCCAAGTCCCACGGCGATGTCCGTGAAAGCGGCGAATATGAGGATGCCAAAGAGTTCCAGGCCTTTGTGGAGGGACGCATCCGTGAACTGGAACTTTTGCTGGCCGACGTCCAGGTGATCGAAGAGGTGGAAGGGGCGGAGGTGGTGCACCTGGGATCGCGGGTGCGCACCCGGGATAGCGAGGGCTATGAGGAGGTCTGGACCCTGGTGGGTTCGGCCGAGGCCGACCCGCGCAACGGGCGCATCTCCAACGAGTCGCCGGTGGGGCGGGCGCTCCTGGGCCGGCGGGTGGGGGAAACGGTGGAGGTGCAGACGCCGGCCGGCGTCACCCGCTTGACGATTCTGGAAATCGGCTGAACGCCCGAGGTGCCGGGTGGACCTGAACGAATACCAGCGACAGCGCCTGGAAAAGGTCCGGGAGTTACGCCGGCGGGGCATTGACCCCTATCCGGCGCGTTGCCGGCGCACCCACAGCGTGGCCCAACTCTGGTCCGAACTGGCCTTCCCTGCCGAACCGGTCCAACTCCGCGGCCGGATTCAGCAGGGGGAAGCCGGGTACAACCTGCTCGTCGAGGGCGAGCGCCTGCTCCTGCTTGCCCTTCCGGAGGGGTTTGTGCCTCCGGATGAAGCGGTGGCCTGTGGGGGAAGGCTGACGCTGGCTCCCAGCGGCCGCCTGGCGCTGGAGGTACAGGCCTGGGGGGAGAGCCTGCCGGACCGGTTTCGCCCCATCACCCTGGCCCAGGCCCGCGAGATGGGCCGGACCGGGCCGGAAGAGGTCGTCCTCACCGGCCGGCTGACCGGGGGCATCCGCACGATGGGGAAGGTCACCTTCGTGGACCTGGAGGACGGAAGCGTCCTGGAGCGCGACCACGGCTTCTTCTGTCCCCACATCCAGTTGTTTCTCAACCAGGCCGTCCTGGGGGAAGAGGCGTATGCCGGCTTTGCCCGCGACTTTGACCCCGGCGACTTTGTAGAGGCGGCCGGCCGGCCCTTCTTCACCCGACTGGGCCAGTTCAGCCTCCAGGTCACCTCCATCCGGATGCTTTCCAAGGCCCTCAACCCCCCGCCGGAAAAGTACCACGGCCTCACCGATGTGGAAAAGCGCCTGCGCGAACGCTATGCCGACCTCCTGGCCAACGAGGAGGTGCGCCACCGCTTCCGCATCCGGGCCCGCATCCTCCAGGCCGTCCGCCGCTTCCTGGACGAGCGCGGCTTCCTGGAGGTGGAAACGCCCATCCTCCAGCCGATCTACGGCGGGGCCGCCGCCCGGCCCTTTATCACCCACCATAACCAACTGGACCAGGACCTCTACCTGCGCATCTCCTTCGAACTCTACCTGAAGCGGCTGCTCGTCGGCATGTACGAGCGGGTCTATGAGATCGGCCACGATTTTCGCAACGAAGGAGTGGACCGGGTCCATAACCCCGAATTCACCCAGTTGGAACTCTACCAGGCCTATGCCGACTACCAGGACATCATGCGCCTGATGGAAGAAATGGTGGCCTATGTGGCCCGGGAGGTGGCCGGAAGCACCCGCATCGTCTATCAGGGGCAGGAGATCGACCTGACCCCGCCCTGGCGGCGGATTCCTCTCCTGGAAGCCATTCGGGAAGCCACGGGGATTGACGTGGAGGCCTACCCCGAGGTCGAAAGCCTCCGCGCCGCCGCCCGTTCCCTGGGGGCCTTGGTGGAGCCTGCGGCTACCCGGGGCAAGGTGGTGGACCTCCTTCTTTCCAACTATGTCGAGCCGGCCCTGATTCAACCCACCTTCCTCTACGACTACCCGCTGGAACTTTCCCCCCTGGCCAAACGCCGGCCCGACCGCCCCGAGATGGTGGAACGCTTCGAGGGCTTTGCCGGCGGGATGGAACTGTGCAACGCCTTCAGCGAACTGAACGACCCGCTGGATCAGGAGGAGCGCTTCCTGGCCCAGGGGCGGGCCCGCGAGAGCGGCGACGAGGAGGCCCACCCGATGGACCGGGATTACCTCAACGCCCTGATGTACGGCCTTCCCCCTACCGGCGGCCTGGGCGTGGGCATCGACCGGCTGGCTATGCTCTTTACCGATCAGACGACGATACGGGAGGTCATCCTCTTTCCCCACCTGCGGACGTAGGGTGTGTTTCGTGTTGCGTGTTACGTGGTAGACGGGAGGGAGCGGGCGAAAGCGGCGCCAAAGGCCAGGCCGCGCTCCAGTTCTTCCTCGGTGGGTGCGCCGGCCCATTCCAGGGTATCCCAAACCGCCCAACCCAGCCCTTCGGCCAGGGCCTCCAACTCCTTCTGCGCCCCGCCGCTCCAGCCGTAACTGCCGAAGCGGGCCACCTGCTTGTTGCGGATGCCCTTGCGCCGGGCGATGTCCAGGACGTGGACCATCGGGGGAAAGAGTCCCGCCTCATAGGTGGGAGCGCCGATCATGACGCCGCTGTAGGTCCAGAGGGCCGGCAGGATATAACTGACGTGGGTGCGGGTCACGTCAAAGATCTCCAGCGGGACGCCCTCCCGGGAGATGCCCTGGGCCACGGCGTTCATCATCTTCTCGGTGTGGCCGTACATCGAACCGTAAAGCAAGGTGACGCCCCGTTCTCCTGGACCGGCGGCATAGCCGGCCCAGCGGCGATACAACTCGAGGATGCGGCCGGGGTCCCGGCGCCAGATCAGGCCATGGGAGGGGGCGATCATGGCGATCGGCAGGGGAGCCAGCCGTTCGATGGCCCGCAACACCATGCGGCTGAATTTGGCCACGATGTTGGCATAGTAGCGGAGGGCCTCTTTTTCATAGAACGCCAGGTCCGTGCATTCGTCATCGAAGATGCCCCCGCGCAGGGCCCCGTATCCTCCGAAGCCGTCGCAGGAGAAAAGGACGCGGTGGGTGGTCTCGTAGGTCATCATGGTCTCGGGCCAGTGGACGAACGGTGTAGAAACGAACCGGAGCGTCCGCCGGCCCAGGGGAAGGGTTTCGCCGTCCTGGACCGGTCGGAAGTTCTCCGTGACTCCATAGAACGTCTTCAGCAGTCCCCCGGTCTTTTCGCTGCCCAGGATGGTCGCCTGGGGGGCCAGGCGCAGGAGCATGCGCAGGACACCGGTGTGGTCCGGCTCCATGTGGTTGATGACGATGTAATCGAGCGCTTGCAAGGGGATAACGCTGCTCACCTGATCGAAGAACTCGTCCGTCTTGAAGGCCTTGGCCAGATCCACGATGGCCCGCTTCTCGTCGCGGATCAGGTAGGCGTTGTAGGAAACGCCCTCCTGGGTGATCGGCCAGAGGCCCTCGAAGAGGTCGGTGGTGCGGTCGTTGACGCCAACCCAGAAGACATCCGGGCAAATCTCGATGGCCGGCATGGAAGCCTCCTGCATCCTATCGGAACGCCCGCCGCCATTTGTGCTCTGGGGCACATTGCCGTATGAGGCCATTATATCCCCAGGAAGCGATCCGGGCAAATCGGCACGGCGGCGCTCCATTTGCATCCCGGCCGGAGATGGTGTACAATGCCGGCCGCCTGATGTCCGGCAGAAAAACGAATCGGGAGACGTGGGAATGAAGATTCTGTTCGTGTTGACCTATTACGCGCCGCACCGCACCGGCCTGACCATCCACGTCCAGCGCGTGGCCGAGGCGCTGGCCCGTCGCGGGCATCAGGCCACGGTGCTTACCTCGCGTTACCGGCCGGAATTGCCCCGCGACGAAATGATCAACGGGGTGCGGGTGATTCGGCTGTGGAGCCTCATGCGCCTCAGCCGCACCCAGGTCATGCCGGCCTTTCCGCTGGCCGCCTGGCGGCTCATCGCCCGGAACGACGTCATCAACATCCACACCCCCCTTCCGGAAGCCAGCCTGATGGCCTTGTTCTCCCGCCTGCAGCACAAGCCGCTCGTCATCACCCACCACGGCGACGCCGTCCTGCCGGCCGGCTGGCATAACCGGCTGATCGAGTTCCTCGTCTTCCGCGTTTATCGCGCGGCGGCCCGCTACGCCCACGCGGTCATCGGCTACAGCCAGGACTATGCCGAGCACTCGGCCTACCTGCGCCCGTTTCTGCCCAAAGTGGAGGTCATCTATCCGCCGATCGCCGTTCCCCGGCCCGACCCGGCCGGGGTGGCGGCCATGCGCCGGCGCTATGGGCTGGAAGGGAAGACGGTCATCGGCTACGCCGGCCGCTTCGTGGAGGAAAAGCGGCCCGACCTCCTCATCCGGGCCATCCCCTACCTCCTGGAGCGTTTCCCGAACCTGTGCATCGCCTTCGCCGGCGAATACCTCATCCGCTACGAGAACTTTTACGAGCGCTGCCTGCCCCTGATCGAGCAGTACCGCGACCGGCTGGTTTTCCTCGGCCTGCTGACCGACCCCCAGGATATGGCCAACTTCTTCGCCCTCTGCGACGTCCTGGCCCTGCCCAGCGGGACGGAATGCTTCGGCATGGTCCAGGCCGAGGCCATGCTCTGCGGGACGCCGGTGGTGGTGAGCGATACCCCCGGGGCCCGGGAGGTGGTGCGCGTCACCGGCATGGGCGAGATCTTTCCCCGGGGCAATATCCCGGCACTGGCCGCCGCGCTGAGCCGGGTGTTGAACGGGCGGGAGCAGTACATCAAGCCGCCGGAGCAGATCGCGGCCACCTTTAGCCTGGAGCATACGGTGGACCGTTACGAGGCCGTCTTTCGGGCGGCGATGGCCGGGTCGAGCGGTGCCCGGCGTTGAGGGCGGGATGTCCCCCGAGCGGGTGCGGCCGATTCACACCCCCCAGCCGGATGAGCCGGCCTGGCTTGCACGGGCGCTCCGGCGGGAGGCCGACCTGGCTTTCCGCCGTCGGGTGCGCACCGTCCTGGCCTACCTGGAGCCCCAGCCCGGCGAGCGCATCCTGGATTGTGGCTGCGGGCGGGGCTTTTATCTCCTCTTCCTCAGCCGGCTGGTTCCCGGGGCCCGTCTCTACGGCCTGGACCGGGAACCCGGCGTCCTGCTTCAGGCCCAGCACCACCTGCCCTCCACGGTCCGCCTGGTACAGGCCGACGCCTGCCATCTCCCGTTCCCCGAAGGGTTTTTCGACAAGGCGATCCTCTCGGAACTTCTGGAGCACCTTCCGGACGACCGGGCCGGCCTGGCCGAAGTCTATCGCGTGCTGCGTCCCGGCGGGGTCCTGGCCGTCACGGTGCCCTGCCGCGATTACCCCTTCTGGTGGGATCCGGTCAACAAGGTGCGCGAACGGTTGGGCCGTCCACCGGTGCGCCGGGGCCTTTGGGCCGGCATCTGGGCCGACCACGAGCGACTCTATGGGGAGGAGGAACTCTGCCGGCGGGTACAGGAGGCCGGCTTCCTCGTCGAGCGGATGGACCGTTTCACCCATTACTGCCTGCCCTTTACCCATAACCTGGTCTATGGGTTGGGGAAGGAGGCGCTGGAACGCGGCTGGTTGCCCGATTCCCTCGTCCGGCCGGCCGACCGCTTCCGCTATGCTGACGCGTCTTCCGCGCCCTGGAATCCCCTGACCTGGGCGCTGGCCCTCTTCAACCTGGTGGACCGCCTGAACGACCGTGCCGAAGGCTGCCGAACCCACGTCAACATCGCCTTGAAGGCCCGCCGGCCCGGCGATTGATTTCGATACGGCCGTCGCTGCGCTTCGGCCTACTGCACACGGCGCCTCGCCCAACGACAACGCGCATCCGCCCTAAATACAGTTGAAGGTTAGCCAGGGTTGACCTTCCGGACAGAAGGGGGTAGAATGGACCCGGGAACCGCTCGGATGTTGCCGGCTGGCTGGAGGATATTCTTGCCGAGGTGGCCCGATGTTTACCCACGAGGCTTTCCTTTCCCCCTTTACCTGGCGCTACGGCAGTGAGGAGATGCGCCGGGTCTGGTCGGAGGAGCACCGCCGGCGGCTCATGCGCCGGGTCTGGGTGGCGCTGGCCCGGGCCCAATGCGAGGCCGGCCTGCTCCGCCCGGAACAGGTGGCCGACCTGGAGGCCCACCAGGACGATATCGACCTTGGGCGTGCCGCCGAGATCGAAAGTCGCGTCCGCCACGATGTGGTGGCCGAACTCCGTACCTTCGCCGAGCAGGCCCCCCTGGGCGGGCCCGTCCTGCACCTGGGGGCCACCAGCGCCGACATCACCGATAACGCCGATGCCCTCCGTCTGCGTCAGGCGCTGGAAATCCTCCTCCGCCGCCTGGCCGAACTCCTTCTGTCCCTGGCCGGCCCGATCGAATCCCGCGCCGGGCAGCCCTGCATCGCCTGGACCCACCTCCAGCCGGCCGAACCCACCACCGTCGGCTACCGCCTGTCCCTCTACGCCCAGGACCTCCTGGCCGATTACCAGGACCTCCTCCACCTCCAGCGGAACATCTATGGCAAGGGCCTGAAGGGGGCCGTGGGCACCGCCGCGGCTTTTGCCCAACTCCTGGAAGGAAGCCTCCTGACGCCGGAAGCCCTGGAGGAACGCTTCATGGCCCTCCTCGGCCTGGAGGCCTTTCCCGCTACCGGCCAGACCTACCCCCGCCGCCAGGATTACCGGGTCCTCTGCGCCCTGGCCTCCCTGGGGGCCTCCCTCTACAAGTTCGCCTTCGACCTGCGTTTCCTCCAATCCCCGCCTGTGGGCGAGTGGAGCGAGCCGTTCGCTGCCGAACAGGTCGGCTCCTCGGCCATGCCCTTTAAACGCAACCCGGTGAACGCCGAGAAAGTGGACAGCCTGGCCCGCCTCCTGGCCGCCCTCCCCCGCGTGGCCTGGGATAACGCCGCCCACTCCCTCCTGGAGCGCACCCTGGACGACTCGGCCAACCGTCGCGAGGTCCTCCCGGTCGCCTTCCTGGCCGCCGACGAACTCCTCCTCACCGCCACGTCCCTGGTTCGGGAGATGCGTTTCGATGACGCCGCCATCGCCGCCAACCTGGCCCGCTACGGCACCTTTGCCGCCACCGAGCGGCTCCTGATGGAACTGGTACAGGCCGGGGCCGACCGCCAGGAGATGCACGAACGCCTCCGCCGGCACAGCCTGGCCGCCTGGGAAGCCATCCGCGCCGGCCGGCCCAATCCCCTTCCCCAGAGCCTGGCCGCCGACCCGGAGGTGCGACGCTACCTTCCGGAGGAGCGCCTCCAGGCCCTCCTCGACGTCTCCAGATACCTGGGCCTGGCGCCCAAACGGGCCCGGGAAATGGCCCGCCGGGTGCGAGAGGTAGTCGGGTCGGGGTAATCGCCCGACGGCAACGGCCGGCCCCCCGTTGGAGCGGCATTCGCTCCACTTCCCTTCGTCCTTACCGTATCGTTCCGGCCAGCAGCAGCGCCGTCATCCCGATCAACTTCATAAAAATGAGCAGGGCCGGGCCGGCCACGTCCTTCATCGGGTCGCCCACCGTATCGCCGATCACCGCCGCCTGGTGCTCCGGGGTGCCCTTGTGGCCGCCGGCCTCGATGATCTTCTTGGCGTTGTCAAAGGCGGTGCCGGTGTTGTTGAAGAACGGTCCCAGGAGGGCGGCCCCGGCCACCGCCCCGATGAGGAGGGCCCCCAGCGCCCACGGCCCCAAGGCGTACCCGACCACCACGGGCACGGCCACGGCGACCAGCCCCGGAAGCACCATCTCCTGCAGGGCGTGCCGGGCCGCGATGTCCACACAGGCCGCATAGTCCGGGCGGGCCGTCCCCTCCAGAATCCCCCGGATGGTCTGAAATTGCCGCCGCACCTCGTCCACCATCTTCAGCGCCGTCCGGGCGGTGGAGCCGATGACCAGCGAGGAGATCAGGTAGGGCAGGGCGATGCCCACAAAAAAGAGGGCCGGAACAAAGGGGGTGGAAAAGTCCAGGAAGGAGATGCCGATCTGCTGGAAGAAGGTGGCAAAGAGGACGAAAGAGGTCACCGTCCCCGAGGCCATGGCATAGGCCTTGGTCGTCGCCTTCATCGTGTTGCCCACGGCATCCAGCGAGGCCAGCGGCTGCACGACCTCCGCCTCGGCCCCGGACATCTCGGCGATGCCGGCGGCGTTATCGGTGATCGGGCCAAAGGCGTCGGCCGTCATGATGTAGCCGATCAGGAGGTCCGTGCCGATGTTGACCCCGATGATGGCCAGGAGAGAGCCGCCGGAGGCGATGTAGGCCAGGGTGACGGAGAGGATGATCATGGCGATGGAGGCCAGCGGGCTCTGCAGCCCATAGCCCAGTCCGGTGATCAGGTTCAGCGCCGCCCCCCGGGCCGAGGCCTCGGCGATCTTTTTGACCGGCCGGCCGTGGACGCCGGCATAGTACCGGGTAAAGATCGAAGCCACCAGCATGGTCGCGATGCCCAGGAGACACCCCAGGAAGATGCTCAGGTCGTGGAGCAGGAATTCGCCCAGGAAGAAGGAGCCGGAAAGCGCCAGCACGGTGGTCACGGCCATGCCGAAGGTAAAGGCGTTTTCCGGGCTGACCTTCCGCAGCCAGCGCATGGAAAAGACCCCCACCAGGGAGGAAAGCAGCCCGGTGGATTGCAGAAGGTAGGGGAAAAAGACGGCCTGGGGTCCGTAGCGCCCGATGTAGCGGAGGGAGACGATGGTGCCGGTGATGATATCGTCGGAGAAACTTTCAAAGAGGTCGGAGCCGCGGCCGGCACAATCGCCGACGTTGTCGCCCACCAGGTCGGCGATCACCGCCGGATTGCGGGGATCATCCTCGGGGATGTTCTTCTCGATTTTCCCCACCAGGTCCGCCCCCACGTCGGCCGACTTGGTATAGATGCCCCCACCGATCTGGGCAAAGAGCGCGGCCAGGCTGGCCCCGAAGCCGAAGCCGACCATGGGCGTGGGGTCCCGGAAGAAGAGGTAGAGCAGGGAAAGGAGGAGCAGGCTGAAGCCGATAATGGAAAAGCCCATCACGGAGCCGCCGGCGACGGCCGTGCGGAAAGCCTCCCGGGGCGAGCGGAGGGCGTCCTCGGCCGTTTTGACGTTGGCCCGGACGGCCGCGTTCATCCCCAGGAGGGCCGTGGCCAGCGAGGTGACCACGCCCAGGATAAAGGTCAGCGCGGTCCAGGGGCCCAGAAAGAGGCCGATGGCCAGGGCCAGGACGGGGACGACCAGGAGGACGGTGCGGAACTGCCGGGTCAGGTAGGCCCGCACCCCCAAGGCGATGTAACCGGCGATCTCGCGCATCCGAGGGTAGCGCCGCAGGGTCGAGGTGAGTTCCTTGCCTCGAACGGGAGGACGTTCCCGGGGCAGGGCCGAAGAACGGGCCAGTCCCAGGTAAATTCCTCCGGCGGCCAAGAGGGCCAGCAGTCCACTGGCGATGGAGACCACCAGTAGCAGCCAGAAGGGTTCTGAAGTGGGCATCGTCCACCTGCTTCAGCCGAGCAAAATCCGGCGCAACGTCTCCTCGCTCCGTTCCGAGGTCACGGCGATCACCTGGTCGCCGGTCTGGAGCACCGTCTCGCCGTAGGGGATGATGGCTTCCCTTCCGCCCCGGATGACCAGGGGAAAGATGCAATCGTCGGGGATGCCCAGTTCCTTGAGCGGCCGGCCCAGGGCCGGGGAGCCGGCCGGCACCTCCAGTTCCACGAAACTGACCCCCACATTGCGCAGCGTCAACAGGTGCACAAGCGATTCCGAAGGGATGACCTGCTCGATCTGGGAGAGGATCACCTCCGTGCTGGAGACGGTAACGTCTATGCCCAGTTTACGGAAGATTTTCTCGTTTTTGGGGTTGTTGATCCGGGCGATGGTCCGGGGAACGTGGAAGCGGTGTTTGGCCACCTGGCAGATGACCAGGTTATCTTCGTCATCCCCGGTCACGGCGACGATCACATCGGCCCGGCCCACGCCGGCCTGCTCCATCACCGCGACCTCGCAGCCGTCCCCGGCCAGGACTCCGGAGCCCAACTCCTCGCTGAGCACGGCCCAGCGGCGCGGGTCCTTTTCGATCACCAGGACCTCGTGCCCCTCCTCCAGGAGCGATTTCGTCAGGTAGTAGCCGACCTTGCCTCCACCCACGACGACGATGTACATGGTCGCCTCCTCACCGTCCTTTTCCCAGGATTTCCTCGATGCGCTCGGCCCCCCAGAGGGTGGGGCAGATCGTCTCCAATCCCAGGGAGTGGTAGAACTCTTCCCGTAGCGGATCGTAGAGCCGGCAGATCGCCCGGGGCACGCCGAAGATCTCCCGGGCCACCTGCGCGGCCATGACGTTGGTGTTGTCCCAGTTGGTCGCCGCCACGAAGGCGTCGGCTTCCTCGATGCCGGCCCGGCGCAGCACGTCCTCGTCAATGCCCGTCCCCACGACCGTCCGGCCGGGGAAATCGTCCCCCAGCCGGGCCAGGGCCGCCGAGTCGTGGTCAATCACGGTGACCTCGTGCCCCTGCGAAACCAACCGTCGGGCCAGGTAGGCTCCCAGCCGCCCACAGCCCAGGATCACGACCTTCATCGTTCCTCCTTGTCCAGCACTTCCACCTGTACCCCCTGCTCCTCCATCCACCGAAGCCCCTGGAGCACCTGCTCCTGTTCACCGCGCACGGCCAGGGTGAGCCGGCCTTCCTGCGAGGTCACGTGGGCCTCCAGGATGTTGGTCTGCACGTCAAACTGCCGGATCAGCCGGTAGAGGAGCGGCTGATCCAGGAGATGAGGGGGGTAGGTCAGACGGACTCGACGCTCGATCACCATCTCATCCTCCCCGGCGGGCGACCCGGTCCAGGATCACCTCGCACTCGGCCCGGCGGACGACCTCCTGGGTCGTGCGGCCCAGCACCTCGCCTCCCGGCCCGCCCCGGCCCACGCTCATCACGATGGCGTCGGCCTGCTCCTCGCGGCTCAGGCGCAGGATGCCGTCCCAGGCGTAGCGATGCGGGATGAGCCGGGTGCGCACCGGAAGGCCGTGCTGTTCGACGATGAAGCGGGCCGTGCGCAGCGCCTCCTGTCCCCGGGCTTCCTCGGCCGGCATCGGGGTATTCAGGGAGAGGGTAAAGGGGACTTCGATGATATAGGCCAGGAGAATCTCGGCCTTTTGGGACTCGCCCAGCCGGCAGGCCAGTTCCACGGCCCGCTCCGAGGCCAGCCTTCCCGAAACCGGCACCAGGATGCGCTGCATGGCCGCCACCGAGCGCCGCACGGCGGCCACCTCGTGGGGCACCGGCGGGGGTACCCGGAACATCCAGAAGAAGAGCGAGCCCATGGCCGCGACAAAGACCACGGCCAGGGCGATGCCGATCGGATTCCAGACGGGCGTCATCATCGGCTCTTCCCCCTCCGTTTCTGCCGGAGCAACCACAGGCGACTTCCGGCCAGGTAGAGGCGGTGTATCCCCAGGGACAGCATGGCCCCGCCCACCAGGATGCCGGGCACCGTTGGAGCGATGGCGAAGGTGCGGACGATGATGAGCACGCCCAGAGGGACCATCAGAGCTCCCAAGGCGATGTGCAGGATATCGAGAGTGGTCAGGCGTTCGGGCGGTGGGAGGGAGCGGCGGAGCATCTAGACCTCCTCGCTCCAGCGCGAAGGGATGCCGCGGGCGCGGTCGCGCCGAATCAGGGCCTGCTTGTACTGTTCCACCAGTTCGTACTCCTCGGCACCGGTCAGCACGTCGATCTGCTCCTTTTCCCAATCGTGGGGCACGTTGCCGAAGATGGGCAGGCCGTTGCGGTGGCGGAAGATCACATAGTAGATGGTGCCGATGAGCAGCCACAGCGGGCCGGCGATGCGGGCGATCTGGTGGGTGATGAGCACGGCCACAAAGATGCTGGTCACGCCGAGCAATCCCAGGGTGCCCAGGATGGGAAACTCGATGACCGTGCCGTCTTTGCGCTTCCATTTCACATTGAGCGGCACCTTGTAGGGGCGAGGGGAGTAGGGGTCGGTGAAGCGCAGCCAGATCAGGGAAAGGTAAACCAGGATGTAGCCGAAGGTGGCCCCGAAGGCGTAGAGGTTGGCCAGGGTGTCCAGCACCCTGGGGGTCAGAAAGGCGATGATGGTCAGAACGATGCTCACCCAGCCAAAGCCGACGATGGCGTTGCTGGGTGTGCGATACTTGGGATGGACGTGGCTGAACCACTTGCTGACCAACTTGAAGTGACCCATCGAAAAGATCAGCCGCGAGTCCCCCATCACACCGGTGTTGGAGGAAATAAAAAGGATGGTCGCACCCAGAACAGCGGCAAAGGGTCCGGCGATCATTCCCAGGTAGGGGATGTGGGAGGCCAGGTAGGCGATGGGGTCCGATTCGTGGGCCTTGAACTCCTGCCAGGGGAGGATGCCCAGCCCCACGGTGGAAAAGCCCACCGCCAGGATGAAGACGGTGAAGATGAGGGCGATGGAGGTGCGGGGAATGACGGTGGCCGGCCGGCGCGTCTCCTGCGCCGCCTGGGAGATGCTCTCCAGGCCCACGAAGGAGATGATGGCCAGCGAGAAGCCGTAGAGGAACTGCTGAAGGCTGGGGAACTCGTGCAGGAACTGCTGCACCAGCAACTCCGGCTTCCAGGCCAGGATGAAGCCAAAAACAATGATGGACATCTCCATAAGCAAGTCTACCAAGCCGATGACCTCGTTCACCCGGGAGGACTCGCGGATGCCCCGCACGTTCAGCCAGCGCAGGAAAGTGATCATGATGACCGTCTCTGCCATCCACAGCCAGTTAAAGGTCAGCGGTCCAAGCGTTACGACAAAGTTCTGGATGTTCAACCCCAGGTAGGGCAGGAAGAAGTTGACGTAGCCGGTGGAGGCGGTGGCGAAGAGGGCGATGTCGATGGTGTAATCGAGCAGGAGGGCGGCCCCCGCCAGGAAGCCGAAAAAGTCGCCCAGGCCGCGCAGCGAGTAGTAGTGGCCCCCGCCGGCCACCGGGTAGGAGGAGGCCAGTTCGGTGAAGGCCAGGCCGATCAGGATATAGATCAGGCCGGCCAGGGCAAAGGCCAGCGGCGCCCCTCCCTGGGCCGCCCCGATCACCAGCCCCAAGGCCACGTAGATGTCGGCCCCTACGTCGGCATAGCCCCAGGTGTAGGAGCCCCAGATCGTCACATCCCGGCGGAGTTCCACCCGCTCCGTCGTCGCGGCCACGCTTCCGCTGCTCATTCCAGTCATCCTTCCTTCGGTTGGCATATATTTCACACAATTGGCATATATTTTACCACGCCCGGCCGGCCTGTCAAATACGAAGCCCGCCTGGGTGTGTCCCAAGTTTGTCGGGAAGCGGCCTTTTCCCTCACCTCACTCCCCCTAGCCGGGGGTGAGAGGTGAGGGTCAGCCGGACCGCCCCCCTACGATTCGACACCTTTGGGACACACCCGCCCGTCTCTTGCGCAGACGGGCCGCCGCTTCATATCCTCCGGCCGGGCCGGACGGGCGGCCATTTTACCACATCGCGCCGGCTGTGCCAACCGACGCACGGCGCAGGGCCGTTGCAACTTGCGTTCCTTTGAGGTACAATCAGGGCCGCGGTAAAGATCGCTTTCAAGGAGGAAAGTCGGATGGACGCCGAGGTCCTGGTCGAGTTCACGCGGGGAAGCCTGGTCGAAGCAGTGCATCGGGGCCATATCGCCATCGTGGATGGACAGGGGCGGATGATGGCCTGGGTGGGCAACCCGGAGGCGGTGTTTTACCTCCGCAGCGCCGCCAAACCGTTGCAACTCCTTCCCCTCCTGGAGGACCGCCTGGACGAGCGGTTCGGTTTTACGGACGAAGAACTGGCCGTCATGGCCGCTTCGCACAGCGGCGAGGAGCGTCACGTGCAGGCCGTGGCCCGGATTCTGGAACGCATCGGTCTGGATCGCACCTTCCTGCGCTGCGGCGTCCACCCGCCGGTCAGCGACGCCGTGCGTCGCCGTCTGCACCTCCTGGGCGGACTGCCCTCGCCGCTGCACAACAACTGTTCCGGCAAGCACGCGGCCATGCTGGCCATGGCCGTGGCGGGCGGCCATTCCCTGACCGACTATACGGAGTTGTCGCATCCGGTGCAGCAACGGATCGTACAGGTGATTCGGGAAATGTCGGGCGTGGCCGAGCCGGTGATCGGTGTGGACGGTTGCGGCGTGCCGGTCTTCGGCCTGCCGCTCCGGGCGATGGCCTATGCCTATGCCCGGCTGATCGACCCGCGTGGCCTGCCCGCCGGCCGGGCCGCCGCCTGCCGTCGGGTGGCGGACGTGATGCGGGCCCATCCGGGCATGGTCTCGGGCGAAGGCCGGCTGGAAGAGGCCCTGGTGCCGGCCTCGGGCGGCCGGCTGCTCCTCAAAAGCGGGGCAGAGGGGCTCTACGCCGTGGGCATTCCGAAAGAGGTCAGCCCGGCCGGGGAGGGTTGGGGGCTGGTGCTCAAGATGGAGGACGGCAGCGCCGGGGAGCGGGCCATCGGCCCGGCCCTCCTGGAAGCGTTGAGCCAACTGGGGGTGTTGACGCCGGAGCAGCGGGGGCTCCTTTCCCGCTTCGATTTTGGGCCGATCTATAACCACAGACACGAGGAGGTGGGGGAAAGCCGGCCGGCCTTTTCCCTGCACCGGAATTTCCCGACGCCCTGAAGGCCGGCCCGGCACGCGGCTTCGCCGCTATCGATCTGGAACGGTCAACCGTACTGGGCCCGGCCTCGGCCATGCCATGGCCCGAAGGAGGTGGAGATGGGTGCGATTCGACGAATCGGCGTCCTGACCAGCGGGGGGGACGGCCCCGGC
>JBMFNL010000010.1:0-47604 GCA_049970175.1 Chloroflexia bacterium
CCTGGTCGCCGCGCTGAGGGGCCGGCCGGCGTCGGGCGGGGCCGAAGGACGGCCCGGCCGGAGGTGTCGAGATGGGCATTCTGCATATGGAAACGGAGGAGGTGCGCCGGGTGGCGCAGCGGATGGCCCACTTCCGGCAGACGGCGGAGGAAGAAGCCTCCGCGCTCTGCCGGGCCCTGGAGCGGCTGTCTTCCGCCTGGCAGGGCGGGGCGGCGGCGGAATTCCCGGCCGAAGCCGGCCGGGTCTCCACCGCCCTACAGGAGCGCCTGGCCGGCCTGGAGGAATCGGCCTCCCGCCTGGCGCGCGAAGTAGAGGAATGGGAGGAACCGGCCCGGCGGCCGCACCCTCCCCCCCGGCCGGCTACGAGCTCTACCACGATCTCTCGCCCCGTTCCCAGGGCGCGCTCTACGGCAATGCCGCCTGCCTGCCCACCTCGGTCAGCATGGTGCTCGACTACTACCATGCGCAGGATGCCGCCCACCGCACCGCCTTGCCCGGGGAACTCGTCCGCATGCTCGACCCCGGCGACGGCACCCCGGGGCAGGGGGTGCCGGGGAACCGGATGCAGGATGAGTTGGCGGAACTGGGCTACCGGATGGAATGGAAGCAGGCCTCCATGGGCATGGCCGGCCGCCTGGAAAAACGGATGCTATCCACAACATTTGATTTATAGTACCACAGAAACACTGCCTTGTCAAATCTTGCGCCGAAGCGCTCCCAGGCCCGAAGAAGAGCCGTTGTCGCTCCGCAGATGAACACGCCATGACCTCCTCTCAGACCGAGAGCGGGATCATAGCGCCGGCGCGTTGCAGCGCGCCGAGAAGGCGCGCCTGCAGATATTCGCGCACGAGGTTGCGCGCCTGGGCCGGCGTGGGGCCGGAACGCACCAGTTCGGCCAGATACTCCTTCATAGGGCTTCGTACTCCTGCGCTTCGGCGCGCGCCAGTTTCACCACAGCGCTGGCCGCCCGCTTCAACTTGGGGCGGCCGCTGCCTTCGGCCAGGCGCAACAGCTCACCCAGATCGAGCCTCTGCAGATGCTGCAGGCGCAGTTCGCCCAGGTAGGCAGGCGAGTCGGCGCCGGGGTGCAGGTAGATCCAGTCCAGCAGGGCCTTCTCCGGTGTGGCCAGGAAGGCTTTTTGGCCACCGCCCAGGTCCACTTGCCGATAGCCGTGCAACCATGCGGTCTTGATATGGTGAAACTCGAAAACGCCCAGCGGCGTGTTCCAACACCCGGGACGGGCCGTGGTGACGCTGACCACGACCGGCACATATTCGGGGATGAGTCCGTAATGGGCAAGCGCGGATTGGCAACTGACGTACGAGCCGCGCACCATCCGGTTGGCGATGACAAAGGGGTGCGCTTTGACCTTCTGGAAGGGCGGTGCCAGTGCATACAGACCGCGCCGCAGTTGATAGAGCCGTCCCGCTTTTGTCCAACGGACCAACTGGCGGCGCACATCGCGCGGGTCCACGTCGCCTGCGAGGAGCAGGGACGCCTCAAAGACCGGTTCGTCACCGACAATCTCGAGCAGAGCCGTGAATTCCATGGCCATAGCATACCACAAATGGCAACTTATTGCAACGGTCCCATGCTAGCCTGCGACGTCGCGTGGCCACACGCATACCACCGCCCCTTGCCCGCAACTGGCGCACTCGAACTGGATGGTGGTGTGCTCGATGCCGAACTCGTCGGCCAGGGCATGTTTCAGGCCGGCCATCACCGCCTGCGTCTGGCTCAACGCTTGATCGGCCAGGACCACATGGGCGCTGAGGGCCGCGTATCCCGGGCCAATCGTCCAAACGTGCAGGTCGTGCACCTCCACCACACCGGGCACCTGCCCCATCGCTTCGGCGATCTGGGCCGCCGTCAGTCCTTCCGGCATTCCCTCGGCCAGGATGTGCACCGACTCGCGCAACACGCGCCCCGATCCGAGCAGGATGATCAGCCCGATCAGCACGCCGACCAGCGGGTCCACCCAGTGCCAGCCGGTAAGCAGGATGATCGCCCCGGCGACGATAACGCCCACCGAAGACAGCGCGTCTCCGGCGACGTGCAGGAAAGCGCTGCGCACGTTCAGGTCGCGGCGGTCGTGCCGGCGCAGGATCAGCGCGACGGCTAGGTTCACGGCCAGCCCGACGGCCGCCACGGCGAGCATCGGGCCGGCCAGCACCGGGGCCGGGTCGTGGAAACGCGCCCACGCCTCCCGAAAGATCTCGACCGCCACCAAAAGCAGCGTCGCCCCGTTGAGCAGCGCCGCCAGCACCTGCATGCGGTGAAAGCCGTAGGTGTGGCGGTCGTCGGGCGGCAGGGCAGCCAGGCGCAGGGCCAGATAACTCATCCCCAGGGCGAACCCGTCCAGGAAGACGTGCGCCGCATCGGAGAGGAGGGCTAGGCTGCCGGTCCACAGCCCGCCGACGACTTCGGCCGCGAGGACTAACCCGGTCAAGATCAGGGAAACGACCAGGCGACGTCCGGTATGGAGGGTGTCGCCGTGCATCGATGCCTCCTCCTGGCGGCCCGTGGCCGGCCGCCCTGCCACGTGGGGCAACGCCTGTATCCCTACTTCGGCTGCCAGTTCGGGGTTTTCCTCCACCATCACCGCCCGATCGAGCCTGGGGCAACGCCTGTCTCCCTACTTCGGCTGCAGGGGCGAGCGGCGAGGTTCCGGAGCCGTCTGGACCAGGGCGCGCACCACCGGTGCAAAGGCCTCCGTCGGATATTCCTCCACCCGGCCGGCGTCGCACAATTCGGAGATGCGTGGGTCCAGCGGCAGCCGTCCCAGGAAGGGCACGCCCATTTGTCCGGCCATCTCCTCTCCGCGGCTGGGGCCGAAGATTTCATACCGCCGGCCGCTCTCCGGGCAGACAAAGTAACTCATATTCTCCACCAGCCCCAGGAGCGGGACCTGCATCGTCAGGGCCATGCGGGCCGCCTTGCGCACGACCATCTCGGCCAGGTCCTGTGGCGAACTGACCAGCACCACCCCGGAGAGGGGCAGCGACTGCATCACCGTCAGCGCGGCGTCGGAAGTGCCGGGGGGAAGGTCCACCACCAGCCAGTCCAGGTTGCCCCAGAAGACGTCGCCCCAGAACTGCCGGATGGCCGAACTGATGAGCGGCCCGCGCCAGATGACCGCCTCGTCCTCGGCAGGCAGGAGCAGATTGATGGACATCACCTTGATGCCCGTCCCGGTCTCGACCGGCAGGATGCCGATGGGGCCCATTAGCGGCATGCCCCGAAGCCCGAACATCTTGGGGATGCTGGGGCCGGTGATGTCGGCATCCAGGATGCCCACCGGATGCCCCTCCCGACGCAATGCCACGGCCAGGAGCGCGCTCACCAGCGACTTGCCCACGCCGCCCTTGCCGCTCATCACGGCCACCACATGGCGGATGCGGTTGAAACGCTCGGCCGTGCCGTGCTGCTCCGCCCCGCCGAGGCCGATCCGACGCCTCTCCTCCTCGGTCATCTCGGTCAGGTCCACACGCACCTCCCGGACGCCCTCCAGGGCCAGTACGGCGGCCCGGGCCTGGGCCACGATCTGCTCCTTCAGCGGACACCCCGGAACGGTCAAGGCCAGGGTCAGGGACACCGCATCGTCCTGGATGCGCACGTTGCGCACCATGCCCAGTTCCACCAAATTGCGCTGCAACTCGGGGTCCATCACCCCAGATAGCGCGGCCAGTACCTGCTCTTCGGTTACGGACATCGAAGGACCTCCTGAGTACAGTTGAACGTTAAAGTGCCAGGTGAAAAGCCCAAATACCGGATGATTTTCTCGGAGTTTGGCCAGGATACCCGGTACGAACTTGCGAAACGGCGTACTTAGCACGGTCATGCCAACCGGCTCCAGGCACAAATTCACCTGCCTACCTGCATCATATTACGCTTCGAGAACGCTGTCGGTCATCTGGATCACGGTCCGGGCCGCCACGACGGCCCGTCATATGTATTTTCGTTGATAGTATACCACGGCCCGACAACCTGTCAAACGAGGCCGGGTGGGGAGGATGTGACTTTTGTCCTCGTGCCTCTCTCTTCGACCGGCTATGCTGAGGTCCAGAAAGTTGAGGAGGTGAAACGATGAGGCCGACTGAAGAACTGGTAGCGGAACACAACGCCATCAAGCGCATGCTGGGCATCCTGGAGGGCATCTCCCGGCGGCTGGAGGCCGGGGAGGCGGTGGAGGTCGAGGACCTGGAGGGCATCGTGGACTTTGTCCGGGGCTTTGCCGACCGCTGCCATCACGGGAAAGAGGAGGACCTGCTCTTCCCGGCGATGGAAGAGGCCGGCATCCCCCGTCAGGGCGGGCCGATCGGGGTCATGCTCTACGAACATACCCAGGGGCGCGATTACGTCCGGGGGCTGGCCGAGGCCGTCGCTGCCTACCGGGCGGGTGAGGAGGGAGCGGCTTCCCGCATCGTCGAGAACGCCCGGGGCTATGTTCAACTGCTCTCCCAGCACATCTACAAAGAGGATAACATCCTCTACCCGATGGCCGACCGCTTCCTTTCACCCCAGAAACAGGCCGAACTCCTGGAAGGCTTTGCGCGGGTTGAACGCGAGCGGATGGGCCCGGGCCGGCACGAGGCGTACCACGCCTTGCTGGAGCGCCTGGAGGGGGTTTACTAGGGCTTATCCACTTTTCCCTTTGGGGAGATCGTTTTTCGTTCTTCCTCAGGGAACGGGGGGCGTTCCAGGACTTTATTGTAGGCGTAGGAGGCCAAGACCCGTAGCGAGGCCAGGATCGGCACGGCCAGGAAGGCCCCCAGCAGGCCGGCATGGGCCGTGCCGACGACCACCCCGATCAGGACGACCAGGGCGGGCAGCCCCACGCTCTCCCCGATGATCAGGGGGCTGAGGAAGTTATAGATCAGGAACTGGATCAGGACGTATGCTCCCGTCACCAGCAGGGCCGTCCAGAGGGGAGACAGGGCGAGGGTCGTGGAACCCTGAACCAGGCTGACGGCCACGATCGGCACCAGGGCCAGGATCGAGCCGATGTTGGGGATGACCTGGAGCACACCGGTCAACAGGGATAGGGGGATGCTTCCCGGAATGCCCAGGGCGGCCAGGGCGATGTAGGTGGCCAGGGCGACGATCAGGCAGAGGAGCAGTTGTCCCCGCAAAAAGGCGCCCCAGACCCGGCCCAGGCGCTGCATCAGGGTGCGAATCTCCGGACGGTAGGCCTCCGGCAGGGCCTGTTCCAGGCGTTCCTTCCAAATATGGCTATCTTTGGCCAGGTAGAACGAATATAGGATGGTCAGGATAAAGGCGATGGTGGCCGAGGTCAGGGTCAGGGCGACTCCGCTCAGGGTGCCGAAGAGGCGGGGCAGCCACGTCTCCGGGGGCGGAATGGATGGGAGGGCTCCCTTTTCCCCCAGCGCGCTCAGGGCCGGGTCCACCAGGGTGGAGAGGTCCAGCGCGGCTTCGCCGATGTAGACGGTGCGTAGCGAGGCCAGGGTCGTGTACAGCCAGTCCCGGGCCTGAGAGGCCAGCGTCAGGAAGTTCAGGTTGAGGGCTTGGACCTGGCGGACGAGGAGGGGTATAAGGAAGATGGGGATGGCGGCTAAAACGGCCAGAAGGAGCAGGTAAACCAGGCCGGTGGCCAGGGCATGGGGGAAGCGCAGGCGACGGTGCAGAAACGCGATCGGAGGGTGGACAATATAGGCCACCACGGCGGCCACCAGGAGACTCCCCAACGTCACCCGGGCCAGGTAGAGCAGGACCAGGGCCAGCAGGAGGCCCAGGACGACGACCATCCGCTTGGTGGTTTCCGTCCACCGGGTCTGCATCAGCGTTCCTCCCATTCCCAGCGGTGCTCCGGGCGGTAGACCCCCTGGTCGGATACCAGGGAGTACACGGAAAAGTTCCAGCAGTGCCGCCAATAGTCGTAGGGAGTTCCGTTCCGGGCGTGTACGGCCACATCCAACCAGTACTGGCCCTCCAGGAGGTGCAGGGCCGGCATGTGAAAGCGGATCACTCCCTTCCCTTGGGGCGCTTCGAGCGTCAGGCCGTCAATGGCCGTGTTGGTGCCATAGACCCAGAGCCCGTCCTGGCGGTAAATCGCGATGCCAAAGACCGGGTCGGGTTGGGGGCGAGCCACCGTATAGGCCATCTCGATCACGGCCGGCGCGCCGCTCCGGTGCAGGAAGCAGTCGTTACCCTCGGCATCCAGAAAACGGACCTGCTGAAAGGAGATTTCCCCGGAGCCCCAGCGATTTTGCAGCGGCTGGACGGCCTCCGGTTCCGAGGGAGGGCCGGCCGTCTCTTGCGGGGCCGCCTCCTGCAGCCGGTGTTGTCGTTCCTCCAGAAACGCCGCCTCCCGCTCGTGGATAAAGAGCAGGTAGGCATCCACGACCCGATTCGGGTCGCCGAGGTCCTGTACCCGGCCCTGATGGAGCCACAGGACACGGCTGCAGAGGCTGCGCACGGCGTTCATATCGTGGGAGACGAAAAGGATGGTCTTGCCGCTGCGTTGCAGTTCGGCGATCTTTTCCAGACATTTGCGCTGGAACGATTCATCTCCCACGGCCAGGACCTCGTCGGTCAGGAGGATGTCCGGGTCCACATGGATGGCGATGGCAAAGCCCAGGCGCATGAACATCCCCGAGGAATAGTGCCGGACCGGGATGTCAATAAAGCGCTCCAGTTCGGCGAAGGCGATGATGCTCTCGGTCTTTCGGCGAATTTCGCGCCGGCTAAAGCCCAGCAGGGATGCGTTCAGGTAGATGTTTTCCCGGCCGGTCAGGTCCGGATGAAAGCCGGCTCCCAACTCCAACAGGGCGGAGACGCGGCCGTTCACGGTGATGCGGCCCGAAGTCGGCTCCAGGATGCGGCTGATCAGTTTGAGGGTGGTGCTCTTGCCCGAGCCGTTCTCCCCGATGATGCCCAGCGTCTCGCCCGGTTCGACGGCGAAACTCACCTCCCGCAGGGCCCAAAAATCCTCACGACGCCGCCGGCGGCGCAGCCGCCGGAAAAGGTTCACCGTGAGTTCCTGGAAGGAGCGGTCGCGCTCGTGCTGGAGGATGAAGCGTTTGGAAACGCGCTCAAAGCACACGGCGGCCATCAGAGTTCCTCCCCAAAACGCGGGCTCAGCCGCAGGAAAAAGAGGTAACCGGCCAGCAGGACCAGCAGGGCGGTGACCAGGGTGCGGACGATGGCATCCCAGCCGGGCATGCCGCCCAGGTAAAAGATGTCGCGGTAGAAATCCACCAGCGAGGCCATCGGGTTGAGCCAGCGCACCAGGCGGGCCAGTTGCACGTCCACAATGTCTCCCAGCCGGTAAAAGATCGGGGTGAGGAAGAACCAGGCCGTCAGCAGGACCTCGGTGATGACCTGCGTATCCCGAAAGAAGACGTTCAGGGCGGAAAGGAAGAGGGCCACGCCCATGAGGAAGATCGTCTCGATCAGGGCGATCAGGGGAAAGAGGGCCGCCGCCGGCTGGAAGCGGGCGTTGAGCAGGAGCATGATGAGGAACATCGCCGGAAGGGCCAGGAGAAAGTTGATCAGGTTGGCCAGCACCAGGGCGATGGGGATGGCCTCACGGGGGAAATAGACCTTTTTGACCAGGTTGCTCTGGGCGGTGATGCAGGTAACGGCCCCGGTGACGGAACTGGAACAGAAATTCCAGGGCAGGAGGGCCACGATGATAAAGACGGGGAAGTTGGGGATGGGACTTTTGAGCAGGAATTTGAACAATATCGTAAAGACCGTCATCATCAGCAGGGGATTGACCAGCGACCAGAGGTATCCCAGGAAGGAACTTTTGTAGCGGGCCTTCAGGTCGCGCAGGACCAGGTTCCAGACGAGTTCCCGGTAGGCCAGGAGTTCGCCCAGATGCCGGGCCAGGCCGCAGGATTCATCGAGGAGGGCCAGGATAGAGGCCAGGAGGAGGCCTCCACCGGTACCCAGAAGGAGGTAGGTCCAGCGGGGAAGGCTTTCAACCTCCACGGCCGGGCCGGCCGGACGGACCTCCGGTGGCGCCTCCGGTTCCGCACGCTGCACCAGGAGCGCCCCTTGCTTGTAGAGGGTCATCAGCGCCCGGCCCAACACCGTCCGGCCGGCCTTGACCGCCTGGATCTCAGCCTCGATGTCGGCCCGAATCGCCGGATCCGAGGTGCGTTCCCGGCGTTCAAACAGGGCATCCAGACGGGCCCGCTCCCGCTCCTCCATCCGCTGGAGGGCCAGGGTGATGTCGTGTACATCCTGCGCCGAGAGGAGCGGGGCCGGGTCCGGGACCGGGATGGTGGGGTCATAGGAAAGGAAACCGGCCTCCAGGAGTTCGTAGAGGTGGGGGGTCAGAGGCGTGGGCGGTTCGGTCCGCCCCCGGCCTTGCAGGTAGAGGGTGCGGCGAAGGAGGACCTTCAGGAGGTCCCAGCCGTAGACGCTTCGCAAGGCTTCGGCCAGCGCCCGGCCCCCGGAATCGGCCAGTTCCTGGGCCCGGGCCGCCTCGGTGCTGCGGCCCAGGGCGAAAAAGGCCTCGGCGCCCTCCAGGCCGAACTCGATCGGTTGCTCGATCTGGGCCGAGGCAACCAGGCGCACCCGATCCAGGACGAGGAAATCCCGGGCTTCCTGGAGCACCCGGGGGGAAATATTCCCTTCCGCATCTCGGGCGACCGGACCGTAGCGCCCGGGCAGGTGTACCACCGCCCGGGCCTCATAGATCGGAGGACGGGCCAGGAGGACCGCCGTCGCGAGGAGGGCGCCCAGGACGGCGCCGGCCAGTAGCCAGGGCCAGCGCCTCCCCAGCACCTGGACCGGGGAACGCTTGGCATACACCGGATGGGTCGTCCACACGATAACCCTCCTCGCCGCTCACGCGGCCGCATTATACCCCCGAAGCTGGCCAACGTCAATCGGAAGGGTAGGGGGGATGCATGTTTGTGGTTGGGTGAGGCGCCGGGTGTGCCGGGCGATCCGATTTGCGCATTTCGTGGCCGGGGTATATAATACCCTCGACCGGATGTTGCAGGTTCGGGGCTTTCCCGGACAATGGATGGTACGCGAGATTACGGCGGACCGTTCCCTGTCGGTGCTCACAGGAGGAAGGGTTGACACTGGATCTACGGGTAGACCTGGCTCCTTGCCGGCCGCGGGAGTTGCGTCTGCGTAACCCGGTGATGGTGGCTTCCGGCTGCTTCGGCTACGGCCTGGAGTATGCCGCTTTCCTGGACATCCAGCGCCTGGGAGCCATCGTCTGCAAGGGGACAACGCTGCGGCCACGGGCCGGAAACCCGCCTCCGCGACTGGTGGAAACGCCGGCCGGCCTGCTCAACGCTATCGGTTTGCAGAACCCCGGCGTGGAGGCGGTCATCGCCGAATACGCGCCCATCTGGGCCGGCTGGGAGGTGCCGGTGCTGGTGAACATCGCCGGCGAGACGGTGGAGGAGTACGCGGAACTGGCCCGCAGGTTGGACGAGGTGGAGGGCGTGGCCGGCCTGGAGGTCAACATCTCTTGCCCCAACGTCGAGGCCGGCGGGATCGCCTTCGGGCAGGAACCCCGGTCGGCGGCGGCCGTGGCCCGCGCCGTACGCCGGGCCACCACCCTGCCGATGCTGGTGAAACTCACCCCGCACGCCGGCGACCTCGTGGCGGTGGCCCGGGCCGTGGTGGAGGAAGGGGCTGATGCCCTGACCCTGATCAACACCGTGCGGGGGATGGCGATGGATGTCGAGGCCGGCCGGCCGGTCCTCCCCCGAGGCATCGGTGGACTCTCCGGGCCGGCCATCCGACCTATCGCCCTGGCGATGGTCTATGAGGTGGCCGGGGCCGTGGACGTGCCGATCGTCGGCGTCGGGGGCATCGCCACCGCCTCAGATGCCCTGGAGTTTCTCCTGGCCGGGGCCAGCGCCGTCCAGGTGGGGACGGCCTGCTTTATAGACCCGCAGGCTCCCCTGCGGGTGCTGGACGGCCTGGTGGATTGGATGGAGCGCAAGGGCATCTCCGGCCTGACCGAAATCATCGGCATCGGACGAAAGGCGGGATTCCTGTGACCTGGGCGATTGCGCACCGGGGTGCATCGGACCGCTACCCGGAAAACACCCTGATCGCCTTCGAACGGGCCCTGGAACTGCGGGCCGAGGCGGTGGAGTGCGATGTCCACCTCTCGGCCGACGGAGAGGTGGTCGTCATTCACGACCCCACCGTGGACCGCACCACCGACGGCCACGGCGAAGTGGCAGCGATGACGCTGGAGGAACTGCGCCGGCTGGATGCCGGCATCCGCAAGCATCCCCGCTTCGCCGGCCAGCGCATCCCCACCCTGAGCGAGGTGCTGGAGTTGGTGCGCGGCCGGGCCCAGATCTTTATCGAACTCAAGGGCACATCCCCGGAACTGCCCCGCCGCCTGGTGGAGGTCGTGCGGGCCGGCGGGATGGCCGGCGAGGCCTGGCTCTTCACCGCCAACCGCGCCGTCCTGGAGGAACTCCTCCGGCTGGCCCCGGAGATGCACGTGCGCTGGCGGGAGGGTATGGAAAGCGGCGATTTCGTCCTGACCTGGCCGGAGCGGCTGACCGAGGCTACCGTCTCCGTGTACCGGGAGCGGGGGATGCGCATCTTTACCACCATTGTGGATCGCTGCCCCAACGGCCGGGCCCGGGAAATCGCTTCCCGCATGTTCCGGCTGGGCATTGACGGCATCATCTGCAACCGGGTCGGGTTGTTGCGGGAGGTCCTGGCTGGCCCAACCTCCGCCCGTTGAGTTCCGCACCGGCCGCTCCGGTCACCACCAGGAAATCCTCTACGTGGATGCAAGGACGCGCTCCGCCGCTTGTGGTATAATCATGTCCGCAAGGTCGGCAAGTTGGATCCACACCGACAAGGGAGGCGAACGTTGACCGAGAAATCGTGCCGGGCAAAAGAACAGCGGCTTCGCTGTCCGTTGTGCTACGAGCATGTGGACGGCAACCTGCGTGCCCATATGATGGAGAGCCACGGCGAAGAGGAATTTCGCCGGGCAGTGTTGGCCGATAAAGCGCGGGGAATGCCCGATCCGGAAATCGGCGAGCGCTACGGCATTTCTTTCGGCACACTGGAGCAATTCATTACCGAAGCCTACGGAGCGAACATCAGTGTGCTGAAACGCCCCAAGCGTATCAAACGGTGGCAACCGCCGAACTTTCATGAAGAAACCACAACCGTATGGAGTTTCAAGCAACGCGGCGATTGGGCCACCCACGACGGGCGCTACCGGGGGAACTGGTCTCCCTATATCCCCCGTAACGTCATCCTCAAGTATTCCCGGCCCGGGGATACGGTTCTGGATTACTTTGTGGGAGGCGGTACGACGGCCGTCGAAGCGAAACTGCTTGGGCGTCGTTGCATCGCCAGGGATATCAACCCCGGAGCGGTGGGCCTCACCCTGGAAAATCTACGGTTCTCGCCACCCAGCCAACTTCTCGGCAACGACTCTTTCCCTCTATATGAGCCGGAAGTCAGCGTTGGAGACGCCAGAGATCTATCCGACCTTCCTGATGGCCGTGTCGACCTGATCTGTGCTCACCCCCCCTATGCGGGAATCATCAAATATGGTACCCGGATTCCAGGGGATCTATCCGATTTGTCCGTTAGCGATTTTCTTCGAGAGATGCACCAAGTTGCTGCGGAGAGCCTGCGCGTCCTAAAGCCCGGCGGTAAGTGCGCCATTCTTATAGGCGATGCCCGGAAATCGAAATATGTCGTGCCTATCGGCTTCCAGACCATTCGAGTGTTCCTGGATGCCGGATTCATCCTGCGGGAACTGGTCATCAAGCGCCAGCACAATTGCAGAACAACGGGTTTCTGGTACACGCGAAGCATTCAACACAACTTTCTCCTGCTGGCCCACGAGTATCTCCCCATTTTCGAGAAGCCCCTGACGAAGCGCGTTGGAGAGCCGCGTACCCCGTGGGAGTGCACGCTTTCCTGCCAGATTGCGGTAGATCAAGTACGGAGGATAGAAGAGGAGAACCTGGAAACGACCACGGTTTGGATTTTCCCCGAAGAGCGCTTAGAACAGGAAGTCAGGCGTAACCTGCTGTGGCGTTTTTCTAGCCGCGAGGATGGGAACTGGGCTGAAGTCAGGTTAGACGGCGAGGACATTTTCACACGTTTAGCCCAACGGGTGCATTTGGTCTATGTCCGTTGGCCACAGTATCATGGGATGACCGAATCCAAGTTCATGGACTATCGGAGCACCTTGAGCAAGGTGGTCGAGCAAAGTACGCTCGGTCGAGGTAGTTTCCTTGTGTTGGAAACGATGGACTTTCGTGGGGAAACCCTCTGGCCCGCCGGGTTGATTGTGTATGAAGATATGAAACGCCACCCCGACTTTTCGCTTAAGGAAATTATTATTGTAGTACCCCAAGAGCCATCGCAAGGCAACCCAAGGGTTTCGACAGGGCTCAACCCAAGGGTTTCGACAGGGCTCAACACAGACCTCGAGATTATCCATCGCTACCTCTTGGTCTATGTTCGCAGGTGAGGAATGACCCGTAGTGGCCCGGCTGCCCCATTCTATCTACGCGACGCAGTGGGATATTCCCCTACAAAAATATTGTCTCGGAGGTAAGGCCATGAATCCACGAAACACCACGACCGGCGCTGTATTGGAGCAGATGATCCTCCCCGCACTTGAGCACGGCGGATACCAGTACCAGACGCGAGTCCATATCGGCCAACGACTGGGCAGAGGCAAACACATTATTGACGTGCTTGCCAAAGATCGAGAGGGCAGGCAGTTCTTGATCTCGCTCAAATGGCAACAGGTTTCCGGCACCGCCGAACAAAAAGTGCCTTTTGAAGCCATGTGTCTAGCGGAGGCTGTACGATCTTCCCAGGGAAAGTATCACAAAGCGTACCTGGTACTCGGCGGTGATGGATGGAAACTTCGCGATTTCTTCGTCGGTGGAGACTTACAGAGCCGCCTGCTTGATGGTAATTTGGTCAACATCGTGACCCTGGAGACATTCGTCCGATTGGCCAATCAGGGGAAATTGTGAGGTTCGATGAGGGATGGTTCATTTTTCCAGGGAAATAGGTTGACCCTTTGCGTTAAAATTACCCGTCGCCCGCCGGTAGGAGGTGTCTCCGACGCCGAACGTCGGGTAGCCGAGGGCAGTGCCCTCGGCTACCCCTACACCCGCCGGTAGGAGGCGTCGCCGACAAGGGTGTGTTGCGCCCTCACCGGCGGTGCAACCATCACGCAGCCTTCTGCCGCAACCGATTGGGCGGACACAGCTACCCCTACACCCGCCGGTAGGAGGCGTCGCCGACAAGGGTGTGTTGCGCCCTCACCGGCGGTGCAACCATCACGCAGCCTCCTGCCGCAACCGATTGGGCGGACACAGAGGGTAAACATTGTGGATCCGTGAAAATCCGTGTCCCCAAATCCCGGCGGTTGTGAACGTTTCGCGGGCCGCGTCGGGTTCGGAGACCCCCTCGGCGGTGAGGGCGACCCGACGGGTCGCCCCCACTGCCGTTGCGCCTTTACCGACGGCGCGGTCGAAAGCGGCTCCTCATACCCCAATGCCTCGTTCACAAAGAGTGTCAACCTATTGTGAACCATCCCTTCGATGAGGTCAATTCATCATCAGTCACCTGGACCTGGGCGGAATCACCTTTTCCGGCGGTCCGGGGGATACCCTTCAGACGGCCATCATCATCCAGGGCGCTCCAAACACCACGGCCGGCATCCGCGCCGAATACCTCTGTCTGGAGGCCCTCTTCGGCCGGCGGGGCGTGGATTGGCAACTGGAACGGCAGGCCCTGCTGGTTTCCGCCGGCCGGCACTATTGCGCCTCCGCCTGGCCGACGGCACGTCCCGAACCGTCTACTTCGATATCACCGACTTTTTCGGGAAGTGGTAGGTCGGACGGTCAATCCGACCTACAGCCCGACTTCTACCAACGCCTGCTCGAAGATTCCCAGCGCCTCCTCCAGTTGCTCCCGCGTGACGATGAGCGGGGGAATCCAGCGGATGGTGTTGTCGTAGGGGCCGCAGGTGAGGAGGATCAGGCCGAGCCGCTGGCAGGCCTGGACGACGGCCTTGGCCGAGGCCTTGTCCGGCCGGCCGTCGGGCGCGGTGAATTCGGCCCCCACCATGAGGCCCAGGCCGCGCACATCTCCGATGCGCGGATGCCGCTTCTGGAGATCGCGCAGCCGTTCCAGGAGGAAGGCGCCCTGCCGGGCGCTGTTTTCGATCAGGCCCTCCTCGCGCATTGCCTGGATGGTGGCCACGGCGGCGGCGCAGGCCACGGCGTTGCCGCCGTAGGTGCCGCCGTGCGTCCCCGGCACCCACTTCTCCATCAGTTCCCGCCGGGCGGCGATGCCGCTCAGCGGGAAGCCGGAGGCCAGCCCCTTGGCCATGACCAGGATATCGGGCACCACCCCAAAGTGCTCGACGGCGAACCAGCGCCCGGTCCGGCCGAAGCCGCTCTGCACCTCGTCGGCGATGAGGAGCAGGCCGTGCTCGTCGGCGATGGCGCGCAGCCCCGGGAGGAACTCGGCCGGCGGGACGACGTAGCCGCCCTCGCCCAGCACCGGCTCGACCAGGATGGCCGCCGTCTCCGAGGGGTCGCACTGCGTGACCAGGAGGTGGCGCACCTCCTGTAGGCAGAAGCGGGCCGCTTCCTCCGGCGTCCAGCCGTAGCGGTAGGCGTAGGGGTAGGGGGCTACGACCACGCCGGGCATAAGCGGCTGGTAGCGCAGGCGGTAGATCGTCTTGGAGGTGGTGAGGGACATCGTGCCCACAGTGCGGCCGTGGAAGGAGCCCTGGAAGACGATGATGACGGGCTTGCCGGTGGCGTGGCGGGCCAGTTTCACCGCCGCCTCCACTGCCTCGGCCCCGCTGTTAGAGAAGAAGAAGCAGTCCAGGCCGGCCGGGACGATGGTGCGCAACTCCTCAACAAGGCGAAGCATCGGCCGGTGGTAGACGATGTTGGCCTGGCCGTGGATGAGGAGGGCGCACTGCTCCTGCGCCGCCCGCACCACGCGGGGATGGCAGTGGCCGGTATTGGTCACCCCGATGCCGCAGGTGAAATCGATGTAGCGCCGGCCGTCGGCGCCGTAGATGTAAATCCCCTCGGCCCGCTCGGCCAGGATCTCGGTGTAGCGCGGCCAGACCGGGGAAAGGTAAGCCGTGGCAGCCACTTCTTCCGGTCGGGACATACCCACCTCCTCAAAGCGAACGGCTCACTTCGGCCAGCGTATCCGCCAGCCGTTCCAGCACCCTATCCAGTTGCTCGTAAGTGATGATGAGCGGCGGCTCGATGCGGATGGTGTGGGCGCTCGTGAGCGTCCCGGCCACCAGAACGCCGCGTCGGAAGAGGCCGGCCGCCACCCGGTAGCCCACCTCCGGCCGGCGAAAGTGCATCCCGACGAGCAGTCCCTTGCCGGTGATGCCGTCGCCGTTGAAGGCGGGGTCAAAGATCTGGGGATAACGGGCGGCCAAGTCCTTCAGTTTGGGGATGAGGTAATCCCCCTTGGCCGCCGCCTGCTCCCAGAGCCGCTCGCGCAACGTGACATGGATGGCGGCGATGGCCGCGCTGCAGGCCAGCGGGCCTCCACCGGTGGTCGTGGTGTGGATGAAGGGGTTGGGCTCCATCATCACCTGCCAGATCTCCGCCGTGGAGCAAAAGGCGCTCACCGGCATCACCCCGCCGCCCAGCGACTTGGCCATGGCCATAATGTCCGGGACGACGTTCCAGTGGTCCACGCCCCAGAGTCTCCCGGTCCGCCCCATCCCGGTCTGCACCTCGTCGGCGATGAGGAGGACGCCATAATGCCGGGTCAGTTCGCGCAGGCGGGGCCAGAAGTCGTCCGGCGGGACAATGGCCCCGGCCTCCCCCTGGATGGGCTCCATCACCACGGCGGCGATGCCCGTCCCGACCTGGCGGCAAGTTTCCAGTTGCTGCTCCACGGCGTCGGCATCGCCAAAGGGCACGTGGTAGACCGGCCCGCCGTAGAGGATGCCCACCGGCTCGCGGAAGTCGGCCTTGCCCAGGAGGCTGAGCGAGCCCATCGTCTTGCCGTGAAAGCCCCGGATGGCGGCGATGAAGCCGGGCTTGCGGGTGTACATTTTGGCCAGTTTGACGGCCCCCTCCACCGCCTCCGTCCCACTGGCGGCGAAGAAGGAGTACTGGATGTCGCCGGGCGTGATCAGGGCCATCAGCCGGGCCAGGACGCCCCGTAAGGGGTCAATGAGTTCCTGGCTGGGCATGGGAGTGCGGTAGGTCAGTTGGGCCTTGACCGCCGCGACCACCTCGGGATGCGACCAGCCCAGGTCCAGCAGGCCGTAGCCGCCCAGGCAGTCGATGAACTCGCGGCCCAGGACGTCGCGGAAGACCGCCCCGGAGCCGCTCCACTCGGTGGCCGCCCAGTCGCCGGCCTCGGTGACCGACTTGCGGTAGCCCAGCCAGCCCCGGTTAAAGTGCTCGGCAAAGTTGTGCTTGCTTTCCTCGATGATTTCTTTAGCCTCGGCCTCCTCCAGGGCCGGCTTATGGATGATCTCCAGCCAGCGCCGGGAATAGGTCAGGGCTTCCTCGATTCCTTCGGGCACGTCTCACCTCCGGGAGGGCTATTCGACGGCGACCACCGCCTCGGGGTAGCAGTACTGCACACATTGGGGTTCGCCGCCGCACATATCGCAGGCGATGGCCTTGCCGGTCGGCCGGTCAAAGTACATCGCGCCGTAGGGACAAGCCGGGAGGCAGGCCTGGCAGCCGTCGCACTTCTGCGGGTCTATGAAAAGCGGCCGGCGGGGCCCGGCGCGGGAGATCGCCCCGCTGGGACAGGCGGCGATGCAGGGGGCCTCCGGGCAGGAGAAGCAGGCCATGACCCGGCAGTCGCCCTCCTGGGGACGAACGGTGGCCCGGATGCGCGCCCGCGTCGGGGCAAACTCGCCAAAGTGGTAGGCCGAACAGGCCAGTTCGCACAGATGGCAACCGGTGCAGAGCGCGTTACGGAATTTGAGCGGCATGGCTTCCTCCTTACCATTCCAGCCCCAGGGCGGCCAGTTTCTCCGGCGTCGGCACGCCTTCGCGGGTCCAGCCGCGCAGGGCATAGTACTCGTCCAGGGCGGCCTCATACGCCTCCATCGTGTACACCTTGCCGGCCGCCTTGCCGTTCCGGAGCGGCCGCTTGAAGAGGGCCGGCGGGGGGTAATCGTCCTTCCGGCCGAAGCCCTCGCGCAGGTTGAAGAGCCGGCCCACGTTCCAGATGCGGTCGCCGATGCGCATCACCTCTTCGGCGGTGAAGGGGCGTCCGGTGGCGGCGGAGAAGAGGGTGGCGATGTCCTCGGCGTTGATGGCCCAGAAGTCGCAGAAGATGCCCGTCCACTTGACCGAGTTCAGGTTCTGGTCGTTGATGACCATCTGGGGCTTGCCCTGGAAGGAATCGGGGTAGTAGGTGCTGAAGAGCGATTCGTTCGCCACCACGAAGGACCTCAGGTGGCAGGCACCGCGTTCGGAGGTGGCATAGGCCAGCCCCATGCCAAAGGCCCCGCGGGGGTCATAGGCCGGGAATTCCAGGCCCTTGATCTCCAGGACCACGTCCTCGCCGCCGTATTTCCGGGCGACGTAGCGGGCCCCGCGGGAGAGGTCCTCCCCGATGCCCCGGCGGTAGGCGATGTCCTCCACCGTGCGCAGGTAGCCCTCGGCGTCGCCGTAGCGCAGGCCAAAGTCGTGGATGCCCTCCTCGGTCATGGTCATGGCCAGGCCGATGACGTTGCCGGTGGAGATGGTGTCCAGGCCCAGGTTGTCGCAGAGGCGGTTGTAGGCGATCAGGTCATCCAGGTTGCCGATGCCGCAGTTGCCGCCGCCCAGGCCGATCGTTTCATACTCCGGCCCCTCCAGGATTTCGCCGCGGCCGCTTTTCGTCAGCCGGCCGCAGGCCAGGGGACAGTTGGTGCAGGCCCGTTTACGGACCAGGGCGGCCTGGATCGCCGCCGAGTTGATGCCGTCCTTGCCGTCGAATTCGCCCTGGGTGAAGCCGCGGGTGGGGAAGAGGCCGGCGGCGTTGGCCGGGTCCACGATCATCGGCGTGCCCTCGGCGTTGGCCCAGAGGTTGGCCTCGGTGAGGAGGCTGCTCTGCATCAGCCGTCGGTAGGTTTCCAGGAAGGCGGCCATATCCGGCACCCGCACCGCGCCGCTGCCGCGCACGACCACGCTCTTCAGGCGCTTGCTGCCGAAGACGGCCCCCAGTCCGCCCCGGCCGCACTGGCGGTAGGCCTCCGAGGTCAGGCAGGCGAAGGGGACCAGGTTCTCCCCGGCCGGGCCGGCGGTGAGGGCCACGATGCGCCCCGGGCCGGCCTGCTCCTCCAGCCAGTTCTCGGCCTCCCAGATCGGCCGGCCCCAGATCGGGGAGGCGTCGCGCAGTTCGGCCCGTTCGTCCTCGATGAAGAGGTAGACTGGCTTCTCCGCCTGCCCGGTGATGATGATGCCGTCCCAGCCGGCGTACCGCAACATGGCCGCGAAGCCGCCGCCGACGTAGGAGTCGAGGATCGTCCCGGTCAGCGGGGAGCGCGTGCCGACGCAGGTGCGGGCCGTCGTGGCCACGATCGTGCCGGCCAGGAGGCCCGGAAAGATGACCACCACATTGGCCGGCGAAAGGGGGTCGGTGCCGGGCCGGAGTTCCTCGTAGAGGTAGCGAAAGACCAGCCCCTTGCCGCCGATAAAGTCGCGGGCCCAATCCTCACGGAGCGGTTCGGAGACGATTCGGCCGCTCGTGAGGTCCACCCGCAACACCTGGCCTGTGTAACAGCCGCTTTGTATCATTTTTCACACCTCCTCCAGACGTGTAAACATGCCAACGTGCGAACGTGCCAACGCACCTAGGCCCAGTCCGAGACCTCGTTGTACCAGACCTTTTTCGGCCCGACCCGGGCCCGGGCCTTCCAGCGGCCCGACTTGGGGGCCGCCTCAACGGCCTGGAGGACCTGGTCGGCCTTTTCCACGATGGTGCGCCGCTCCGCCGGCCCCAGCGCCGGAACCTGCTCTGCGTAGGCCTTGACCTTGCCCAGGTTGGTCGTGGCCGTGTAATAAAAGCCCCAGTCCTCGGCCAGCAGGCGGGCGATGTAGCGGATGTTGATGGCTTCCTCCTCCTGCTCAGCGAGCGGCGCCGCCAGGAGGAGAAGGAGGCAGTCCTTGAGGTCTTTATCGTTGATCTGAACGATCTGGAGTTTTTGCAAAAGGAGGTCGGTGAAGGTGACGCAGTAGGGGTGGAACTCCAGCCGGCCGCGATAGTCCACGGTGTGGTTCATCTTCAACCGGTCGTAGAAGATATCGATCATCGGCACGCGGCCACCGAAGTAGATGTGCCGATCCTGGCCGTAGAGCATCATGAGGCGGGGGTTATAGTCGTAGCCCTGCTTCTGGAAGAAGGAGACCATCTTGCCCCGCTGTTTGCCGTAGGCGGCATAGTCGATGTCGGTAAAGACCCGTTCGCCCAGGCGCTCCATCCGGCGGTAGAGGTCCACATACGCCGGGAAGTACAAGTGCAAGGCGATCGGGCCCATCACCCGCAGGATCAGCCCCTGCTTCCGGGCCTCCTCGATCAGTCGGCGGGCCTCGTCCAGGAAGACCTCCGGCTGGGGATACTCCTCCAGCGGGATGTCTTTGGGCAGGCGAAATCGGCGTTCCGTCATCCATACACTCCTGGGCTTTTAGCCGGAAGTGAAGACATAATCCTTGACCCTGCCTTTGTGCAGCACCACGATGACCCCCTTGAGGAGGCCTTCGGAGTACTCGCTGCCCGGGTTGATCACGGTGGTGCGGCCGATCTTGTGCACGCCCCGCGATTCGTGGATGTGGCCGTGCAGCCCCAGGAGCGGCTGGTACTTCTGGATCATCTTGGCCACGGCCCGGCTGCCCACGTGCATCTTGCGGTCGGCGGCCTGTACCAGGTCCTTCGTGAGTTCGGGGGCCAGGTCCAGGCCGGAGCCGTAGGGCGGGGCGTGGAAGTTGAAGATGGCGTTGGGCATATCCCGAATCTGGCCGATGAGGGCTTCCAGCATCGGCTCCAGTTCCTCATCGGGCTTTTCCCGGGGCGTGTCCCAGGGGGTCGGATTGGTCCAGGCGAAGGTGGCCATCTCGTGGTCGCCCAATTGGACCACCCGGTCGTTGCAGTTCACGATAACTTTGGAGCCGGCGATGACCTCGTCCACCTCCAGGTAGTCGTCGTTCCCCGGGGCCATATAGACCGGGATGCCGCTTCCGCTCAGGCGCTCGTCGGCCAGGGCCATCCACTCCCGGAGGCGTTCCAGCACCAACCGTTTGAAGAGGGTCTCCTGGGCCGCCGGGTCGGCCTTCAGGGCCTCGAACTCGTCCGGGGTCAGGTGCACCCAGTAGTAGCCGACCATCTCGATGGTCTTTTTGAGTTTGGCCAGTTCCTCCTCGGTGCCGGCCACGGTGGGAAAGCCCATGAAGGTGGTCTCCCAGCCGCCACCGGCCCGTTCCACCAGAGGGATGAGCATCTTGCCGGTCAGGTCGCCCAGGAGGATGCCGACATCCACCCCGTAGATCTTGAGGGCGTTCAGGAACTTGCGGTAGCAGACGTTGGAGCCGTGGATGTCGGTGACGAAAAAGATTTTCATGCCAACCTCCTGCCCGATCCCTCATCCCACTCCCCCTGGCCCCCTCTCCCCTCTCCCATTGGAAGAGGGGAGAGGGGGAAGGAGGTGAGGGGTGAGGGCCTACTCCGGCGGCAGTTCGCCGTAGGCCAGGCCGATGTCAATGCCGGCCTGCCGCTTGTTCCACCACTTCCAGAAGTAGTACCAGAGGATGCCGGCCACCCAGACCACCAGGTACAGGGCCCCCGAGCCCAGCGTCAGTTCCTCCAGGCCGGCCCCGCCGAAGTAGGGCATCAGGAAGAAGAAGACGAAGAGGATGGCGAGATACGCCAGGTTGACGACGGCGCCGATGGTCACCACCGGAATGTTCAGGATGTTCCACTTGCGGTAGGGCGAGGCCTCCCAGATGTTGCGGACCTTGCGGATGAAGGGGAAGAGGGCCGCGGCGATGGCCGTGACGCCGAAGACGGAGACGATCTCCATCCCGGTCACCGAGAGGCCGGTCATCGGGTTCTGCCAGAAGGCGTAGAGGAGGATGCCGATTTCGCCCAGGCCGAAGCAGAGGAGGTGGGTCCAGACCGGGGTTCCCCAGCGTGGGTGGATATCGGTGAACCAGCGCGGCCCCACGCGGTCCATCCCCCAGGCGAAGAGGATGCGGGGAAAAGCCATGTAGGAGAGGGCCACCCACCAGAGGCTAAAGAGGACAAAGGAGCCGGCCATCAGGACGATCAGGACCGGATGTTGGGTCACGACGGCGGCCAACCCGACGAACTGGGGCGACCAGGAGAAGGGCAGGCCCAGGAAGGCGTTGCCCCAGGTATTGTCCACGTAGGCGGTGGCGGAGAGGAACTGGAAGCCGACCGTGTTGTAGAGGACGATGGCCAGCCAGAGCATGAAGAAGGCCGGCACGAGGATGGCAAAGAGGTTGCCCAGGATGATGCTTTTATCGGGGCGCTTGACCTCGCCGGCGATGAAGGTGATGCAGTAGGAATAGGCAAAGAGCCAGGAGCCGGCCACCATCACCCCCAGCGTGTCCACCCAGTTCCAGGTGTTCGGAAGCGGCCGCCCCTCGGCCTGGTCCATCACCAGGCTCACGGCCCGGAGGAAGGCGTCGTAGGTGAGCGGCTTCACCCGGACCGTGACCGGGATGCCCTCCTCGTTATGCAGCGCCGCCAGCGCGGCGATGTCATCCCCGGTGATCTCGTTTCCGGCCCGGACGATGACGGTGCCGCCGGGGGCCACGATGTCCTCCACCGGCGTGCGGCCCAAAAGTTGCGCCTGGAGGTAGTAGGCTACGGCCTCGGCATCGGCCATATCCACGCCGGCGTCCTCGGCCATGGTGCTGAGATCGGCCTCGGCCGGCTCGGCAGAAGCCGCCATCCGGTCCCAGGCCTCCCGGAAGCCGCCGGCCGAGGTGAAGGTAAAGACCAGGAGGATGACGGCGCAGCCCAGGATGCCCAGGAACATGACGACCTTCTGGGCCGTGGCAAAGACCTTGATGCCGAAGATGAGAAAGAGCATGCCGATCAGGCTGACCAGGGTGGAGAAGGCGAACAGGACCCACGGTTGGGTCAGGAACTCGGCGATGTCCGGCCGGCCCAGGAACTGGAACATCATCACCATCCCGGGATCCACCGTCCAGGGGGCCAGGACAAAGATCCACATCACCCAGACGAAGGCGTTGCCGAAACTTTCGGCGATGCCCACCAGGGGGTGGAGGATGCGCGAGTTATAGATGTACTCGCCGCCGCTGCGGGGCATGCTTCCGCCCAGGATTCCCCAGACCAGGGAGAACCCAATTCCGCACATAACGGCCGAGATGATGGTGGCCAGGATGAGGTTCCCCCCGGCATAGACCCCCAGGCCCAGGCTGATCATCACCCACATGCTGGGGGTCAGCCCCTGGTTCATGAAGCCGACGCCGAAGGCGTCCAGGAGCGATAGCCCGCGCACCAGGCCGCTGGCCTTCCGGGCAAAGACCTTCTCGGACATCTCTGCACCTCCTCATACTTGCCTCGAGAAGTCCGTCCTCCGCCAAGGTTCCGTCCTCTACCCTCCTTTCTCCGGGGCCACACATTCCCGGGGAATGCGCCATTCATACACGTCCTTCAGGATGATGGGCACCAGGTAGGTCTCCGTCCGGCGCACGCCGGGCACCTGGGCCACCACCTCGGTCACAAATCGGTACAGTTCGGCGTTGTCGCGGGCCACGACCTGGATGCTCACGTCCCGGTCGCCGGTGGAACAGGCCGCGTAACTCACGCATTCGTATCCCCGCAGCGTCTCGGCCACCTCCCGGATGTGTCCGGGCTCCACCTCGATCATCACGTCGGCCACCACCAGGAAGCCCAGTGCCTTCGGGTTGGGGATGGCCGAGACGCGGATCACCCCCTCCCGTACCAGCCGGGCGATGCGGTAGCGGACGGCCCGTTCGGAAATGCCGCCGACGCGCCGGGCGATCTCGGCGCAGGACATGCGGCCGTCCTCCATCAGCAGGTCCACGATGGCGACATCCTGGCGATCCACTTGGCCCATCGGCCCACCTCCCCCGTGCGGACGCCGGGCCTACCTTTCCCAGCCCCGCAGGACATAGTACTCGCTCACCATACGCTGCAGTTCCGCCTCGCTCAGCCGGTCGCCGCCGGGGGGAAGGGCCTCCTGCAGGAGGCGAGTCGGGAGGGTATCATCCGCCGGGGACATGCCCTCGCGGAGGTTGTAGCGGCGGATGGCGTCGGCGATGCGCTGGGAGAGGGCCTGCAATCCGGCCTTGTCGAACTCCAGCCCGGTGAGCAGGCGGATGACGGTGGGCAGTTCGTCCCAGCCGATCATATCGCGGTAGAAGCGGCAGAAGATCAGGGTGTCGAAGATGGTGTGGCGATCTTCGAAATCGAGCACCAGCGCGGCCTTGCCCTCGGCGGTGGTGCGGTCGGCCCAGCCGGCGAACTCGGCCTTGTAGACGGTGGCCCGCAGGTGGCAGGCCCCGCGGTCGGAGACGGCATAGGCCAGCCCCATGCCCTTGAGGGCGCGGGGGTCGTAGCCGGCCGGCTCCAGCCCCTTGACGTGGACGGCCAGGTCCTCCAGGCCCAGGGCGCGGGCGGCCGCCCGGACGCCCCGGCTGAACACTTCGCCCACCCCTTCCCGGCCGGCCACCCGGCGCAGGAAGGCGGCGATGCCCTCGGTATCCCCGTAATCCAGTTTCATCTCCAGCCGGCCCCGCCGGGAGGCCTCGATGGCCAGCCCGGCCACGTTGCCGGCGGTGATCGTATCCAGCCCCAGCCGGTCGCAGAGGTCGTTCAGGTAGAGGATTTCGGCCAGGTCCTCGATGCCGCACAGGCCGCCGAAGGCGTAGATGGTCTCGTACTCCGGGCCCTCCACCGTCAGGCCGGCGTAGGGGCCGTCGGGGACGGTGGTCACCTTGCCGCAGGCGAAGAAGCAGCCGAAGCAGGCCTTGGGCCGCGGGTGGAAGCGCTCCAGGAGCGTTTCGGCGCTCAGGCGTTCCCAGTGGGGCACCGTGCCGGCCGACCAGTAGTAGGAGGGAAAGGCTCCGGTGCGGTTGGCCAGGGCCACGACCATCGGCGTGCCGTAGGTGCGGTAGTTGCGGGCGGCGGGGTCCTCCCGTCCCCTTTCCACGAGGGAGCGGGTATAGGCGCGGATGCCGGCCGGGTCAAAGAGGGGGCATGGGGCCCGGCCGTGGAAGACGAGGCCCTTGACGCGCTTGGACCCCAGCACGGCCCCCAGCCCGGTGCGGCCGGCCTGGCGTCCCCGGTCGTTGCCCACGCAGGCAAAGGCCACCCCTTTCTCCCCGGCCGGCCCGATAACGATGGCCCGGGCCTCCTTCCCGACGGCCCGTTCCAGGGCCTCCTCGGCCTCGTAGGCATCCAGCCCCCAGAAGGGTGCGGCATCGTGGAAGAAGACGCCTTCGTCGGAGACCTCCAGAAATACCGGCCGCTCGCCGGCCCCCTGGAGGACGACGGCATCGTAGCCGGTGGCCTTGATGAGGGGGGCCACATGCCCGCCGGCATACGACTCGGCGAAGATGCCGGTCTGAGGCGACTTGGAAAAAAGCCCGTACCGGCTGGCCGGCGGCAGGCCGCTGCTGCTCGCCGGCCCGGTGGCCACGATCAGGGGATTTTCCGGCGCCAGTGGATCCACGCCGGCCGGAGCATGCTCCAGGAGCAGATAGGCCGCCAGCCCCTTGCCCCCCAGGTACTGGGCCAGGACCTGATCCGGAACCTCCTCCACCGTCCAGGTCCGGTTGCTCAAATCGATCCGCAACACCCGGCCGAAGAAGCCGAACATGTCCTCCTCCATCGCCGGCGGGCGAACGTGCTAACGCCCCAGCCGTTCCCGCCGCTTCCGATTCTCCTGGGCCAGGCTTTCCAGGAGGCGGGAGACCTCCCGGATGGGCATCCGGGCCGCCGCGTCCTGGTAGAAGCGGGCGGCCGTTTCCTCCAGCAAGCGGGCCTGTTGCAGAAGGACCTCTTCATCCGCCTCCGGGGACAGTTCCAGGCGATAGGACTCTCCATCCAGCCCGCTGATCGGCTCCAGAATCATCTCCGCCACCCCCTCCTGGCGGGCCTGCTCCAGCCGGCGCAACCTTTTATACGCCCCCTGGGCCAGTTCCAGGAAGGTGGCCAGCAGTCGGTTGCGGGCGCCGACCTCGTAAAAGGCGGCCGCCTGCCTTTCCCATTCGATGGCAAACTTGAGAACGGCTCCAAAAGTGTTCAGTTCTGCCGACAACGTCTCTTACCCCCTCTGAACATGCCAACGTGAAACGTGTCAACGTGCAACGTGAAACGTGTCAGCGTGCCAACGTCTCAAAACCAGCGGGTGATCACCACCTTGCGCTCGGTGAAGAACTGGATGGCATCCCGTCCCTGGCCGTGCAGGTCGCCGAAGAAAGACGCCTTCATCCCGGAGAAGGGGAAGGTGGCGACGGGGGCGGCGATGCCGATGTTGATGCCGATGTTGCCGCAGCGGACACGGTATTTGAACTCACGGGCAAATTTTCCGCTGGAGGTAAAAAGGGAGGCAGCGTTGCCGTAGGGGAGGTCCTCGATGATCTCCAGGGCCTCCTCAAAGTCGGCCACCGGGATGAGTCCCAATACCGGGCCAAAGATCTCCTCCCGAGCGATGGTCATCTCCGGGCGCACCCGGTCGAAGATGGTCGGGCCGATGAAATACCCCTGGGGGTATTCCTCCACCCGCACCTGGCGGCCGTCCAGGAGAAGGACGGCGCCTTCCGCCAGGCCCTTTTCGATGTAGCCGTGGATGCGCTCCAGCGCCCGCCGGCTGACCACCGGGCCCATCTGCACCGACTCGTCCAGGCCGTTCCCGACCTTGAGGCGGGAGGCGGCCTCCACCAGGCGCTCCTTGAGCGGCTCGTAGGCCTCTCCCACGGCCAGGACCAGGGCGCCGGCCAGGCAGCGCTGGCCGGCCGTGCCAAAGGCCGAGGTGAGGATGGCCGCCACCGTCGGCCCCAACGGGGCATCAGGCAGCACCACCAGGGCGTTCTTGGCCCCGGCCTGGCACTGGGCGCGTTTGCCATGGGCGGCGGCCGTGGCGTAGATGTAGCGCCCTACGGGAGTCGAACCGACGAAGGAGACGCCGACCACGTCGGGATGGGAAAGGAGCGCGTCCACCACCCCCTTGGCCCCGTTCACCAGGTTGACCACTCCCGGCGGAAACTCGGCCGCGTCCAGGAGTTCGAACATTTTGCTCTGGCTGATCGGGCAGACCTCGGAGGGCTTGACGATGTAGGTATTGCCGCAGGCCACGGCATAGGGCAGGAACCAGAAGGGCACCATGGCCGGGAAGTTGAAGGGGGCGACACAGCAGAAGACGCCCAGCGGCTGGAGCAGGCACTCCTCATCGATGCTGGCGGCCACGTCCTCGGCGTTATAGCCCATCAGCAGCGAGGGGATGCCGGCCGCCACCTCCACATTCTCGATGGCCCGGCGCACCTCTCCCCGGGCCTCGTCCAGGATTTTCCCGTGCTCGGTGGTCACGGTGCGGGCCAGTTCCTCAAAGTGCTCCTCCAGAAGTGCCTTGAGCCGGAACATGTAGCGCGCCCGCACCGCCGGAGGCGTCTCCCGCCACTCCGGGAAGGCTTCTTTGGCCGCCGCCACCGCCCGGTGGACCTCCTCCGGCGTGGAAAGCGGCACCCGGGCGATGACCTCGCCGGTGGCCGGGTTGTGGACGTCCAGCACCTCGGTCGAGGCGGAAGCCTCCCACCGGCCGGCGATGTAGTTGCGGAGCGTTCCGTATTCCACCTCTGTCTCCTGCGGCTCGATAGGACCACCGGTCGCCCGGTTGGGTCACCGGGAAACCTTGCCCCTGTTTGTCGTTTTCCGACAATTTTTCTTTTTTTCTATGCTGTTTCAGAAGGATTATACCACATGGCATCCGAATTGTCAATAGGGACTTGCAAAATTGGAGAGAACGTGGTATAATACAGACATCAAGACGGCACACCGTTGGAAACCCCGAAAGGAGGGTGACATGCTGGGTCCGCGCTCTCAGGAACTCATGTCCCGGGCCCGGGCGGTGCTGCCCGGCGGCGTGACCTCCAACTTCCGCAACTGGGGGGAACGAACCTTCCCGCTGTGCCGGGGAAAGGGCTCCCACGTCTGGGACCCCGACGGCAAAGAGTACATTGACTACCAGTTGGGCTTTGGCCCGGTCATCCTGGGGCACGGCTACGAGCCGGTCGTGCGGCGGGTGGCCGAGGCCATCGCCGAGGGCACCTGCTTCCCCCATCCCACGCCGCTGGAGGTCGGCGTGGCCGAGCGCATCGTACGGATGACCGGGATGGAGATGGTGCGCTTTGCCAACTCCGGCACCGAGGCGACGATGGCGGCGTTGCGCTTCGCCCGGGCCTATACCGGGCGGGAAAAGGTGCTCAAGTTCGAGGGCCAGTACCACGGGGTGCACGACTACCTCCTCTTCACCACGGCCACGGCCCGGCTGGAGGCCCTGGGCCACCGACGCAGCCCGGTTCCCCAGCCGGTCGGATCGGGCATCCCCCGGGCGCTGCACGACCTCATCCTCACCCTTCCCTTCAACGACTTTGACCTCCTGGAGGAGACCGTGCGGCGTGCCTGGCCGGACCTGGCCGCCATCATCGTCGAGCCTATCCTGGGCAATGCCGGCGCCATCATGCCCCGGCCGGGCTACCTGGAGCACCTCCGCCGGCTCTGCGACGAGTACGGCATCGTCCTCATCTTCGACGAGGTCAAGACCGGTTTCCGCATCGCCCCGGGCGGGGCGCAGGAGTACTTCGGGGTGCGGGCCGACCTGGCGACCTACGCCAAGTCCCTGGGCAACGGTTTCCCCGTGGCCGCCATCGCCGGCAAAAGGGAGATCATGGAGGTGGTCGTGCAGGGGGTCACCCATGCCGGCACCTATTGCGGCAACATCGTCGGCATGGCCGCCGCCGAGGCCACGCTGGAACTCCTGGAGGACGGAACCATCCTGCGCGCCGTTGACGAGCGCGGCCGGCGGCTGCAACAGGGGCTGAGCGAGGTGCTCCGGCGGGCCGGCCTCCCCCACGTCATCTGCGGCCCCGGCGCCATGTTCGGCCTCCTCCTCACCGAGCAGGAGGACCCCCGCGACTTTCGCGACTTTGCCCGCTGCGACGAGGCCCTCTACAAGCGCATCGTCTTCCACCTGGTGGAAAACGGCGCCATCCCCGACCCCGACGACCGCGAGCCGTGGTTCCTGTGCTACTCCCACAGCGACGAGGACATCGAGCGTACGCTGGAATACTTCGAGGATGCGGTGAACAAGGCCCGGATGGAGCGATAAATGGACCGTCCCACCGTCGAACTGCGCAAGGTGACCAAGCGCTTCGGCGAAGTGGTGGCCGTGGACAACGTCTCCCTCCAGATCGCCAACGGCGAGTTCTTCGCCCTCCTGGGGCCCTCCGGCTGCGGCAAAACGACCACGCTGCGGATGATCGCCGGCTTTGAGTTTCCTACGGCGGGCGAGATCTACATCCAGGGCGAGTATATGGGCGAGACCCCGCCTTTCCGTCGCCAGACGAACATGGTCTTTCAGAACTATGCCCTCTTCCCCCATATGTCGGTCGAACGCAACATCGCCTTCGGTTTGGAGATGAAGCGGGTTCCCCGGCCGGAGATTCGACGGCGGGTACAGGAAGCGCTGGAGATGGTGCGCCTCTCCGGGATGGGTCACCGCCGGCCCTCCCAACTCTCCGGCGGGCAACAGCAGCGGGTGGCCCTGGCCCGCGCCCTGGTCAACCGCCCCTCGGTGCTCCTGCTGGACGAGCCGCTGGGGGCGCTGGACCTGAAGTTGCGCAAGGAGATGCAACTGGAACTCAAGAAACTCCAGCAGCAGGTCGGCATCACCTTCATCTACGTCACCCACGACCAGGGCGAGGCCCTGACCATGTCCAACCGCATCGCCGTCATGCATCAGGGGCGGGTGCTTCAGGTGGGCACGCCCACCGAAATCTACGAACGCCCCAACTGTCGCTTCGTGGCCGACTTTATCGGGGAGAGCAACTTCCTGGAGGGGCGGGTGGTGGAGCGGGATGCCGAGTACGTTGCCGTCCTGGTGGGCGAAAAGTTGCTCATGCGGGCGGCGGCCGGCCGGGACAGCCACTTGGCGCAGCAGGGGCTCCTGGGGGAACTGGAGCCGGGACGCCCCGTGACGGTGGCCGTGCGGCCGGAGAAAGTGCGCCTGCTCCGGGAAGTGCCCCCCGGGCTCTCCAACGCCTTTCCCGGTCGGGTGGAGGAGGCCATCTATGTGGGGACCGAGACCCACTTCCGGGTGCGCCTGGAGGAGGGTTCCCTCCTCACGGTCCGTCAGCAGAACGTGGTCTCGGCCGCCGATCCGTCGGCCTACTACGGCGGGCAGGACACGGTCTGGGTGGCCTGGCCTCCGGAGAGCACCCTCGTCCTGCTGGATTAGCCCGGGAGGGCCGAGATGGCCGTGGCGACAAGGGTTCCAGGAAAAAGGTCGGTCGGAGGGGTCGTGGAACGGGCCCTGGCCGGCCTTCTCCTCCTGAACGCGCTCTTCCTGGCCGGCTTCCCCTACTTCTGTCCCCTGGCCGTCCGGGCCAACCTCATCGCCGGAGCCGGCTTCTACGAGGCCTGCTCCCTGGCCCTCACCCCGCCCCTCTACCCGCTCAACCTACTCCTGGCGGCGCTGGAGGCCGGCCTGGCCGTGGCCCTGGGGTGGGGCGGAAAGCGCCTCCGCCGCTGGACCCTCCTGCGGGGAGCCCTGGGAAGCGTAGGCTGGGGCGCCCTCGCCTTCTTCGCCCAGGGCAACCTCTACGCCGCCCTGGAGTTCCTTCTCTCCCTCCTCATCCTCTTCCTCCTGGGCGGGACGACCCTGCGCCTCCTCTTCCCCGGAGCCTTCTGGCTGCTGGTCTTTTTCACCGTGCCCCTCCTGATCGTCCTGGTCTACAGTTTCCTCCGCCGGGATGTCTACGGCCAGGTGCAATGGGTCTTCAACTGGCAGAACTATGCCCGCATCTTCGACGTGGGCTACCTGGGCATTGTGTGGCGTTCCTTCTACATCGCCGCGGCCACCACCCTGGTCTGTTTCCTCTTCGGCTATCCGTTGGCCTATTTCATCGCCCGCCGGCCGCCCCGCATCCGCAACGCCCTGCTCCTCCTGCTGATGATTCCCTTCTGGACCAACTTTGTGGTCCGCACCTACGCCTGGGAAATGATCCTGAGCGGCGAGGGGCTGCTCAACTCCTTCTGGACCGGCCCGCTCCATACCTTCTTCCTCTGGATGCAGCAAAACCTGGGCGGCCTCTTTTCCCCGCTGGTCCAGGCGACGGCCCAACCGCTTCCCCTCCTCTATACCGAGTTCGCCGTGGTCGTCGGCCTGGTCTACGGCTGGATCACCGATATGGCCCTGCCCTGCTACGCGGCCATCGAGAGAATCGACTTCTCCCTGGTGGAGGCGGCCAAAGACCTCTACGCCAACGACCTGCGGGCCTTCCTGCGGGTGGTCTTTCCGCTCAGCCTGCCCGGTGTGGTGGCCGGGGCCATCCTGGTCTTTATCCCCTCCCTGGGCGCCTACATCACCCCCGACATCCTGGGCGGCGGCAAGACCGAGATGATCGGCACCCTGATCACCCGCCAGTTCCTGACGACGCGGGACTGGCCCTTCGGCTCGGCCCTGTCCTTTATGCTGATGCTGGTGATGCTCGTGGGCACCCTGATCTACTTCCGCGTCGGACGGAGGCTCTAGCCGATGGAGGCAACGCTGGAGCGGCGCAAAAAAGTGTCCCTGCGGGCGATCTCTCTTCGCCGGCTGGCCCACGGCCTGCTGACCGCCAATGCCGTATGGATGTACGTTTTCCTCTACGCCCCCATCGTCCTCCTGGTCATCTTCTCCTTCAACGACAACCGGCACTCCCTTTCCGTCTGGCGGGGATTCACCCTGGATTGGTACGCCAAACTCTTCCAGGACGCCGCCACCGGCCAGGCGTTGCGCAATTCGCTTATCGTGGCCCTGGCCTCGACGGCCATCTCCACCGCCATCGGCACGCTGCTGGCCCTGGTGATGGAGCGGCACCGTTTTCTGGGGAAACTGGCGTTCGAGGCCCTGATCTACCTGCCCATCATCATCCCGGAGATCGCCATGGGCTTTATGCTGGTCCTCTTCTTCGTCACGGCCCGCATCCCCCTGGGGCTGCCCACGGTGATCATCTCCCACTGTGCCTTCAACATCTCCTACGTGGCCGTGATCGTGCGGGCGCGGCTGGCCGGCATGGACACCACCCTGGAGGAAGCGGCCCAGGACCTGGGGGCCAACGGCTGGCAAACCTTCCGCCGCATCACCCTGCCGCTCCTGTCCCCGGGCATCATCGCCGGTGCGCTCCTGGCCTTTACCCTGTCCCTCGATGATTACGTCATCACCTTCTTTACCACCGGCCCGGGGGCCACTACCCTGCCCATCCGGGTCTACGGTATGGTGAAAAAGGGCATCAGCCCCGACGTCAACGCCCTCTCTTCCCTCATGCTCGGGGCGGCGATGGTCCTGGTCGTCCTGTCGCTCGTCTTGCAGAGGAGGAGGTGAGAAGCCCGTTATCGATCCCGTAACCGTCCTGCGGAGTTGTCCCACTTTAAGGAGGCCTGCCATGCGCAAGGTCGTTTTTCTGCTGGGTTTGCTCGTGCTGCTCGTCGGCTGTACGCCTCCCGCGTTGCCGACGGCCATGCCGACGTCCACCCCCAAGCCCCAACTGGCCGCCGAACTGCATATCTTCAACTGGGCCGAGTACATTGACCCCCAGGTCTATGCCGACTTCGAGGCCGAGTTCGGCGTCCGGGTGATCGAGGACACCTTTGCCAGCAACGAGGACCTCCTGGCCAAACTCCAGGCCGGGGCCGGCGGCTACGACGTCATCGTGCCCTCGGACTATATGGTGGACATTATGATCAAGCAGGGCCTCCTGGCCCCGCTGGATCACAACAACATTCCCAACCGCAGCAACCTCTACCCCGTCTTCCAGAATCCCCCCTACGATCCGGGAAACGCCTACTGCATCCCCTACCAGTGGGGCACCACCGGCATCGGCTACAACAACGAGGTCGTCACGGAGGTGCCCGACAGTTGGGGCTACCTCTTCGACCCGGAAATGGCCCGGCCCTTCTACGGCAAGATGAGCATGCTGAACGACCCCCGCGAGGCCATCGGCGCCGCCCTCAAATACCTGGGCTACTCCCTGAACAGCACCGATCCCCAGCAACTCGAGGAGGCCAAGCAGATTCTCCTGCGCCAGAAGGCCTGGGTCGCCACCTACGATAGCGAGCAGTTCGAGGACCTCCTGACCACCGGAAACACCGTCATCGGCCAAGGCTGGAGCGGCGACTACTTTATGGTGGCCGCCGAGGACCCCCGCGTCAGTTATGTGATTCCCAAGGAGGGGGCCGCCATCTGGGCAGACAACCTCTGCATCCCCAAGAACGCGCCGAACAAGTACACGGCCGAGGTCTTTATCAACTACCTCCTGCGTCCCGAGGTGGCGGCCAAGATCTCCAACTTCACCTGGTACGCCAGCCCGGTGCAGGCGGCCGAGCCGTACATCAACCCCGAAATCCGGGAGAACCCGGGCGTCTACCCACCCGAGGAGGTCATGGCCCGCCTGGAGTGGATTCAGGACGTGGGCGAGGCCACCCTCCTCTACGACCGCATCTGGACCGAATTGCGTTCCCAGTAGAGGTAGCCTGTCCTCCCTTTGCCCCTCCCGAAGCCGGCCGGGGTGAGGGGAACAGCCCTATGGCAACGCTTTCCCTGGTAGACCGAAACGAAAAGGAGGCACACGATGCAAGTCCTGCTCATCGGCGTGGGCGGCGTGGGCGAATCCATCGCCCTGATCGCCCAGGATCGTCCCTGGCTGGAGAAAATGGTCCTGGCGGACATCAATCCGGCCCGGCTGCAGGAGGTTTACGGAAAACTGCGCGTCAAGGAAAAGTTCGTCACGGAGCGGCTGGATGCCAGTCGGCAGGAAGAGATCGAGGCCCTGGCACGCCGGCACGGGGTGGACCTCATCCTGAACGCCGTGGAACCCCTCTTCAACATGCCGATCTTCAACGCCGCCTACGAGGTCGGCTGCACCTATATGGACATGGCGATGAGCCTCTCCGAACCCCACCCGACCGACCCGTACCGGCAGTGCGGGGTGAAGCCGGGGGACGAGCAGTTTGCCCAGGCCGAACGGTGGGAGAAAAAGGGCCTGCTGGCCCTCCTGGGCATGGGGGTGGACCCGGGCCTCTCGGACGTCTTCGCCGCCTATGCCGCCAAGCACCTCTTCGACGAAATCGAGGAGATCGGCGTCCGTGATGGAGGCAACCTGGAGGTGCAGGGGTATGCCTTCGCCCCCACCTTCTCCGTCTGGACGGCCATTGACGAATGCCTCAGCCCACCGATCGTCTGGGAGAAGGAGCGCGGCTGGTTCACCACCGAACTCTTCTCCGAGCCGGAAATCTTTGACTTCCCGGAGGGCATCGGCCCGGTGGAGTGCGTCAACGTCGAGCATGAGGAGGTCGTGCTGATTCCGCGCTGGATTCCCTGCCGGCGTGTCACCTTCAAGTACGGCCTGGGGGAGCAGTTCATCCAAGTCCTGAAGACGATCCAACTCCTCGGCCTGGACCGCACCGAGCCGGTGAACGTCAAGGGGGTGATGGTGGCTCCCCGCGATGTGGTGGTGGCCTGCCTGCCCGACCCGGCCCATCTGGGCGACCGCATGACCGGCAAGACCTGTGTGGGCACCTGGGTCAAGGGCACCAAGGACGGCCGGCCCCGCCAGGTCTACCTCTACCAGGTCACCGACAACCAGGAGACGATGCGCCGCTACGGCGTCCAGGCGGTGGTCTGGCAGACGGCGGTCAACCCGGTCATCGCCATGGAACTCCTGGCCACCGGGGTATGGAAGGGGGTGGGCGTCCTGGGCCCCGAGGCCTTTGACCCCGACCCCTTCCTGGAGCGGATGCCTCGGTACGACTTTCCCTACGGCATCCGGGAGATGTCCTGAACCCCTGGGCCGCCCGTGGGGGCGTTTCCCCGGCCGTCCCCACGGGCGGGAGGAAGGAAGAAATGGGATCCGATGTCGTGCAAGAGGCCGGCCGGCTGCCGGCCGAGGCCCGCGAACTCCTGGAACTCGTCTGCCGGCAGATCATCCAGGAACTGGGGGTCACCAGTTGCTCCCTCTCCCAGTGGGACCGGAACCGCAACGTGGTGACCACCCAGATCACCTATGCCGTCCAGCCGAACCGGGAAAACCTGCGCTTTCACGGGGACGCCGGGACCGACTACCCGCTGGAAGCATACCCCGCCACCGCCCGCGTCCTCCAGGAGCGGGTAAGCATCGCCGTCCGCGCCGATGACCCCACGGCCGACCCGGCCGAACTCGCCTACCTTCGGGAGATGGGGCAGCAGACGAACCTCATGCTCCCCCTGATGGTCGGCGACAAGGTGATCGGCCTCCTGGAGATTTACCAGCGGGATCGCCCCCGCACCTTTACCCCGGAGGAACTCGAACGGGCCTGGAGCCTGGCCCGGCAGGCGGCGCTGGTCGTCGAGGGGAGCCACCTCTTTGTGGAGGCCCGGCGCGAGGCCGAGGACCTGGTCGCCTTGGCCGAGGCCACCTCGGCCATCTTCTCCCGGCTGGAACTGGAAGCGGTCCTGCGGACAGCAGCCGAGCAACTGGTGCGCATCGTCGGGGTCGAGGGATGCATCCTCTCCCGCTACGATCCCGGAAAGGAGGCCGTACAGACCTGGGTGGAATACACGTCCCAAGGGGTCAAGACCTGGGCCTACGATATGCCGGAGGCCTCCTACGCCCTGGCGGACTATCCCCTGACGGCGCGGGTGCTGCGTGAGCGGGTGCCGGCCGTCGTCCAGGCCGATGACCCCTCCGCCGACCCGGCGGAGCGGGCACTGATGGCCAAGACCGGGGTCCGGAGCCTCCTCATGCTCCCCCTGCAGGCCTATGGGCAGGTGATCGGACTGGTCGAACTGGCCTCGGGGAGTTACCGGCGCGACTTTGGGCCGCGGGAGATTCGCCTGGCCCGCGCCCTGGCCGATCAGGCGGCCATCGCCATCGAGAACGCCCGCCTCTACGCCCAGGTGCAGGAGCAACTGGCCGGCCTGCGTCGGGCCCATGAGGACCAGGCCCGCCTCCTGGAGACGGTCCGGGAAATGGGCACCCCGGTCATCCCGGTGCACGAACGCATCCTGGTCCTGCCGCTCATCGGCCCGGTGGATAGCGACCGGGCGCGGCGGTTCACCGAACGGATGCTGGAGGCCGTGCGGCGGCAGCGGGCGCAAGTGGTGCTGGTGGACATCACCGGCGTGCCGCTGGTGGATACGGCGGTGGCCCAGGCCCTGCTGCGGGCAGCCGAGGCGGTGCGCCTCCTGGGGGCGGAGATGGTGCTGGTGGGGGTGCGCTCGGAGGTGGCCCAGACGCTGGTCATGCTGGGCGTGGATATGAGCGCGGTGGTGAGCCGGGGAACGCTCCAAAGCGGCGTCGAGTACGCCCTGGGCCGGCTGGGTCTGGCCATTGTCCCCCAGGAGGGCGGGATGGGGTAGGGAAACCGGCCCCCCAACGGCCGAAAGCCTCCGGTCCTCCCGTAGGAAGGGGGGCACGTTGTAGAGGGGCGCTGTCCTCGAGCACTGGGCCCGGCGGGCCTCACCGGCCGGGTCGGCTCGAACAGGCCGGCGATCATTTCGACACGGCCGTCGTTTTGCTCCGGCCTACCCGATCGGCGCTTTGCCCAACCACCAACGTGCTTCCAGGAACGGGGAGCGTTCTGACAAATCCCCCCAACCGGGCTATGATGATGCCCGGCCCGGTAACGGGCCGAAAGGAGGCACGATGATCCAGACCTGGGGATTGACCCGCCATTTCGACGGCCGGCCGGCGGTGGAAGGACTGGAACTGGAGGTGCACGAGGGCGAGGTCTTCGGCCTCCTGGGGCCGAACGGGGCCGGCAAGACCACCACGGTGCGGATGCTCACCGCCCTCCTGGCCCCCACCTCCGGAAGCGCCGTCGTGGCCGGCTTTCGGCTCGGAGAACAGGATATGGAAATTCGCCGGCACGTCGGCCTCCTCACCGAGGCTCCCGGCCTCTACGAACGCCTGCCGGTGCAGTACAACCTGGAGGTCTTTGCCCGGCTGTACGAGGTCCCGGAGAGGGAGATTCCCGGCCGCGTGGAGCATTACCTGCGGATGCTGGACCTCTGGGAGCGACGGCGCGACCCGGCCGGCACCCTCTCCAAAGGGATGAAACAGAAACTGGCCGTCGCCCGGGCCCTCCTGCACGAACCGCGGGTGCTCTTCCTGGACGAGCCCACCGCCTCGCTCGACCCCGAGGCCTCCCGGATGGTGCGGGACTTTATCGCCGACCTGAAGAAAGAGGGCCGCACCATCGTCCTCTGCACCCACAACCTGGATGAGGCCGACCGCCTCTGCGACCGCATCGCCGTGCTCAAGCAGCGTCTGATCCGGGTGGACACCCCCGAAAATTTGCGCCGGGCCCTCTACGGGCGGGCCGTGTGCGTGCAATTGCGAGAAGTACGCCCGGAATACCTTCGGGTGGTGCGGGCGCTGCCCTTTGTGCGGGAGGTGGTGGAGCACGGACAGGAACTTCAGGTGCACCTGGACGACCCCGAGGGCATGAACCCGCTCCTGGTGCGGGCGCTGGTGGAGGCCGGCGCGGAGGTCCAGTTTGTGCGCGAGGAGGAGCACACCCTGGAGCAGGTCTACCTGGACCTGGTCCGGGAGGAAAAGGAGGCCGGCCGATGAACTGGGGCAGGGTTCGTACCGTCATCGAGAAAGAGTGGAGCGATACCTTCCGCAACAAGACGGTCTTCTTCAGCCTGATCTTTATGCCGCTCTTCTTCGCCGTCCTGCCGCTGATCATGCTGTATGTCATGGGACAGTCGTCTCCGACGGAGGTTTCGGGCGAGGACCTGGGCCCTTTCCTGTCCTACCAGACCTATTTCGGCCTGGAAAATCCCCTCCATGTCATCCTGGTCGGCATGGCCGGCGTGTATACGATCATCTTCCTGATGGCCCCGCTCGTCCTGCCGATGATGATCGCCAGCGACAGCATCGTCAGCGAAAAGGTCCAGAAAAGCCTGGAGCCGCTCCTGGCCACGCCGATTCGGGTGAGCGAACTTTTGCTGGGGAAGGCTTTGGCGGCCATCGTCCCGGCCGTCCTGGCCACCTGGCTGGCCTATGGGTTGTACGGAGCCCTGGCCGCCCTCTTCCTTCCGGGGCCGGTCGTGGGGGTCATCTTCAGTTCGGACTGGCTGGTGGGCATCGGCCTCCTGGCGCCGCTGATGGGGCTGTTTTCGGTGAACATCGGCATCCTGATCTCCTCGCGGGTCAACGATACCCGCGCCGCCCAGCAGATCGGCGGCTTTATCGCCCTGCCCGCGATGCTGGTCTTGATCCCGATGCTCCTGGGGAAACTGGCCCTGACGGCGACGGTCTTTCTGGCGGGGGCCGCCCTCTTCCTCGTCCTGGATGCCGGCGTGCTCTGGCTCGCCACGGTTATCTTCCGCCGGGAGACGATCCTGACCCGTTGGAAATAGCCTGGGGTGGGGAAAAGGAGAGGGTCGGAGTTTGGCCTCCGACCCCCACGGTTGGGCCGTGCACCCGCCTCCGACCGGTACCTTCCGGCTTACCCGAACCTGCCGGCTCCGGCCAGGCTGCCCTGTGGCACCCGGAGGGGGCTGCTTACCGTTGCTTCCTTCCGGACCTGGCGGGGTTCGCAGGTCTCCGCCGCACAGGACCCGACCCTCAACGCCACATCGCCCGGGCAGTCCCACAAGGCCCGGCCTCGGTTGGGAATTCAACCCCGCTATAGCGGATTGCGGGTTACAGGGCACCGCTAGCTCCCCGTCTAGCACGGCCCATCAGGATATTACGACAGTTCGGGGATTTTGTCAAACGCGTTTGCATCCCGGAGGGGGCCGTAGTATAATGGGCCGGCATCCACGGCGGCATCCTTGTGCGGAGGTCTCCTTTGCTGCGCCGGGATTGGATTTTGCTGTCCTTTATCGCGCTCCTGGCCGGCCTGGGCCTCTGGATCGACCTGGCCAGCCCGGCCATCGCCTTCTGGCGGGCGGTGCCGGAGGGCCTGTCGGCCGAGCGCGTGCACCAGATTCGCGCCACGACGCTCCGGCTGGGCCTGGACCTGCAGGGCGGCACCCAGGTGATCCTGGAGGCCCAGGTCCGGCCGATCTCCTGGAGCCTGGCTCGCTGGACGACGCCGGAGGGGATCGCCGAGTTTGTGCGCGAAGTGTACGAAAACACCGCCGCGGCCGGCGGCGACACGATGGAGGTGGCCCGGGACATTATTAGCGACCGCGTCAACGGCCTGGGGGTGACGGAGGCGGTCGTCCAGGTGCAGGGGGCCAACCGCATCATCGTCGAACTGCCCGGCGTTCCCGACCCGGAGCAGGCCCTGGCCACCGTCCAGAGCACCGGCTTCCTGGAGTTTGTGGATACGCTGGGGGAAGACCTGCCCCCGGATACCGTCATCAGCACCACCTACGGCCTGACCGCCCAGGAGATCGCCGCCATCACCTGGACGCGGGTTTACCCCACCGTGGTCACCGGCTACGAACTGGTGTCCAACCGCATCGGCACCCAGCCCAAGGAACTCACCGGAGAGCCGATGGTGCTCCTGGGCTTTAACGCCGAAGGGACGCGCAAACTGGCCGAGTGGAGCCGGACGCATGTGGGCCGGCCGCTGGCCATCGTGCTGGATAAAAAGGTGATCTCGGCCCCGATCGTGCGGGAGGCCATCACCGATGGGGCGGCCTCCATCAGCGGCGGAGGGATGACCTGGCGGGAGGCGGAGCGCATCGCCCTCCTCCTGCGGTATGGGGCGCTTCCCGTGCCCCTGACGGTGGTGGAGAACCGCACCGTGGGGCCGACGCTGGGGCAGGACTCGGTGAACAAGAGCGTGGTGGCCGGCGTCATCGGGCTGTGCACGGTGCTCCTCTTTATGGCCCTGTACTACCGGCTGCCGGGCATCCTGGCCGGCCTGGCCCTATGCCTCTACACCGTCCTCATCTTTGCCGTCTACAAACTGATTCCGGTCACGTTGACCCTGCCCGGCGTGGCCGGCCTGCTCCTCTCCATCGGCATGGCCGTGGACGCCAACATCCTTATCTTCGAGCGGATGAAGGAGGAACTGCGCGCCGGCAAGACCCTCCGGGCCGCCATCGAGGCCGGCTTCGACCGGGCCTGGACCTCGATCTGGGACTCGAACCTTTCCACCCTGTTGACCTGTGTGATCCTCTACCTCTTCGGCCGCTCGCTGGGGGCCAGCATGGTCAAGGGCTTTGCCATCACCCTGGCCATCGGCGTGGCCGTGAGCATGTTCAGCGCCATCACCGTCACCCGCACCTTCCTGCGAGCCGTCTACAGCGTGCTCGGCCCGTATCTGGAGCGCCACACCCGCCTCTTGCTGGGCGTGGCCTTGGAGAGGCCCTAGATGCTACACCTGACGCGCTATCGTTACCTCTACTTTCTCATCTCCACCCTGATCATCCTGCCGGGGGTGGTGGCGATGGTCATCTCCACCCTGCGTTACGGCACCCCGGTACGGCTGAGCATCGACTTTACCAGCGGCTCCTATGTGGAGGTGGGCCTGCCCCGGCCGGTGGGATCGGAGGAGATACGGGCCGTCTTCCTGGAGCAGGGCCTGGACGTGGCCTCGGTGCAACTGACGGAGGGGGACCGGGTGGCCATCGTGCGCACCCAGGTGATGGACATGGCCGCCAAAGGCCGGCTGATGGAGGCGCTGAGGGCGCGTTTCGGGGAGGTGGTCGAGCGGCGTTTCGACGTGGTGGGGCCTTCGATCAGCCAGGTGGTCACGCGCAACGCCATCTATGCGGTGATCGCCGCCTCGCTGGTCATCCTGGGCTTTATCACCTTTGCCTTTCGCAAGGTGCCGCACCCCTTCCGTTACGGCCTCTGCGCCATCATCGCCATGGTGCACGACATCCTGGTGACGGTGGGGCTTTTTTCGCTGGCCGGCCTCCTCTGGGGCTGGGAGGCCGATACCCTCTTCCTCTCGGCCCTCCTCACGGTGATCGGCTTTTCGGTGCAGGACACCATCGTGGTCTATGACCGCATCCGTGAGAATACCCCCCGGATGCGGGGGCTGCGCTTTGCGGAGATCGTGGACCACAGCCTGACCCAGACCCTGCACCGTTCGCTGACCACGCAGTTGAACGCCATGTTCGTGATGGTGGCCCTGCTGCTCTTTGGCGGAGCCTCGATCAAGCAATTCATCCTGGTCATGTTCATCGGGCTGGCCAGCGGCACCTATTCCTCCCTCTTCAACGCCGTGCCGCTGCTGGTGGTGTGGGAGAATCGGGAAGTACCGCGTCTGTTCCGTCGGCTGCTGGGCAAGGCGGTTTGAAGTCGCCGGTTCACCGATAGGAGGAGAACTTTGGAGCAGTTGCGTGCGTTGCGGGAAGAGGCCCTGCTTCGGCTGGAGCAGGCCGGCACCCTGGAAGCCCTGGAGGAATGGCAGCGGGCCTATCTGGGGAAAAAGGGCCGGCTGAGCGAGATCCTGCGCCGACTGGGCACGCTTCCGGCCGAGGAGCGCCCGGCGGCCGGCCGGGCGGCCAACGAACTACGGGCCGAACTGGAAGCGGCCGGCGAAGAAAAGGCCCGCCTCCTGCGCCAGGAGGCCCTCCAGCGGGCCTTCCAGGCCGAACGGGTGGACATCACCCTGCCCGGTCGCCCACCCACGGTCGGCCACCTCCACATCAGCACCCGTGTCCTGCGCCAGATCTATGCCATCTTTGCCGAGATGGGCTTCCAGGTCTTTGACAGCCCGGATGTGGAGACCGACGAGCGCAACTTCCAACTCCTGAACATCCCCCCGCACCACCCGGCCCGCGATATGTGGAGCACCTTCTACACCACCCGACCGGGCATCCTCCTGCGCACCCACACCTCGCCGGGGCAGATCTGGGCCATGCGCACCTATTGCCCGGAGCCGATCCGCGTCATCCTCCCCGGCAAGTGTTACCGCTACGAGCAGGTCACGGCCCGTTCGGAGAGCATGTTCCACCAGGTGGAAGGGCTGGCCATCGGCGAGCAGATCACCATGGCCGACCTCAAGGGCGTGATCACCGAGTTCACCCGGCGGATGTTCGGGCCGGAGCGCCGGGTACGCTTCCGCTGCAGTTATTTCCCCTTCACCGAGCCGAGCGTCGAGGTGGATATGGACTGCATCCTCTGCGGCGGACAGGGCTGCCGGGTCTGCAAACACAGCGGCTGGGTGGAGATTATGGGGGCCGGGATGGTCCACCCGGTCGTCCTGCGCAACGGCGGATACGATCCCGACCGGGTGAGCGGCTTTGCCTTCGGCATGGGGCCGGAGCGCATCGCCATGCTTAAATACCGCATTGACGATATCCGGTGGTTCTTCTCCGGCGACCTGCGCTTCCTGCGGCAGTTCGGGTAGGTTACGCCTCCAATCCCGACCGGCCGGTCAATACGGGAAACGGGGGAAGAGCGCCCCGACCGCCCCGCTCACAAAGCCCAGCCCCCAGTGGGCCATGATTCCCAGGAAGATCACCAAGCCGGTGGTGACCCCCAGGGTGACCGAAACCGCCTCGCTGACCCGAACCGGCGTGTCCTCGGCCGGCGCTTCAAACCAGACGGCCTTGAGCACGCGCAGGTAATAGTAGAAGGCGATGACGGTGTTCACCAGCGCCACTGCAGCCAGCCAGACCAACCCCTCCTCGAAGGTAGCCCAGAAGAGCCAGAACTTGGCGAAGAAGCCGGCCAGCGGCGGGAGGCCCCCGAGCGAAAGGAGCAGGATGGTCAGCGCGCCGGCCAGCGGTAGCGAACGCTTGCTCAACCCGGCCAAGTGCTGCAGTTCCTCCCCGCCCACCGCCCGGCTGACGGCGATGATCGCGGCAAAGGCGCCGACATTCGTGAGCACATAGGCCATAAGGTAGTAGAAGAGGGCTTCCGCCCCGGTGCGCGAGTGCAGGAGGACGCCGATGAGCATGTAGCCGGCGTGGGCGATGCTGGAGTAGGCCAGCAGCCGCTTGACGTTTCTTTGCGGCAGCGCCATCAGGTTGGCGGCGGTGAAGGTGAGCATGGCCAGGACGGCCAGGAGGCCGCTCCAGCCCCATTCCCGCCAGGCCTCCCACCGCACCTCTCCGGCCGCCGCCCCCAGGAACTGCTGGAAGACCCGGAGGACCACGACGAAACTGGCCGCCTTGGAGCCGGTGGAGATAAAGGCGGTGATGGGCGTGGGGGCGCCCTCGTAGACATCGGGGGCCCAGGCGTGGAAGGGCACGAGGGCCAGTTTGAAGCCGAAGCCGGTCACCAGGAAGACCAGGCCGAGGAGGAGGCCGCGGCCGGCCGGGCTCAAGAGCCCCGGCAGCCCGCCCCACTCCGTCAGTTTCCCGGCCACTCCCTGCAGAGTCGTCGTCCCGGTGAAGCCGTAGACCAGGCTCATGCCGTAGAGCAGGATGGCCGAGGAAAAGGCCCCGAAGAGAAAGTACTTCAGGCCAGCCTCCAGCGAACGCCGGTTGAAGTCAAAGGCCGTGAGCAGGTAGAGCGAGATGCTGGTGAGTTCCAGGGCCACATAGATGGTGATGAGTTCGGCGGCCCCCACCATCAGGCTCATTCCCAGCAGGGCAAAGACCAGCAGGGCATAGTATTCCCCCTCGTGCTCGCCCCACTTCCGATCCAGCGAAAGGAGGAGCACCAGCGCCGCCACCAGGAGGAAGATGACCCGGAAGAACTGGGTGAGGCCGTCCACCCGAAAGACGCCGCCGAAGATCGGTCCCCCGGACTGCAGGAGGCTCAGGATGCGGGCAAAGGTCCCCTCCAGCGGCTTCAGGCCGATGAGGAGCGAACGCGGCCCCCAGAGGTAGCCGGCTATGGAGACCACCACCAGCGAGGCCAGGGTGAAATAGCCCAGGAAGTTGCTCCGTGCCGCCCCATCGGCCCGCCGCCGCAGGTAGAAGAGGTCCAGCCCCAGAATCAGGAGCCCCAGGAGGGCCAGGAGCAATTCCGGAAGGAACAGGAGCAGTTCAATTCCATCGGCCAAGGCTACCTCCTTGCCATCCTAGCCCAAAAGGCTCAAGAGCGCCGTTGCCGCCTGGTTGATCATCTTCACCAGCACGTCCGGATAGACCCCGATGAGCACCATAAAGAGGAGCAGGGGGGCCATGGTGAGGACTTCCCGCAGGTCCATATCGAACAGGTGCCGGGAGTCGTAGAGTTCCTCGAACTTTTCCTTGGGCGTCCCAAAGAGCATCCGCTGGATCGTCCAGAGCATAAAGGCCGCGGTGAAGACGATCCCCAGGGTGGAAACGGCCACCAGGATGAGCACCGCCAGCGGGCTCAGAATCTGGAACCGGGCGCTGCCCACTTCCAGGGCCGCGCCAAAGGCCCCGCGAAACACCATAAACTCGCTCACAAAGCCGGCCAGGCCGGGCAGCCCCAGCGAGGCGAAGGAGGTCACCCCCCAGACCCCGGAGTAGACCGGCACCAGCCTCCGCAGCCCCCCGTAGATGTGCAGGTCGCGGGTGTGCACCCGCTCGTAGATCACGCCTACCAGGAAGAACAGCCCCCCGGTGATGATGCCATGGTTGAACATCTGGAGCACCGCCCCGCTCAGGGCGATGGCCTTGGTCGTGAGTTGTGCCCCGCTCATGGCGGCGATGGCCACCCCCAGCACCACATAGCCCATATGGTTGACCGAGGAGTAGGCGATGAGTTTCTTGAGGTCCCACTGGGCCATGGCCACCAGCGCCCCGTAGACGATGCTGATGGCCGCCAGGATGATGATGATGGGGGCAAAGGTCTCGAACTCGTGCGGCATCAGCGGCAGGAGGATGCGGATGAGGCCGTAGCAGCCCAACTTCAAGAGGATGCCGGCCAGGATGACGCTGCCGGCCGTGGGCGCCTCCACGTGGGCGTCGGGAAGCCAGGTGTGGAAGGGGAAGGAGGGCACCTTGATGGCAAAGCCCACAAAAAAGGCCCAGAAGGCCAGCGCCGCGCCCACCGAACCGGGCTCGAAGAGCGGCGTGCCGCCGGCCACCCGCTGGGTCAACTCCATCATGTCAAAGGTGCCCTGGGTGAAGTAAATCCCCAGGATGGCCAGGAGGATGCCCACGCTGCCGGCCAGCGTGTAGATAAAGAACTTGATCGCCGCATACGGCCCGCCCCGGACGATTCGCCCCTCCTGGCGGGGCGGCGCTCCCCATAGCCCGATCAGGAAGTACATCGGCACCAGGCTCAACTCCCAGAAGATATAGAAGAGGAAGAAGTTGAGCGAGACAAAGACGCCGATCATGGCCATTTCGAGGATGAGGAAGAAGGCATAGTACTCCTTGGGCCGGTCGGTGACGATGAAGGAGTAGAGCACGGCCAGGGCGGTCAGGAGCGCCGTCAGAAAGACCATCGGCACGCTGATGCCGTCCACGCCCATGTGGTAGTAGACCTGGATCGGCTCGATCCAGGCCATCTTTTCCACAAACTGCATCCCCTCCGGCAGCCGGCTCAGCCCGACCCACAGGGCGATGGAGAGGCCCAGCGGGAAGAGGCTGACGAGGAGGGAGGTCCAGCGGATCCAGTCGTGGCGCTCCTTAGGAAGACACAGCACGACGATCGCCCCGAAGAGCGGGATAAAGGTGATGAGGGTGAGGATCGGCCACCTCCCCAGGATGTCCACGCTTCCGAAGGTGGCCGGCGCGGCCAGGAGGAGGAGAAAGGTGATGACCGTGGCCAGCGCCGTCCCGCGCCCCCGGACGTTGTTCGGGTCCTTACGCAGGAGCAGGAACCAGGTATAAGCCCCCACGGCCAGGGCGGTGAGAATCGTCCCCGCCCAGTAGAGCGGCGTCGGCATGGTGAACATGCGCCCGAGGAATTCTCCAACGAGGTCCATCCTGTGTCCTCCTTTGCTATAGCAGAATGAACAGGCCCACGATGAGGGCAATGCCCAGCAGCACCAGCATCAAATAGTCCTGCACCAACCCGGTCTGGATGCGTCGCAACCGGTCGCCGACCCAGCCGGTGGCCATGGCCCAGGCGTTGATCAAGCCGTCCACGATATGGAGGTCCACCCAGCCCTGGAGGGCGGAAAAGACCCGCCCGAACCAGCCGATCAGGTTGACCAGCCCGTCCACCACCTCCAGGTCGAACCAGCCGAAGGCGGAGGAGAGGAGGCGGGAGAGGCGGGCCGCGCCGTTGACGGCCCCGTCGATCACCGTGAGGTCGAACCAGGCCGAAACCCGGGCCAGGAGGTGGCTCCCCTGGACGAAGAGGAAGCCGTAGATTTCGTCCACGTAATATTTCTTTTCCCACAGGGTATAGAGAGCGCTCAGGCGCAGGTCGAGGGTCTTTCCCCGGAGGCGCAGCCGGCCCAGGGAGACCCGTTCCAGGAGCGCCTGAAGCGGGTCGGGGTCGTGCGCGCTTTTCAGGAGGTTGCGCCCATAGACCAGGTAGCCGGCCCCGATGCCGGCCAGGGCCACCAGGGTGGAGACGCCGGCCACCAGGGGGGAGAAGTCGGCGTGCCCGCCGACGAAGCGGGAGAAGGGCGTTCCTTCTCCCAGGGGCAGGCCCACCACGCTCAAGAGGGCCGTGCCGGCCGCGAGCACCATGAGCGGCACGGTCATGTTGAGCGGCAGGGGGCCGCCGTGGGCGGCATGCCCGCCGGGCCCGTGCTCGCCATGGCCGTGCCCGCCGTGGGGGTCGGCCGGGGCCGCCAGGGCCAGTTCGCGCCCGAAGAGGGGCACCTCGGCCGCCGCCTCGGCCCCGTGGCTGCGCGGCTTCCCGGCAAAGACGTAGAACATCTGCCGGGTCATGTAGAAGGAAGTAATGAAGGCGGCGATGGTGGCGATGATGTAGAGGGCGGTGTTGTGCTGGAAGGCGTCCAGGAGGATTTCATCCTTACTGAAGAAGCCGGAGAGGGGGAAGATGCCGGCCAGGGCCAGCATCCCGATGAGGTAGGTCCAGAAGGTATAGGGCAGGCGTTTCCAGAGGCCGCCCATCTCGCGCATGTCCTGGACGTGGTGGGCGCCGATGATCACCGCCCCGCTTCCCAGGAAGAGGAGGGCCTTGAAGAAGGCGTGGGTGATCAGGTGGAAGAAGCCGGCCACGTACCCACCCAGCCCCAGCGCCAGCACCATAAAGCCCAACTGGCTGATGGTGGAATAGGCCAGGACGCGCTTGATGTCGTACTGGGCGATGGCGATGGTGGCGGCGAAGATGGCGGTGATGCCGCCGATCCAGGCCACCAGGTTCATCGTGCCCGCCCCGGCCGCCTGGAAGAGCGGGAACATCCGTGCCACCAGGAAGACGCCGGCCGCCACCATCGTCGCGGCGTGAATCAGGGCCGAAACCGGGGTGGGGCCTTCCATCGCGTCGGGCAACCACACGTGCAGCGGCACCTGAGCCGACTTGCCGATCGTGCCGATAAAGAGGCCGATGGCCGCCAGCGCGGCGACGGAGCCGATCCCCAAAACGGAGGTATGGGCCAGGCGGTTCAGCACCTCCGGATGGTGGATGATGTAGCCGATGCTCATATTGTCGGTGTAGATGTAGAGGAGGAAGATGCCGATGAAGAAGCCGGCATCGCCGATCTTGGTCACGATAAAGGCCTTGATGGCGGCGTCATAGGCCGACTTCTTGAAGTTCCAAAAGCCGATCAGGAGGTAAGAACAGAGCCCGACCAGTTCCCAGCAGATGAAGAGGAGCAGGATGTTATCGGCGATCACCAGCCCGAGCATGGAGGCGGCAAAGAGCCCCAGGAAGGAGAAGAAGCGGGAGTAGCGCTGGTCCTCGCCCTGATAGTCCTCGGCGGCCATATAGCCCTGGGAGTAGATAAAGATGCATAGCCCCACCAGGCTCACCATCACCAGCATGGCCGCCGTGAGCGGGTCCACCCAGAAGCCCATTTCCAGGAAAAAGCGGCCGGTGGATAGCCAAGGGAATTCCCGTTCGAAGATGGGCTTCGGAGGGATGAAAAGTTCTTCCCCTGCGGCCTCCGCCGGGGCCGGGTGGGCCTCGCCGGTTTCACCGGCCGGCGCCTCCACCGCCTCGTGTCCTTCCAGCCGGACCAGGGTCTCAGGGTGGGCCACCGTGGCGACGAAGACGAGGAGGGAAAGGACCAGGGAAAGCGCCATCATCCCGATCGTCAGCCGGGCCGAAAGTTTCTTCCGGTAGTACACGGCGGGCACAAAGGTGATCACCGCCGTCGCCAGCAGCGGAAAGAGCGGGATGAGCCAGGTCAGGCTAAGGATTACCTCCATCGATGCCTCCACAGGCGTTCAGTCCGGGTGGCCTGCTCAAATATGGAACGTCCGGGCTTGGATGCCAAGCCCTGGCGGGCTGCCGGTTGCAGCCCCGAAGGTGCACCGCCGGGCGGCCCGGCCATCGGCCTGGCCCGCCCGGACGTGGAACGTCCGGGCTTGGATGCCCAGCCCGGACGGGCTGCCGGTCGCAGCCCCAAAGGTTCACCGCCGGGCGGCCCGGCCATCGGCCTGGCCCGCCCGGACGTGGAACGTCCGGG
>JBMFNL010000010.1:47704-64876 GCA_049970175.1 Chloroflexia bacterium
CTTGGATGCCCAGCCCGGACGGGCTGCCGGTCGCAGCCCCGAAGGTTCACCGCCGGGCGGCCTCCGCACATTCGAGCCGTGCGATGGTATCACCCTGAACATGATGTCGTTGCTGGTCATGGACGTAGCGAACCACGCTCGGCAAATCCTGCTCTCGCAGTGAAACGACACCGTATTTGCCAGTCTGCGCATCTACCACTTCAGCAGGTCCACCTCGTCCGCGTTCACCGTCTTGCGGCTGCGGAAGATGGCGATGACCAGCGCCAGTCCCACCGCCGCCTCGGCCGCGGCCACGGTGATGGCAAAGAGGGCAAAGACCTGCCCGGTGAACTCGCCCACCACGCCGTAACGCCAAAAGGCCACCAGGTTGATGTTCACGGCGTTGAGCATGAGTTCGATGCCCATGAGGATGCCCACGGCGTTCTTCCGGGCCAGGGCCCCGTAGACGCCCAGGCAGAAGAGGACGCCGGCCAGGATCAGGAAGTACTCCAGCGGTATCGTCATCGAGGCACCTCCACCGGCTCGTCCTGCGGGCTTTTTTGACCCTCTTTCCATCCCTCCTTCGCCCGGGCCACCCGCTCCTCCATCTCCTCCACCACCTTCAGCCGGTCGCGGATCGGCCAGGCCACCACGATCGCCCCCACCATCGCCACCAGCAGGAGCACCGAGGCGATCTCAAAGGGCAGGGCGTAGCGGGTCATCAGGGCCTCGCCCAGGGAGGCCACCGGCTCGTCAGGGAAGGTGGCCCGGGGCCACTCCACCCAGACGGCCCCCAGGATCGAGACGACGATCAGGGCCAACACCAGGACGACCAGCGGCGCGGCCAGCCACCACTTGCCGGTGAACTGGCGCAGCCGGGCTTCCATCAGGCGCTCGGTGAGCATGATGGCAAAGAGGATGAGGATGGTGACCGCGCCGACGTAGAGGAGCACCTGTACGGCGGCGATGAACTCGGCCTGGAGGAGGAGGTAGATTCCGGCCACGCCGATAAAGGTCACCACCAACGCCAGGGCACTCCGCAGGAGGTTGCGCAGCGTGACCACGGCCAGGGCCGAGAGGAGGGTCAGGCCGGCCAGGGCAAAGAAGGCGACATACGAAAGCACCACATTCACGTCCATGATTTCCCTCAGGACAGGAACGCCCGGATCACGATCACCACCAGGCCGGAAAGGAGCAGGTTCACCAGCGTGATCGGCACCAGCCGCTTCCAGGCCAAGTGCATGAGTTGATCGACCCGCAGCCGCGGCCAGGTGCCCCGAATCCAGATGAGCAGGAAGTAGAGGGCAAAGGTCTTGAGGAAGAACCAGAAGATGGAGAAGAGGTATCCCCAGGCTCCGCCCAACTGCACCCCGGGTCCCTGCCAGCCGCCCAGGAAGAGGATGGTGGCCAGGGCACAGACCAGGAAGGCGTTCAGAAACTCTCCCATGAAGAAGAGGGCAAACTTCATCCCGCTGTACTCGGTCACGTAGCCGGCCACGATCTCCGAGTCGGCCTCCACCAGGTCGAAGGGGGTATGGTTGATCTCGGCCAGGGCCGCCGTGAAGTAGGTGATAAAGGCCAGCGTGCCCAGGGGAAAGTAGAAGATGTGCCAGCGCAGCCCCAGCCAGGCCCCCTGGTTCTCCACGATGCGGTTCAGCGAGAGCGAGCCGGCAAAGAGCACCGGCACGACCAGGGAGAGAACCATCGGCACCTCGTAACTCACCATCTGCGCCGCCGTGCGCATCGCCCCCAGGAGGGAGTATTTGTTGTTGCTGGACCAGCCGGCCACCAGGAGCACCAGCGTAAAGATCGAGGAAACCGCCACCACGTAGAGGATGCCGACGTTCAGGTCCGTCGCCACCAGCCCTTTGCCGAAGGGAATCACGGCAAAGACCAGGAAGGAGGGGACAATGGCGGCGATCGGGGCGATGCGGTGCAGGAGGCGGTCGGCCTTCTCCGGGACGATGTCCTCCTTGGTGAACATCTTGATGCCGTCGGCGATGGGCTGCAAAAGCCCCCACAGCGTCCAGCGCTGGCGGGTGCGCTCCGGGTTGAACGGCCCCAGCCCGACCCGGTTCGGCCCGATGCGGTCGGCGAGGCGAGCCAGTCCCCGGCGAAGGAGCCAGGTCATCAGCATGAAGAGGAGGGTGGGGAAGAGGAGGATGAGGGTGATGACGATGGCAAAGGCCAGGAGCACAATCACCCAATCAGGAAGGAAGGCGCCGAGGAGGCTTTCCAGGCCCTGGATGAGCAGTTCCATCGCTATCCCTCCGCTGCCTTTCGTGGGACTCGGCCCACATCCGGCGGCCGCCGGTTGATCGTGCCGGCCAGCCGTTTGAGCGCCTCGTCGCGCATCTCGGCCCAAACGCTGGGGGCAATCTTTTCGTAGTAGGAAATCGGACGCAGGAGTTTTTCCTTGGTCATCCGAAAATCCTCCCGCCGCGTCCGCGCCGTCTTCAGGTTATGGTCCAGGACGATGGCCCCGAAGGCGCAAGCATCCATACAAAGCCCGCAGTTCAGGCAGACGTCATATTCGATGGCGAAGCCGGCCGCATAGGGAATCTTCTTGCCCTCGGCATCGGTCCCCTGCTCGATGTGGATGATGCCCACCGGGCAGGCCCGGGCGCAAGACATACAGGCGGTGCACAGTTCGGCCCGGGTGGCGTCGTCGTAGAGGAGGATGGGAAGTCCCCGGTAGCGGTCGGGAATGGGGGCCTGTTCCTCCGGGTACTGCACGGTGAAGAGGCCGTAGCGCCCGCCGGGGAAGAGTTCCCGGCCCGGGATGCGCCGGTTGCGCAGGAAATAGGTGCGGAGGAAATGTACCCCGGTCACCCAGAGGCCCTTGAGGAGCCCCCAGCCGGGGAAGCGGACTTGATCGTGGCGTGGCACCGTAAAGGTCACCGGTCCACCTCCGCCATGGTGATGTCTATGCTGCCGAAGATGATGATGAGGTCGGCCACCTTGTGGCCCCGGCACATCTCGGCCAGCGGGGTCAGGTTGACGAAGGAGGGGGCCCGCACCCGCCAGCGGTAGGGCTTTTCGCCGCCGTCGCTAATGAGGTAAAAGCCCAGTTCGCCCTTGGGGCTTTCGATGCGGGCATAGGCCTCGCCGGCCGGCGGCCGGAGGGCCCGGGGCACCTTGCTCTGGATATCGCCCGGCGGCGTCTCCTTGAGGCGTTCCATCACCTGTTTCAGGATGCGGATGCTCTGGCGCATCTCGTAGATGCGCACCAGATAGCGGTCGTAGGTGTCGCCGACCGTGCCCACCGGGATGTCGAAATCCAGTTCCCCGTAGAGGGAGTAGCGGTCCACCTTGCGGATGTCATAGGCCACGCCGGAGGCCCGGAGCACCGGGCCGGTAACGCCGTAGGCGACGGCCCGGTCCGGCGACAGGATGCCCACATACTTGCAACGGGCCATCAGGATTTCGTTCGTGGTCAGGAAGCGCTCGTACTCGTCGATGAAGCCGGGGAAGTCGTCCACCACCTTCTGCAGGAGGGGCAAAAAGTCCTCCGGGAGGTCTCGGGCCACCCCGCCGAAGCGCATATAGTTGCACATCATGCGCGAGCCGGAGGCCATCTCGAAGAGGTCCAGGATCTTTTCCCGTTCCCGGAGGCCGTACTGTACCGGGGTCATCCAGGCCCCCATATCGTTCAGGAGGAAGCCGACCAGGAGGGCATGGTTCATGATCCGGGTCAACTCGTCCATGATCACGCGGATGCACTCGGCCCGCCGGGGGACCTCGATGCCGGCCAGTTTCTCCACGGCCATGACGTAGGGGTGGTTGTTGGTCATGGCACAGACGTAATCCAGCCGGTCGGTGTAGGGGATGGACTGGAGGTAGGTGTGCCCCTCGGCCAGTTTCTCCTGGCAGCGGTGCAGGTAGCCCAGGACCGGGTCCAGGTCCACCACCGTCTCGCCCTGCAACTTGACCACCATCCGGAAGACGCCGTGGGTGCTGGGGTGCTGCGGGCCGACGTTGATGGGGACCGTCTCGGTCTCCAGTTCCTCGACCTCCAGCGGTGTCGAAAGGATCTCTTCCTGGGTCACGCTAACCCTCCTCCGGCCGGTAATCCTTGCGCAGCGGGTGGCCCACGAACTCATCCCAGAGGTAGATGCGGCGCAGGTCCGGATGGCCCTCGAAGCGGATGCCCAGCATATCGTAGGTTTCCCGTTCCTGCCAGAGGGCGCTGGGCCAGAGCGCACTGACCGAGGGCACCCGGGGGTCCTCGCGGGGGGCCCGCACCTTGAGCACCAGGGGGCCCAGCGGGCCTTCCGGGGACTCCCCGCGCACCAGGCGCTCCCCCCGGCGCATGGCGTAGAGGTGGTAGACGACCTCGAAGTAGCCGCGTTCGATCCAGTCCACGCCGCTCAGGTTGGAAAGGTAGTCGAAGCCCTCCGTATCGCGGAGGTAGCGGCCGGCCTCCAGAAGGAACTCGGGGGCCAGGACCAGCGCCCCGCTCTCTTGTACCTCCTGGATGGCCCCGGCCGGCAGGACCTTTTCCAGGCGACGGAGCACGTCCTCGGTCATCGGTTCGCCTCCGGAGTCTCTTCAGGAAGGATCAGGCCGTGCGGCCCGTAGCGGGGAATCGGCCGCTCCCGCGATTTGTCTTCCTTCCCATACCAGGGCACTTCCTTCAGGCGCTGGCGGTCAATGAGGCGCTGGAGGGCGAACCATCCCTCCAGAAGCGATTCCGGGCGGGGCGGGCAGCCGGGGATGTAGACGTCCACCGGCAGGTAGAGGTCAATCCCCCGGACGACGTTGTAGCCGTCGCGGAACGGCCCCCCGGAGCAGGCGCAGGCCCCCATGGCCACGACGTAGCGCGGCTCGGCCATCTGGTTGTAGAGCCGCACCACGGCCGGGGCCATCTTCTTGGTGACCGTCCCGCAGACGATCATCACATCGGCCTGGCGGGGGGAGGCGCGGAAGAACTCGGAGCCGAAGCGGGCAAAGTCGAAGCGCGGCGCCCCGGTGGCCATCATCTCAAAGGCGCAGCAGGCCAGGCCGAACATCATCGGCCAGAGGGAACTGCGCCGTCCCCAGTTGTAGATGCCCTCGATGAGGTTCAACTTCTCGCTGCTGGTCAAAAAGACCCCGCTCTGCTCCAGGGTCAGTTGTTCCGGAGAGATGCCTTCGGGATCGCTCATCTGTTCCCTCACCACATGCGACTATACCCACTCCAGCGCCCCGGTCTTCCAGGCATAGACCAGGCCGGCCACCAGGATGGCGATGAAGACGGCCATCTCCACCAGCGCGAAGGTGGAAAGGCTCTGCAGGGCCACCGCCCAGGGGTAGAGGAAGACGGTCTCGATATCGAAGAGGACAAAGACCAGGGCGTAGAGGTAGAACTGGACGCGGTAGCGCACCCAGGTCGGCCCGATCGTTTCCAGGCCGCATTCGTAGGTGGAGAGTTTCGCCGGATAGGGACGTTTGGGGCGGAGCAGGTAGGCGGCAAAGATGATCAGAGCGCCAAAGAGGATGGCCGAAAGGAGCAGGATACCGATGAACAGGTAATCACGCAGCATGCCTCCTCCTTTGAAAAAGGTCCTGCCGAGCCGATTGCCCTTTCAGGCACAACCCGGACGGCCGGCCAGTATACTACAGGTTGCCCAAATATGCAAATCGGCTATGACTATTGACAGGTGGATGAAAATGTGGTATACTTTTCGCAGGAGGAGCGGCATGGAAGCGTTCTGGCGAAAGATACCCCTGTTCTGGCGGCTGGCCGGCCCGCTCCTTCTGCTGGCACTGGGCATCTTGACCCTGCTCCAGAGCCGGTCCGACGGCCGGCTGCACCTCTACTTCCTCCCGGTCGGCCAGGGCAACGCCGTCCTCCTCCTTTCGCCCTCCGGCAAGACGGTGCTCATCGACGGCGGGCCGGAGGCTATAGCCCTGCTCGACCGCCTGGGCCGTCTGCGGCCCTACTGGAAGCCGGGCCTGGACCTGGTGTTGCTCACCGAGGTGGCTCCGGGAAGGCTGGCCGGCCCGGTGGCCGTGGTGGAGCGTTACCCGGTGCAGGCGGCCGGCCGGCCCGGCCGCCGAACGTCCGGACCGGCCCTCGAACGCTGGGAGGAACTCCTGGCCCGTTCCGGCGTGGAGGTCCTGCCCCTGCTCCGGGGCGCCCGGATCGAACTGGGCGACGGGGTGGTGATCGAGGTGCTCCATCCCGGCCCCACCCCCCTGCCCCGCACCTCCCCCGGGGAGGGCGACGATGCCCTGATCCTGGCGGTGCGCTATGGAGGCTTCCGGGCCCTGCTCCCGACGGCGGCCGGGCCGGCCGCTCAGGAAGCCCTCCGGGCGGCCGAGCCGGACCTCCGGAGCACCGTCCTCCTGGTGCCCCGCCAGGCGGGGGAGGAGGCCCTGGAGCGAACCTTCCTGGAGGCCGTGCGCCCGAACGTCGTCATCGTCTCGGCCGGCTCCGGCTACCACGTGGGCCCCGATGCCCGTACCCTGGCCCTGGTACAGGAGGCCGGCTTCCCCCTCTACCGCACCGACCGCCAGGGTACCGTGGAGGTGGTGAGCGACGGGTATGCCGTGGAGGTGCGGACGGAGCGTTAGGGAGGGGAACACCTGTCGCCCCGGCCGGCCCGAAGCGCCGCCCTTCATTCCTCCAGCAACCGGCGTTCCCCCTCGAGTTCCCGCAGGTGGCCGATGTCCTGGGTCACCTCCAGGGTGCCCTGATACTCCCCCTTCTCGTCCCGCACGGCGTAGTAGACGATGTAGATGAAACGCCCGTGCATCTGGATCCAGAACTCGGCCCGGTCTCGCCGGCCGGCCCGGAAGTCGTCCAGGATGCGCTGGACCCGATGGACGCTGGCCGGCGGGTGACACTGCTGTACCTTACGCCCGATAACGGCCGGGGAACGCGGGAAGATGCGTTCCTTCGTCTGGGAGAAGAAGCGTACCCGGTCCTCCCGGTCCACATAGGTAATGTCCACCGGTAGATACCGAAAGAGGCGGTTGACCTCTTCCACGGTGAGATAGCCGGTGTCCAGGGGCAACAGCCCCTCGGCGGTCAGCGGCTGTTCGGCAGCCGGCGGGGACGGCTCCACCCGCTCCCGGGGCGGCCACCGGTCGCCGGCCACGACAAAGGCGTAGCCGATCTCCTCTTCCTGGGCGCGGACGGCCAGCCATTCCTCCGTCGTCAGCATCTCCAGGGCGGTGGGATAGAGGATGTTCTCCTCCTTGTAGAACATCTCTCGAATCATCTTGTCCAACGGCAGAAAGGTGCCGTCCACCTGGGCGCGCAGGAGGGCCGGATCGTCCGGAGGGTGGGCCAGAACCTCCGCCAGCGCCTTCCAGCCGGCCCGGATGTCGTCGTGGATGGCCCACATCACCCGGGAGGGACCGGTGAAGCCGTGCTTTTCCAGGAAGGGGAAGAGGAGGTTCTCTTTCCGCAGATAGTGCTTCTCATAGCGGCGCAGCTCTTCCAGCCGCCGGCGGGCGGTCTCCAGGCGCTCCGGCGTGGGTTCGGCCTTGAGGGCCTCCAGGGCCAGGCGCAGGTCGTCCAGCACTCGGGCACAGGCCACGTTCTCGGCCAGGAAGGTGTGCACCGGATGCCCGGGGAGCGTCTCCGGAGGGGCCTGGGCATCCAGCGCCTCGCGGAAGACGGCCACATGGACATCGCAGAGCCGCTTGACCTCGCTATCGGGCACCCCTTCGGCGATCAGGGCCTGCTCGACCTCGGCCAGTTCGCTGGCCCCGACGTGTTGGAGGAGGCGGGCAAAGTCCTCCTTGACCTCCTCGACCGTCTGCCCCTCGTGCAACCGGCGAATCAAACCCTTCAGGACCTCCTTACGCTTCTCGCGGTTGGTGAGATATTCGCTCATCGCCGACCTCCTGTTTTTACCTGCATTCTAGCCGCCGGGCCGCCGGACGTCTGCGACTTTGGTCTCAGGGGCAGGACATGCCTGGAGGGGCTTTCGGGGAAGGTATGCGCCTGGGGCCGGCCGGGTTCAGATCAGATCGTGCAAGCGCATCTCCAGGATGCGGTCCAGCCGGAAGGTGCGCTGCTCGCCGCGCAACAGGCAGCGGGCCACCAGGTAGACGGCCCCCTGATAGTTCCCGACCCGCAGCGGCTCCACCGTCCGCTCGGTCACCTGACCCTCCGAGGAGCAGTAGCGCAGGACCAGGGGACGCCGTCTCTCCAGGGCCTCGGCCAGGACTTGGGGCAGCCGTTCCCTGGGGAAGGTTTGCGGCCAGGGGATCGGGCCGCCCTGGGCGCGGATCAGTTCCCCCAGGGTAAAGATTCCCCAGCGGGACTGCAAATCCTGGATGAAGAATTCCAGCACCCGCCAGGTCATCCGGGCGTCGCCCAGGGCGCGGTGGCGGTGTGGCGTCAGGACGCCCAGCCGGCCGGCCACCGCCGGCAGGCTGTTGCTGGGGAAGCCGTAGCAGTGGCGGGCCAGGGCCAGGGTATCCACCACCGGGTTATGGGGGATGGGCCGGCCGCATTCCTCCAGGGCGGCGACCAGGAAGGAGAGATCGAAGGGGGCGTTGTGGGCCACCACGGCGGCTCCCTCCAGGGCGGCCAGGACCTGATCGGCGATGCGGTCAAAGGTGGGGGCGCCGCGCAGGAGGTCGCTGCCGATGCGGTTGACGGCATAGGCCTCGGGGGAGATCGGCCGGCCGGGGTCCACCAGTTGATGGTACTGGCTCAGGACCCGTCCGTCGCACCCGCGCAGGACGGCCACCTCACAGATGGCGTCGCCCAGGGCCGGGTACAGCCCGGTCGTCTCCACATCGAGCACGGCAAAGGTTACCTGGTAAAGCGGCAAAGAAAGCAACGGGTCGGCCACCTTATCCTCCTGGGGCTATTATACCACAATCGTCCTGCCGATTTGCCATCCGGGCCAACCGGTGATATAATTGCTTTGTTAGCAACCCGTTTCCTTTCTGCTCCGCTTCCGTGTCACCCCACACGGAGCCGGGGCAAACCCGTAGAAAGGAGGGCACGTGTGAAGTATGAGTTGATGTACATCATCAGCCCGGACAAGGACGAGGAGGGCATGGCGGCCCTCATCGCCCGGGTGAACGAGACGATCGAAACGTTGGGCGGCAAGGTGGAAGAGGTGGTGCAGACCGAGCCTTGGGGACGACGACGCCTGGCCTATCCGATCGGGCGTTTCGAGGAAGGCTATTACGTCCTCACCCATTTCTCCGCCGAGGCCGGAAAACTGGCGGAACTGGAGCGCGTGCTCAAACTCAGCGACGGCATCCTCCGCTACCTGCTGACCCGCCGGCCCGGCGGGTAGAGTTTGTCCCCCGCGGGGGTCGCCCGACCCAAGGGGGCTGCTCAACCCTTGGGTTGAGGCTATCGAAACCCTTGGGTCTCGATATGCCCTTTGGGGGCTACTCGACCTATGAAACCACAGGGGCATTGGGCAGGGGGCCATCCCCTTGCCGGGAGGAAAAGATGGCAGTGCGGGGATTGAACAAGGTGATGTTGATCGGACACCTGGGGGCGGACCCCGAGATGCGCTACACCCCCAACGGCCGGGCGGTGACCACCTTCCGGATCGCCGTGAGCCGTACCTGGAAGGACCCCTCCACCGGAGAACAGCAGCAGGACACCCAGTGGGTGCGCATCGTCACCTGGGCCCAACTGGCCGAGACCTGTGCCCGCTATCTCACCAAGGGGCGGCAGGTCTATGTCGAGGGCCGGCTGCAGACCCGCACCTGGGATACTCCGGATGGGTCGCGCCGTTCCATCACCGAGGTGGTGGCCCAGGACGTCATCCTCCTCGGCCCGCCGGCCGCCGTTCCCGAGGTGGAGGAGAGGCCGGAGGCGGCCCGGGCGGAGGCGGAACTCCCCTTCATCGACGAGATCGGGATGTACGGGGAGGAGCCGTCCGAGGAACCGTTGCCGTTCTGAGGGGCGGGCGCATTCGTCTGCGCCCGCAGTGGCCGTAGGAAATTCCTGTAGCCGGGGCGCGTGACCGTGCGCCCCGATGGGCGTCGTGTGACGCGCCTGAAATAAGAAGGAGGAACGATGACCGAGCAGCGGGGAAGAAGGGCCGGCCGGCAGAAGGTCTGCGCCTTCTGCGTGGATCGGATCGAGGTCATTGATTACAAGGATGTCAAGCGCCTGCAGCGCTACATCTCCGAGCGGGCCAAAATTCTGCCCCGGCGACGCACCGGAACCTGTGCCAAGCACCAGCGAGCCCTGGCCAGGGCCATCAAGCGCGCCCGACATATGGCCCTTCTGCCCTTTGTCCGGGTACACACGGCCCGCTGAAGGCTAGGTGGGGAGAGGAATCGCTATGGGCAAGAAGAAGGCAACGCTGGCCAAACCGCCCCGCCGGATGACCAAGAGGGAACGTTCCCGCTGGCAACGGGAACGCCGCATCCAGCGCAACCTCCTGATCGTCCTGGCGGCCGTCGGCCTCATCGCCGTCGGCGTGCTCATCTACGGCATCGTGGCCGAGATGAACGTTCCCAACCAGGTCATCGCGCGGGTGAACGGGGAACCCATCCTGCGCCGCGACTACTGGGCAGCCCGCCGGATGGAACTGGTCAACCAATGGTGGCAGATTCAGCAACAGTACAACCTCTACCAGCAACTGGGGATTACGCTCACCGAGCAGCAACAGCAGACCTTCGCGCAGGATACCCGTAACGCGCTGATCTCGCTCACCCAGGTTCGCCGGGATCCCCTCAACGAGACCACCCTGCAGAACCTGATTCGGAACACGGTGCTCCTCCAGGGGGCGAAGGAACTGGGCATCGAGCCGACGGACGAGGAGGTGGATGCCTGGCTCGTGCCCGATCGGGCGGCCCCGCCTCCCACCGGGACGTTGCCGCTCAGTCCGACCCTCCCGACGACGGCCACCACGCCTACCCCGCTGCCCACATGGACGCCTTTTGAGCGGAGCAGCCAGGTGGAGGCCCAACTGACCGCGGTCTACAGTGCCATCCGTCGCATGGCAGAACGGTTTGCCGTGGGAGAACTGGGCTTTTCCGCCGCCGACTATATCGCCATGGAGCGTCACCAGGCGCGGGTCGACCTGACCCGCCAGAAGGTGCTGGAGCACCTGAAGGCCGGCCTGCCCCAGACGGAGGAGCAGGTCCACGTCTCCCATATCTGGATCAAGGACCGTTCCGCCCGAGCCCGACAGGTCTTCCAGAATCTGAAGAGCGGCCAGTCCTTCGCTTCCCTGGCCGTCCAGTATTCCGATCATGCCGCCACCCGCGACCGGGCCGGCGACATCGGTTGGTTTCGCCGGGGCGATGGCCGCCTTCCGCCCCAGGTGGAGGCGGCCGCCTTCGCCCTTTCCTCTACGGCCCCCTTCACCCTCACCCAGGATGGAGAAAACTTCCGCATCCTGCAACTGGTCGAACGTCGGGATGATGAGGTCCATCTGCGCCATATCGTCCTCCCGGTGGACCGCCGGCCGGAGGCCGAGGCGTTGTTCAAGACGCTCACGCCGGAGAACTTTGAACCGATGGCCCGGCAGCGCTCCGAGGATGCGGATACGGCACCCAAGGGCGGCGATCTGGGATGGATCACGCCGGGGACGGGCCAACTCTCCCCCACGGTCGAGACGGCGGCCCTGGCCCTGACCACCACCAACCCCCTGACGCTGACCCAGGATGAGGCGGGCGATTTCCACATCCTGCAACTGGTCGAGCGCCGGGATACCCAGATTCACCTGCGCCATATCCTCCTCCGCAACGGTCGAACCAGAGCGGAAGAGGTGCTGAACCTCCTGCGCTCACGGGCCAAGGACTTTGCCCAGGCGGTCGTGGAATATTCTACCGACCAGGAAACGGTGAAACTGGCCGGCGATCTGGATTGGGTGACCCAGGGACGGAGCGGGCTTCCCCCGGGAGTAGAAGCCGCCGCCCTGGCCCTGACGACCACCAATCCCATCACGATGACCCAGGACGAGGAGGGCAACTTCCATATCCTGCGGCTGGTCGAACGCCAACCGGCCAAACTGCACCTGAACTATATCCTCATCAAGTCGGCCAAGACCCTGGCCCAGGAGATCTACGCTTACATCATGCAGGCCGAGGACGAGGTGGAGCGGGGGAAACGTTTCTATGAAATGGCGCTCCGGTACTCGGACGATACGGCCAGCAAGGACAAGGGGGGAGACCTGGGCTGGTTCGGTCGGGATGCCTACCCCGAGATCGAGGAGCAGGCCTTTTCCCTGGAACCGCACCGGTTCAGCGAGGTTTTCCCCGGCAGCCTGGGCAGTTATCACCTGATCTGGGTCCATGAGCACGATATGAACCATCCGCTCGACGCGCAGGTGCTGGACCAGAGGGCGCAACAGGCCTTGGACGAATGGTTGCAGGGCCTGCTGAAAAAGGCCGTGGTCGAGCGCTATCCGCCGCCTACGCCGACGCCTGTCCCGCCGACGCCCGTTCCGCCGACACCCACCCCCGAGCCCATCTTCGCCCCCTTGCCCACGACGCCCTAGTGGGGGAAACGGTCGCCGGAACTGGAGGAGAAGATGGTGCGCAAACTCCTGCTGTCCTTCCTGCTTTTGCTCTTGCTGGCCGGCTGTGGTCCTACCCCCAGCCCGACCGCCGTTCCGACCTTCTTACCAACACCGCCCCCATCCACCGTCCCACCCGAGGAGGTCCTGTACGTCGCCCTGATCTGGCATCAGCACCAGCCGCTCTACTACAAGGACCCCGCAACCGGCCTCTATGCCAAACCGTGGGTGCGCGTGCACGCGGCCAAAGACTATGTGGACATGGCCACCACGGTGGCGCAGTATCCCAAAATCCACGTGACCTTCAACCTCACCCCCAGCCTCCTGCGCCAGTTGGACGACATCGCCGCCGGGGCCAAGGACCTCTACTGGGCCCTGACGGAGGTGCCGGCCGAAGAATTGACTATAGGGCAAAAAGTTTTCCTGCTTCAGCGCTTTTTTGACACCAACCGCAAGGTCATCGCCCGCTTCCCTCGCTATCAGGAACTCCTGCAGATGCGCGGCGAGGATTTCTCCGAAGCCGGCCTGGAGGCTACGGCCGCCCGCTGGACGGTTCAGGACTGGCGCGACCTGCAGGTCCTCTTCAATTTGGCCTGGACCGACCCCGACTGGCTGGCCCAGGAGCCGCTCCTTTCGCTGGTGCAAAAGGGCCGCTCCTACAGCGAGGAGGACAAGGCCGTCATCCTGAACGAGCACCTGCGCCTGGTGCAGGAAGTGGTGCCCGTCCATCGCCGCCTGCAGGAGACCGGCCAGATCGAGGTCACGATGACCCCCTATGCCCATCCCATCCTGCCCCTCCTGGTGGATACCTCTCTGGCCAAGGTGGCTCGCCCGAACCTGGACCTGCCGCGCCAGGCCTTTGTCTACGGCCGGGACGCCATCGCCCAGGTGCAGAAGGGGGTGCAACTGTACCAGGAGCACTTTGGGCAGCCTCCTCGGGGGATGTGGCCGGCCGAGGGCGCGGTGGCCCAGCAGATCGTCACCATGGTTTCCCAGGCCGGACTTCGGTGGATGGCCTCCGATGAGGAGGTGCTGGCCTATTCCCTGGGGCTGCCCGGCTTCACCCGCAACGCCCAGGAGACCGTCCAGGAGGCCGACATCCTCTACCGCCCCTACTACGTGAGCGACGGCCGCAACCCGCCCGTCGCCATCATCTTCCGCGACCATCTCCTTTCCGACAAGGTCAGTTTCACCTACTCCGGGAGCAAGGGCGAACTCGCCGCCCAGGACTTTGTCCGGCGCTTGCATGCCATCAAGGATCGCCTGGAAGAAGAGGGCGCACCGGGTCCCCATCTGGTCAGCGTCATCCTGGACGGCGAGAACGCCTGGGAGTACTATGACAATGACGGTAAGGAGTTCCTCCATACCCTGTACCGTCTCCTTTCGGAGGACCCCGAACTGGTCACGGTCACTCCCTCGGAGTACCTGTCCCGTTTCCCCGACCAGCCCACCCTGGAGAACCTCTGGGCCGGCTCCTGGATCAGCCACGACTTTGCCACCTGGATCGGTGAGGAGGAGGAGAACCGGGCCTGGGAGTACCTGAAGGCCGCCCGGGATATGGTGCAGGAGTATATCGCCGGGAAGAAATCCACCGACCCGGCCACCCTGGCCCAGGCCCTGGACCTCATCTACGCCGCCGAGGGTTCCGACTGGTTCTGGTGGTACGGGGCCGACCAGGATTCGGGCGACGATGCCTCCTTCGACCGGCAGTTCCGCAGCACGCTCCAGCGCGTCTACGAGGTGCTGGGGGAGCCCGTCCCCGATTTCCTCTACGTCCCCATCATCGCCGAGCGGCCGGCTCCGCCCAGCGTCCCGCTGACGGGCCTCTTCACGCCGGTGCTCGACGGGGTGGCTTCTCCCGGCGAGTGGGAGGCCGCCGGCCTCTACGAGGCCCCGGCCGGCTCCGACCTCCTGGGCCTCTACTACGGCCTGGACGCCGAGCACCTCTACCTGCGCCTGGAGGCCTCCCAGGAGTGGGCCGCCATGAGGGCTGCCCTGGTGAGCCTCTACCTCTCCGTCCCCGGCGCCGAGAAGGTCAACTCCTTCTCCCTCTACGGCGCTGCCCGGGAGCCGCGCACCGTCCTGGGCTTCGGTGCCGCCTATGCCCTCCTCATCTGGGCGGATGAGGAAGGCCAGGTGCACGCCGGGCTTTCCCCGGCGCTGGGCAAAAACGAGTGGGGCGAACCCCAGCCGATCACCACGACGGCCTATGCTTCCCACACCCTCGAACTGGCCCTGCCGTTGGCCCGCCTGGGGCGGTTCGATGCCGGCGACGTGATCCATCTGCGGGCGGTCGTCTCCATCGCCCATGCCGATACCCAACTCCTCCCGGCCACCGGCGTGGCCCGCATCGTCATCCCCGACCTGGGGAAGACGACCACCGTCCTCACCGTCGTGGACCCGGCGGACGACGACCACGGCCCCGGCTCCTACACCTATCCCCTGGACGGGGTCTTCAAGGCCGGCTGCTTCGACCTCCTGACCTTCACCGTGGGCTATGACGAAGCGAACATCGTCTTCCGCTTCTTCATGCGCGGCCCGGTAGAGAACGTCTGGAACTCGCCCAACGGCCTTTCGGTGCAGACCCTGGACATCTACATCGACCAGGACGGTCCCGGCGGCGGAGGGGCCCGGTTGCTCCTCCCCGGACGCAACGCCGCCCTGGCCGAGGGCGACGGCTGGGAATATGCCATCTGGGCCGAGGGCTGGTATCCGGCCATCTTCCAGGCCGGCTCCGACGGGAAACCCGTCCAGGTGGACGCCACCTTTGACATCATCGCCGACCCGGTGCAGCGCAAGGTGACGATTCGCGTCCCCAAGGCGCTCCTGGGCGATACCCCGGAGAAATGGCGGTATCTGGCGGTCGTGCTGGGGCAGGAGGGGTATCCGTCGAGCGGCGTCTGGCGGGTGCGCGATGTGGAGCCCCAGGCGGCACAGTGGCGCTTCGGCGGCGGCCCGGCCGATACCAACCACACCCGCATCATTGACGTGGCCTGGCCGGCCGGCCGGTCGCCCTCCCAGGAAGAGATGCTGGCCCGCTACACCCCCTCTCAGGAGACGAACCTGGACCTCCTGGGGCCGGACGACTTTGCCCTCCTGCCGATGGTGGAGGCCCGTTGATCGTTGAACGTTGAGCGTTCTTCGTCGGGCGTTTCGAGAGGAAGTTCTGGAGGCGCCTGGCCACCGCCGAGATCGTTGATTCACGGCTTGAGAGGGGGAACCTCCCGGTGAGCCGCTTCGGGAGATGGGATATGCTGGAGGCGTCGGGGAAAAAAGGCGATGTCCCGGTTGCGGCCCCGGGCCGGCCGGAAGAAGCCGAAACAGGGGGACGTCGGCTTTCCTGGCGGCCCTACATCCGCTGGAAGGAGATGCTCCTCCTCCTTCCCACGCCGGCCCTGCTGGCATGCGGCCTGGCCCATCTGGCCCTCCTGGACCACGGCCAGGTGCTTGGGGAGGACGTGATGCCGGCGCTGAGCGCGGGCGTGCTCCTCCTGGGGAGCAGCCTGCTATCTTCCCTCCTGGGCTTCCGGGGGGAGCAGACGTTTCTGCCGCTGGCCGCACTCCTCACCTCCGTCGGCCTCCTCTTCCTCACCCGGTTGGAACCGGAACTGCCGGCCGGGTACGGGCCGGTCGGGCAGCGCCAGTGGCAATGGGCCGCCCTGGGGCTGGGAGTTTACCTTCTGACGCTTCTCCTGACGCGGCGCTGGGTCTGGCGCGGCCGGGTGATCTCCTGGGACCTCCTGTTGAAGCGTTACCGTTACATCGTCCTCTTCCTAGGTCTGGCCCTGGTCGTCGTTACCATGTACTTTGGCGTGGAGGTCAACGGGGCACGTCTCTGGCTACGTCTGGGCCCTCTCCAGTTTCAGCCCTCGGAAGTTTTCAAGGTGGCGCTGGTCATCTTCCTGGCCGCCTATCTGGAGGATAAGCGCGACCTGGTGAGTTTCCGGGGTTTCCGTTGGGGGCGCATCCCCCTGCCGCCCATTCCCTACCTTCTGCCGCTCCTCCTCATGCTGGGGCTTTCGGTGGCGGTGCTGGCCTTTCAGCGCGACCTGGGGGCGGCCATGCTCACCTTCGGCATCTTCCTCTCCCTGCTGTATGTGGCCAGTTCCCGGCCGGGCTATCTCCTGGCCGGCGGGGCGGCCTTTGTGGGCGCCGTTTACGGCCTCTACCGCTTGAGCGAAGGGGTGGCCGGCCTGGCCCACGTGCGCACGCGCATCGCCATCTGGCTCTCCCCATGGACGCATGAAGCGGCCTACCAGGTGGTGCAGGGGCTGTATGCCCTGGCCGCCGGAGGCCTGGTGGGGCGGGGGTTGGGCCAGGGGACGCTTTACCTGATTCCGGCCGGCCACACCGACCTGATCTTTGCCGCCGTCGGCGAAGAGTGGGGGCTTCTGGGGACCACGGCCCTCTTGCTGCTCTATGCCCTGCTCGTGGCCCGCGGGCTTTCCGTCTCCCTCCGGGCCAGGGACGGCTTCCTGCAACTCCTGGGCGTGGGTCTGGCCCTGACGATGGCCGTGCAGGTGCTGGTGATCGTGGCCGGCAACCTGGCCCTCATCCCCCTGACCGGCATTACCCTGCCTTTCGTCAGTTACGGCGGCTCCAGCCTGCTGACCAACGCCGTCATCCTGGGCCTCCTTGCGCGCATCTCGGCCGGCCGAAGGCTGTCGATCCGCTGATCGTGGAACGTTGATTGTGGATCGTTCGCCGCCGGCCGTTTCGGGAAATGCCCCGGCCAGCCCGGCGATGC
>JBMFNL010000011.1:0-62686 GCA_049970175.1 Chloroflexia bacterium
TGCGCCACTCCTTCGCCACCCACCTCCTGGAGGCCGGTTACGACATCCGCACCGTCCAGGAACTCCTGGGGCATAAGGATGTGCGGACGACGATGATCTATACCCACGTCCTCCGGCGCGGCGCCCGGGCCGTGCACAGCCCGCTGGATGAGATGGGCCGGCCAGGAGCCTTGCCATGCTAGGAATCCGTGTCCTCAGCGCCGTCGTTCTGATCCCTCCCATCCTGGTCGTCATCGCTCTGGGCGAGCCCCATCTTGCGCTGCTGGTGGCCGCCGTCATCGGTCTGGCGCTGGAAGAGGCCTATGGCCTGGTCGCCGCCACCGGCCTGCGCCCGGTGCGCTGGGCCGGCTTCCTGAGCGCCCTCCTCTTCATCGTGGCGGCCCTGACCACGCCGGCCGAAGGCGGTTGCGGCTGCCTGTTGCGCCTGCCGGGGATAGGCGAGGTGGCGTTGCCCTGGACCGTCCCCGGCCATGTAGGCGTCGGCGCGGCGCTGGCCGGAGCCATCCTCCTCACCCTGAGCGGGCAACTCCTGCGGCGCGACCGCGGCGGGGCCTTGGCCTCCTGGGGGCTGACCCTCTCCGGCACACTCTACGTCTCCTGGCCCCTTTCCCACTTGATCCTGCTGCGGGAACTCGGCCGGCCGGACTTTGTCCCGCCCTTCTGGCAGGCCCTGGGGGGGCCGGACCTGGGGGCGGGGTTCTGGTGGATCGTCGCCCTCCTGGCCCTGGTCTGGCTCTGCGACACGGCGGCCTACTTCGTCGGCATCCGCTGGGGGCGGCACAAGATGAGCCCCTACCTGAGCCCGAAAAAGTCCTGGGAGGGAGCGGCGGCCGGAATGCTTTCCTCCATCGCCGCGGCGCTGGGACTGGTGCCGCTCCTGGGGCTGCCCCTTTCCTACCCCTGGGCCGCCCTCCTGGGGCTGCTGGTGGGGACGCTGGGCCAGGTGGGCGACCTGGCGGAGTCGCTCCTCAAGCGACAGGCCGGGGTGAAGGACTCCGGCCGGCTCATCCCCGGCCATGGGGGGATGCTCGACCGGGTGGATAGCCTTCTCTTCGTGGTCCCGGCGGCCTACTATTTCCTGATCCTGGTGCTCCGATGAAACGCCTGGCCATCCTGGGCAGCACCGGCTCCATCGGCCGGCAGACGCTGGAGGTGGTGGCGGCCCACCCCGGGCGCTTTTCCGTCTATGCCCTGGCCGCCGGCCGGGATGTGGAAGCGCTGCGGCGTCAGGTGGAGGCCTTTCGGCCGGCCCTGGCCGGCCTGGGAAGCGCCGCACTCGAGGTGCGGGAGCAGTAGGTCGGAGTGGCGATCCAACCTATACGATCCACCTGTGGTCGAATTGACAATCCGACCTACACTAGAACCGCAGCGGCAGGCGCAGGCGGCGCAGGAGGATGCCCAGGAGGCCGGAGCGGATGCGGCCGGCCTGAACCCGGGCCTGGGGGGAGCGGTTGCCGTAGACCTCATAGTGGACGATCTCGGCCAACGCCTTGCGCGGCGGCGGAGGTGGGGATTCGTCCGGAAAGCCCACGGAGAGCAGCCCGATCACCTCCATATGCTCCGGCAAGCGGAGGAGGTCGGCGATGGCCTTCCGGTCCAGCCCGCCGACCCAGCACGTCCCCAGCCCCAGGGCGGCGGCCTGGAGCATCATCTGGCAGCCGGCCAGGGCCACGTCTTCGTGGAGGAACTGGCGGTAGATGGCGTTCCGGGCATCTCCGCACAGGACGATGAGGAGGGGAGCGTCCTCCACATGCGCCCAGCGCACAAAGTAGTAGGCGGCGTTCTGGGCCACCTGGCGGCGGATTTCCGGATCCCGGACGACGATAAAGGCCCAGGGCTGGCGGTTGCTGGCCGAGGGGGCCCAGCGGCCGGCCTCCAGGATTTGCTGAAGCATCTCCTCCGGCACCGGCTCCGGCCGGTAACGGCGGATGCTGCGCCGCTTCCGGAGCAGGTCCAGGAGGGCCTCGGGGGCAATGGGGGTCACGCCGGCCTCCCCTTCAACCCGTCCCGCAGGCGGAGGAGGAGCCGGCCCATTTCCTCCTGCTCGGCCGCCTCCAGGCCGGACCAGGGGGCGAAGAAGTAGCGGTCGGTGTCGGCCTCGACCTGCTCGCGGAAGGCGCATCCGGCCGCGGTCAGGCGGGGCGCCTCGTCCGGCCCCTCCAGCCAGCCCCGGGCGCGCAGTTCGGCCAGCGCCTCGGCATAGGCCGGGGGGGAGTGGCCGCGATAGGCCAGTCGGGCGAAAAGCGTCTCCAGCGAATCGGCCTGGCCGCGCCAGAGGAGGGTGAGCGCCTCCAGCGCGGCGGCGCTGACTCCGGAGGGATGCCAGGCGGCCAGGTGGGCATCGTCGCGGTAGGCGTTCAGGCAGGAGATGGCCTGCTCGATGTAAGGAAGGGGAGGGCGCTCCGGCGGCATGAGTTTCCAGGACAGGCGGATGGACCAGGGTTCCGGCGGGGGAGGGGCCTCCAGGGCCGACCGGGCCAGCCGGCCGAGCAAACCGGCCAGCCGGGCTCCTTCGGCCGGCGGCAGGGGATCGGCCTGGTCCATCCGGGCCCGCATCTCCTCGACGGCGCGGAGGAGCCTCTGTCGGGCATCTTCGGTGAGGCGGTATTCCCTGTGCCCCACTTCGACCAGCAGGCCTCTCCCCGCCAGTTCCTCCAGCCGGGCCCGATAGAGGGCCGCGGCGGTGTAGGGGATGCGCACCTGGAGGCGTTCCGGGGTGGTGGTCTCCGGCTCAAAGGTGAGGGCGGCCACCAGAATCCCCCAGGCGGGTCCGCATTCCACGCTCAGGCGGTCCACCACCGGCCGGTAAAGGGCATAGATGGCCTCCCAGACCTCCCGAGCCTGCTGCCAGAGGACCTGCACGTCCACGGTGTCACCACCTTTCATAGCGGACCAGTTCGGCCAGTTCCTTGCGCTTCTTCGGCCTGGGGAAATCGGCCGGGTAGCCCAGGGGAGTGAAGACGACCGGCTCCACCTCCGGGGGCAGCCCCAGCACCTCCCGTGCCGCCACGGGGTCGAAGGCGGCCACCCAGCAGGTGCCCAGCCCCAGCGCCGTCGCCGCCAGGACGATGTGGTCCATCACGATGGCCGCGTCCACGTCGGCATAGTTCTTGCCGTCCTTCCGCGTCCAGGCCTGCTTGGGGAGCGTGCACACCCCCAGGACGAGCGGGGCCTGGGTGAACCAAGCCGCGCCGTAGATGCGGCCCAGTTCCTTCTCCCGGCCGGCCGTGGAGATGACCAGAATCTGGAAAGCCTGCCGGTTGGCCGCCGTGGGGGCCAGCCGGGCCGCCTCCAGGATGCGGAGGAGTTTTTCCTCCTCCACCGGATCGCTCCGGTAGGCCCGCACGCTGTAGCGCCCGGAAATCACCTCAAAGAGATCCATCCTGACCTCCTTCTCGGGAAATGTTGTCTGCATTGTACCATCCTGGCAATAAAACGTCAACGTTGACATCCGTCGTTTTCTTGGTATAATGAAGGCACGGCGACAGGTGTGATCGAATGTGGTGACCGAAAGGAGGTGAGGCCTATCGCTGAAACGGTCTGTGGGCCGGGGCTTTTCGCCCTGGGCCTCAGCGCTTCCCGGAAAGGCGCTTCGCAAGATTTTCCGGGGGCAAGTTCAACAGGAGGATTGCGCCGATGAAAGGCACCCGTCCGTACGGTCTTCTGGTCGTGTTCCTTCTCGCCGCTACCCTGAGTGCCTGCGTCCCCCGGCCGGGCGCTCCCACCCAGGTTCCCGCCACGGCAGTTCCCACTCCGATTCCTACCCCCAAGCGCGTGACCTTTATCTGGACCCAGGAGTTCGATACCCTCAACCCCCTCTACACGAACATGTGGTTCTCCTCGATCACCTTCCAGATCTGGAACTGCTGGGCCTGGGACTTTGACGATGGGTTGAACCCCCATCCCGTGTTGGTGAAGGAGATGCCGTCGGAAGCCAACGGCGGCATTTCCCCGGACGGCAAGACGATCACCCTGAAACTCCGCGAGGACATTGTCTGGTCCGACGGCACGCCGATCACCTCCGAAGACTTTGTATTCACCCACAAGATGACGCTCGACCCGAAGAACGCCGTGGCTTCCACCTATCCCCATGACCTCTTCGAGATCGAGGCGCCCGATGCCCACACCGTGGTGATGAAGTTCCAGGAGCCCTTTGCCGCCTGGCAGGGCATGCTCTGGCATGGCCTCCTGCCCAAGCACATCCTGGAGCCGGTTTACGCCAAAGACGGCACCCTGGATAACGCCGAATGGAACCGCAACCCCACCGTGGGCTGCGGTCCCTTTGTCTTTGCCGAGTGGAAGGCGGCCAACTATGCCCGGTTTGTGGCCAACGAAAAGTACTGGCTGGGCCGGCCCAAGATCGACGAGATCACCATCCGCTTCGTCCCCGACGACGCCGCCCAGATCGCCGCCCTGAAGGCCGGCGAAGGCGACCTGGGCACCTTTATCGGCTACTCCGACATCCCCGACCTGCAGAAGGCCAACATCCAGATGGTCACCGCCTTCTCCGGCTACAACGAGGGCATCTACTTCTACCTGGATCCCCAGAAGGGCCACCCGGCCCTCCAGGATGTCCGCGTCCGCCAGGCCATCGCCCTGGCCACCGACCGGGCCTCGCTCGTCCGGGACCTCCTCCTGGGCCTGACGAAGCCGGCCGCCACCGACTATGACAACACCCCCTGGGTGGACCCGACCATCCAGCCCTGGCCCTATGACCCCGAGCGGGCCAAGGCCCTCCTGGACGAGGCCGGCTGGAAGGATACCGACGGCGACGGCGTCCGCGACAAGGACGGGGTGAAACTGGAACTCGACTACGGCACCACCACCCGCGAGGTGCGCCGCTCCACCCAGGCCGTCTTCCAGCAACAACTGGCCGCCGTCGGCATCAAGGTGAACCTGCTCAACTATGAGCCGGATATCTACTTTGCCGGCTTTGGGGAGGGCGGGCCGTGCGCCACCGGCCAACTGGATATGTTCGAGTACTCCGCCGTGGCCGGCGGCTTCCCCGACCCCGATACCTCGGAGTGGTACTGCGACCAGATTCCCAGCGAGGAAAAGCCCGAGGGCTCGAACTGGATGGCCGTCTGCGACACCGAACTGGAGAGCCTCCTGAAACTCCAGGCCACCCAGGTGGACTTCCAGGAGCGCCAGCAGACCTGGTGGAAGATCACCCGCATGATCTATGACAAGGTCTACTGGCTGGGCCTCTGGCAGGACCCGGACATCTGGGCCGTGGGGCCCCGCCTGAAGAACGTCCGGCTCTCCGGGGCCACGCCGTTCTTCAACATCCTGGAGTGGGACGTCGCCCAGTAAGGGCGACCTGAAGGCGACCGGGCATGGCCGGGGGGCGCTCTCCCGGCCATGCCCGAGCCGGGGCAAGCGATGGGCCGTTATATCATCCGGCGCCTCCTGCAGGCCGTCCCGCAACTTTTTATCATCAGCATCGTTATCTTCGCCCTCCTCTATACCACCGTGGACCCCATTGCCGCCATGACCGGCGACCGGGGCAAGCCCCGCCCGGAGACGCGCAAACGTCTGGAGCGCAAGTACGGCCTGGACCAGCCCTGGTTCGTCCAGTACGTCTACTGGCTGGTCGGCAACGACTGGACGATGATCGACCTGGATTTTGACGGGGTCCCGGAGACCCCCGGCCCGCGCAAGGGGGTGTTGCGCGGCGATTTCGGCCTCTCCGTCAAGGGACCGCGGCCGGCCCTGGAGCCGATCGGCGAGGCCCTGCCCAACACCCTGCTCCTCATGGGCACGGCCGAGGTGGTGATTCTGGGATTCTCGCTCCTCATCGGCGTCTATTCGGCCCTGCGCCAGTACTCGGTCTTTGACCACCTGGTGACCGCTTTCTCCTTCATCGGCTATTCCATGCCCATCTTCTTCATCGCCCTCTTTTCCCTTTACGTCTTCTCCGTGCTCCTCCGCCTCCTGCCCTCGCCGGCCCGGCCGCTGCGCACGACGGAGGATTTCGTCCTGGCCATGATCCTGCCCGTGCTCAGCATCTCCTTCAGTAGCCTGGCCGGCTACAGCCGCTACGTGCGCAGCGCCATGCTGGAGGTGCTAAACCAGGATTACATCCGCACGGCCCGTTCCAAGGGCCTGCCCCGCCCGATGGTCACCTTCGTCCACGCCCTCAAGAATGCCTCCCTCCCGCTGGTCACCCTGGTGGGCCTGGACCTGCCCATGCTCCTGGGTGGAGCGGTGGTCACCGAGACGATCTTCGCCTGGCCCGGCATGGGACAACTCTTCATCAAGAGCCTGGGCGAGGACCCGGCGGTGGTGATGGCCATCCTGATGCTGATCGCCGTGGCCGTGGTCATCTTCCAACTCCTCACCGACCTGACCTACGCCTGGCTGGATCCGCGGATTCGCTACCGTTAGGAGGCTAAGCACGGATGGATACGGCAGAGGTCCAGCGGCCGGCCCTTCTCCGCACCGCCGATGAACTGGAGACCCCTCCGCTCTCCCTGACCAGCCTGGCCTGGAAGCGCTTCCGCCGGCACCGGATGGCCCTCTTCGGCAGCGCCATGCTCATCCTGCTCTTCCTCTACTCCTTCGGCGGCATGCTCGTCTTCCCCGAATCCTATGCCAACTACAACGACCTCTCCATCCTGCTCCGCCCTCCCTCGGCGGAACATCCCTTCGGCACCGACCAGATCGGGCGGGATATCCTGGCCCGCACCGTCTACGGGGGGCAGATTTCCCTCCTCATCGGCGTCACCGCCATGCTGGTGGAGACGGTCGTCGGCATCCTGGTCGGCGCCGTCGCCGGATTCTTCGGGAGATGGATCGACAGCATCCTGATGCGGGTGACCGAAGCCCTGCTGACCATCCCCCAGATATTGCTTCTCCTGGTGATCGCCAAGTTCTTCACCGACCCCAGCCGGCGCATTCCCGACCTCAACATCCTGGGCCGTACCCTGAGCGGGAGCGTCATCGTCATCGTCGTCATCATCGGCCTGACCAGTTGGATGTACCTGGCGCGCATCGTCCGGGCCCAGTTCCTCTCCCTGAAGGAGCAGGAGTTTGTGCTGGCCGCCCGGGCCACCGGAACGCCGCGCTGGCAGATCATCTTCCGCCACATCCTGCCCAACTGTATCGCCCCGATCACCGTCTCGGCCACCCTGGCGGTGGGCAACGCCATCCTGACCGAGGCCTATATCAGTTTCCTGGGACTGGGCGTCCAGGAGCCGACGGCGACCTGGGGCAGCATGCTCCAGCGGGCCATGGCCTTTCACATTATGGAGAATGCCCCCTGGATGTGGTTTTTCCCCAGCCTCTTTATCCTCCTCACCGTGCTGAGCATCAACTTTGTCGGCGACGGCCTGCGGGACGCCCTGGATCCGCGCAGCCGGGCGGTGTGATGTGGACGTTCCCCTGGAGCGGAAAGCGACCGTCCTCCGGGTCTCCGACCTGCGCACCCGCTTTCACACCCCCGAGGGCATCGTGTATGCGGTCAACGGCATCTCCTTCGACCTCCGGGAGGGGGAGACGCTGGCCATCGTCGGCGAAAGCGGCTGTGGAAAATCGGTGACCGTGCTTTCGATCCTGAAACTCATCCCCATCCCGCCCGGCGAAATCTCCGGCCGGGCGCTCTATATGGATGGGTTGGACCTGCTCCAGTTGTCGGAGGCGGAACTGGAGCAGATTCGGGGGAAGGAGATCTCCATGATCTTCCAGGAGCCGATGACGGCCCTGAACCCGGTGCTCACCATCGGCCGGCAGATCACCGAGACGCTGCGCGTGCACCTGGGGATGGGCCAGAAGGAGGCCGAGGAACGGGCCGTATCCCTGCTGGAAGCCGTGGGCATCCCCGATCCGGCCCGCCGGCTGGGGGATTACCCCCACCAGTTCTCCGGCGGGATGCGCCAGCGGGCCATGATCGCCATGGCGCTGGCCTGCAACCCCACCCTCCTCATCGCCGATGAGCCCACCACCGCCCTCGATGTCACCATCCAGGCCCAGATCGTGGACCTGATGCTGCAACTGCGGGAAAAACTGGGCATGACGATCATCTGGATCACCCACGACCTGGGCGTGGTGGCCCGCCTGGCCGACCGGGTGCTCGTCATGTATGCCGGCTTCATCGTGGAGGAGGCCGGAATCTACGACCTCTACGGCGACCCCCGTCACCCCTACACCCTGGCCCTGCTGGGAGCGCTCCCCCGGGTGGACCGCCGCCGTGGGGAGCGCCTCAAGTCCATCCCCGGAGCCCCGCCCAGCCTGCTGGTGGAGCCGGTCGGCTGCCCCTTTGCCCGGCGCTGCGAACGGGTCCGGGAGGTATGCCTTCGGGAAAATCCTCCCCTGCAGGTCATCGCGCCTAACCACCGGGTGGCCTGCTGGATCGATGTGCGGAGCGGAGAGGTACGATGAGCCAAGCCCCGGTGCTGGTGCGGGTAGAGCATCTGGTCAAGCACTTTCCCATCACCCGGGGCATCGTCATCCAGCGCACCATCGGCGCCGTGCGGGCGGTGGACGACATCTCCTTCGAGATTCGGCGGGGGGAGACGCTGGGGCTGGTGGGAGAGAGCGGCTGCGGCAAGACCACGGCCGGCCGCACCATCCTGGGCCTCTACCCGGCCACCTCCGGCGACGTCTACATTGACGGGTTGAACGTCCAGAAGGCCCGCGGCCGGGAACTCATGGCCATCCGCCGCAAGGCCCAGATGATCTTCCAGGACCCCTTCGGCTCGCTCAACCCGCGCTGGACGGTGAACGCCATCATCGGGGAACCGCTGCGGGTCCATCGCCTCTGCCGGGGGGCGAAAGAGCGCTCCGAACGGGTCAAGGAACTCCTGGCGCTGGTGGGATTGAGCCCCCGCCTGGTCAACCGTTTTCCCCATGAATTCTCCGGCGGGCAACGCCAGAGGATCGGCATCGCCCGCGCCCTGGCCTCCAACCCCGAGTTCATCGTCTGTGACGAGCCCATCTCCGCCCTGGACGTCTCCATCCAGGCCCAGGTGGTCAACCTGCTGGAAGACCTCCAGGACCGCTTCCGCCTGACCTACCTCTTCATCGCCCACGACCTGAGCATGGTGCGCCACATCTGCGACCGGGTGGCGGTGATGTATGTGGGGAAACTGGTGGAACTGGCGGAGAAGGACGAACTCTACGACCATCCCCTGCACCCCTATACCCAGGCCCTCCTCTCCGCCGTGCCGGTTCCGGACCCGAAACTGGAGCGGCAGCGGCGGCGCATCATCCTCCAGGGAGACGTGCCCAGCCCGGCCAACCCGCCCCCGGGCTGCCGCTTTAGCCCGCGCTGCGCCCTGGCCCAGCCGCGCTGCTTCTCCGAAGAGCCGGCCTGGCGCGACATGGGCGGCGGGCACTATGTGGCCTGTCACATCGTTGATGGTTGATCGTTGATCGTTCCTCGTTCGTCGTTGGCCCTCGGTCGGGCTACCGCAGAGGAGGCGGGGTGTTTTCCGGACCCAACTGCCCGGCCGCAGGCCCGCTCAGCAAAAGCCCAGCAAGGGATGGCGGGCAGCCGCCAGGTACACCAGGCGGCTGCCCAGTTCGCCGTAGGAGTAGCCGGCCGCGGCGGCGGCGAGGGCCGTGCTGGTGTCGGCGCTGATGTCCGGATTGGGGTTGACGTCCAGGACGTAGAAGACGCCGTCACGCATCCGGATGTCCAGCCGGGCGTAATCCCGACAGCCGGTGGCCCGATAGGTCGCCCGGGCGATCCGTTCCAGGCAGGTCTGCTCCTCCCGACTCAGGGGAGCCGGGAGGTGTACCTGGATGTGCTCGTAGGAAGGCGAGCCCGGGGTAAACTTGGCATCAAAGTCGCACAGGCGCCGGCGGGGGTCGTCAAAGGCGCTGAAATCCATCTCGGCTGGCGGCAGGACCTGGATGCGCCCGTTGCCCCACAGGGAGACGTGGAATTCGCGGCCGTCCAAAGTCCTCTACCCGGGCCGGTTGGCCGAACGTCTCCAGGACCCAGGCTATCTGCTCCTCCAGTTCCCGACGTGTCCATACCACCGAGCGGCTGCTGATGCCGTAACTGCAGTGTTCCCGAGCCGGCTTGACGATGGCCGGAAAACTCCCCCAGGCCGCCGCCCGGGGCGTATCGTACACCTGCCAGCGGGGCGTGGGGATGCCCTGGCGCTCCAGAAGACGCTTCACCCGGGGCTTGTCCCAACAGAGGGCGAGGGTGGCGGCCGGCGAGCCGGTATAGGCAAAGCCCTGCGCGGCCAGTTTCCAGGCCACCAGCGCCTCACTGCGCGGAAGGCCGGGCAGGCCCTCGCACCAGTTGAGGACGACGTGCTCGTCCGGGCTGAAGGGGCGGAGGTGGACCTCCAGGTCGGCGTGGTGGACCGGCAGGGATACCACGGGGTGCCCCACCTGCCGGAGGGCGTCTTCCAGTTCGGCCACCGCGCCGGCCGCGCTCTCCAGGTCGGGGGCGGGCCAGGATGGGTCCAGGTCGTGGAGCAGGAGCACCGGGAGACGGTCCCGTTCCTCCGGCCACCGCCTTTCCTCGAAGCGACGGGTCCTGCCATACCGGAGGGCGCTCCCCATCCTCATTCCAGCACGCCCTCGTTCACATAGTGGGTGATTTCGCTCACGCTCAGCCCCTCTACGCCGAGTTTCTCCAGCGTGCGCCCGCGCCGCCAGTAGTCGGTACGGTGGATGATGCAGGCCAGACGGATGATGCTGTCCATCCCGCGCACCGAAACGCCGTAGTGTTGCCCGAAGGAGGCGATCGGCACCAGGCTCATCGGCACGTCCTCGAAGATGTAGCGGTGGTTCAGGGTGGGAGGAGCCTTGATGCCGTAGTAGCCGGGCTGGTTGTGGATAGCCTGGTGGAGGTCATCGCCCACGGCGTCATAGGCCATCTTCAGCCATTCCAGCGCCGTGCGGGCGCGGATGCCCAGCGCCGCCGCCACGGTCACTCGCTCCCGGTCCAGCACCTCCAGGACGCGGGCCACGGCGGGGGTCACCCCCTCAATATAGAACTGAAAGTCGCCGTTGGTGGATTCGATGCGGCCGGCATTGAGGAGGGTCAGGGCCGGGTGGAAGATGGCCCCCATGTTGTTCAGGCCGGTGTGGAGCACGTTGATGCCGTCGATGAACTGGGGATAGGCCGGGGCCAGGGCCTCCAGCACGCGCGGGGTATGTTTGGCCGGCAGCGCGGCCAGGGGCACGGCTTCCTTGATGCTGAAGATGCGGGCCTGGGCCGGACCGTCGGAGCGGCTGGCGTAGATAAAGGTCTCGGCCTCGGCCACGATCACCTCGGCCTGGCAGCCGCAGTCCCGGAGCACCTTGGTGAATTCCAGCGCCCCGCCGGTTCGGCCGGGATTGAGCACGACGATCTGCCCGTTGCGCAGGTGTGGAGCGGCTGCGCGGGCGATGTCGGCGTGGGCCGAGGAGGGCACCACGACCATGACCACCTCGGCCTGGGCCAGCGCCTCCCGCATGTCCGAGGTGACCATGTTCAGCCGAGCAAAGCCCCGCGGCCCTCCCTCGAAACTCTCCAGGTCAATGCCTCCCCGGGCCCGGATGGCGGCCACATTCTCCGGCGTGCGGTTGTAAAGGGTAACGGGAAAGCCCATCAACGAAAGGTGGGCGGCCATGGCCTTGCCGCCGTGGCCGGCCCCGATCACCGCGTAGCGCGTCTTTCGTTCCATCGTTTTCCTCCTCTACAGTCGGATGCCCAGGCCGGCCATCCGTTCTTCCTCCGAAAGCGTCCGCCCCGTCGCCGGGTCCACGGCCACGCAGGCCCCCCGGGCATCCATGCGGGTCACCACCCGGCCGCGGGCATAGGGGTTGTTGCGCAGGTGGGGGGCATCCAGCACGCCCGAAGTCACCGCCCGGGCCAGCGTGGCCGGGTCCGTGAGGGGATCGGGCACCTCCGGGCCGGCCAGAGCCCGGATGGCGGCCAGGGTAACCTGCACCTCACGGAGGAGTTCCGCCTTCCGCTCCTGGACCAGGGGGTCGGCGGCTAGATCCGGCTGGCCGCGCAGGGCGTTCTCGATGGCCCGGCGGGCCATCTTGCAGGCCTCGATGACCTCCTCGGCCGTGGCCGCGTGGTGGGCCTCGGTGTGGCCGACCACATGGACGATGTGCGGCCGCAGCGCCATCTGCAGGTAGATGCTGGCGGCCAAGTGGGCCCGGGCCGCCTCGAGGTCGAGCGGGTAACTCAGCAGGCCGGTGCGGGTCTGCCGCCAGATGCGAAAGTCCGGCCTGGTCAACGGTTCGATCAGTTCCAGAATCGCCAGCATCTTGGCCAGGTCCATGGCGTCGGAAAGCCCCGGCGGGCTGTTGAACATGAGTTGGGCGATGTAATCGTGCACGCCCAGGGCGCGGGCGTTATGGGCCGAGAGGTAGGCCGAGGCGACAAAGACGACGTCCGGGGCATCGCGCATGCCCCAATGGTGCGGCTCGTTCAACTCCACCGGGATGCCCCGCTCGCCGTACCAGGCTATGACCTTCTGGTGCTCGCGGATGGAACCCTCCAGGTCCCAGGGGCCGCGTCCATCCATGCGGTTGAACCAGAAGATCGGGATGGCACACCAGGCGATGCGAATCGTCTCCACATACATCTCGGCCAGCCGGATAAAGTCGTCCGTGCCGGAGTAGGTGCGCATCAGGGGATAGTTCCCCCGGCGGCTGGCGGCGTAGAGAGCGCGGTAGTCGTCGGGGGTGCGCACCGGCACGCCGCCGGCCCCTTTCCGGCGGGGGTCCTGCCGTTCGGGGTGAAAAAAGTTCTCCTGGGCATCCTGGTCGGTGCCCAGGGAGATCACGTCCAACACCCGGGCCTCGGCGATGGCGGCGATGCCCTCCCGGGTGGCCTCCAGGGTCGGCAGGCCGAAGTGGTGGCGGAGGAGGGGGAAGGGCTGTTTCCAGAGGATGCGCTCGACGGCGGTCTGGGGGTAATCTTCCTCCAGGAGGCTCTCGGGGTGCCCGCCCTTGAGGTAGGCCAGCACCTCCTCGGCCGGCTCCCCGCCCTCGAAGACGCGCTCGAAAAAGCCCAGGGCGCGGGCCTCCCGGGCCAGCGGCGGCGTCCCGGCGAAGGCGAAGCGCACGCCGGCCTGGCGCAGTTCGTCCATTTCCTCGGCGAACTCGGCCAGCAGGCGCACCCCCGTCTCCGGCGTCAGGCGGTAAGAGACGCCCACCAGGTCGGCCCGCTCGCGGCGGGCTGCCTCCAGCACCTCGGCCACCGGCACGGCCGGCCCCAGGAAGACCGTCCGCCAGCCGGCCGCCTCGGCCAGCCGCAAAAAGTTGATGATTCCGGCCACATGCACGCATTCGCCCAGCGCGGCGGCCACCACCGTCTTCATCTTCCACCTCCACCTCGCCCATTCCTCCCGGGGGCAAACAGGCGCATCACCGGCTCCACCCGCTCCGCCAATTTCCCGGGCACCTTCAACCCATACCTCCGCATGGCCTGATAGGGGATAAAGGCGATGAGCGAGTCGTACTCCAGCCCCAGCGCCTGAGCCGCGATGATCAGGTAACTGAAGCGGTTCTTGCCCGGATTGGCATTGACCTCCAGGTAATACAAGGTCGTGGCGTCGCCCCGCAGGTCCACCCGGACCATATCCCGGCAACCCATCGCCCGAACGATCCGGCGGACATCGGAATAGACCTGGGCCACACTCTCGGGGGAAAGGCCGGCCGGTATCCGGAGGTAGTACTTTTCGTCCTTGATGGCGTGATCCAGGAACCGGAACCGGCCCTGGGCCGCCGGAACCTGCGCCAGGTCGATCTCGGCGATCGGCAGTTCGGCCGTCCTTCCGTTATGGGCAATGAGCATCGGCACGGTGAACTCCCGGGCCTCCTCCTCCCCGATGAACCGCTCCACCAGGGCAGGTTCGGCGAAGCGGCGGTGGATGCGCTCCACCCGGTCCCGCACCTCTTCCGGCGCGCCGGCCGGGACGACCGAAGCCTCATCGAGCCCCCGGCTGTTCCCCTGCAGGAGCGGTTTGACGATCACTCAACCCTCCCAGTGCCTATGCCGCTCGATCGGCGAAAGGTCGCCCGGATAGACCACATACGATTCGGGGGTCGGCAGGCCGAGTTTTCGGAAGACCGCCTTGGTGGCCTTTTTATCCAGCCCGGTCTCCAGGGCCCGGGAGCCCGGGCCGGTATGGGCCAGCCCCCATTTTTCCAGGAGGCTGACGGTGAAGAGGTCCCGGCCGGCGGGTCCGGGCATGAACTCGTTGAGCCAGAAGACCAGGGCTTGGGGAATCCTTTCGGCGATTTCCCGCAGGCCGGCCTCAAAGGCCTCGTCGGTCTTGAGCAACCGGACCGCACATCCCACCTCCTCCAGCAGGCCGGCCACATACTCCACCGTGTCCAGGCTGGCCCAAAAGGGGGTGTGCCCCTCGGGCGTATACCCCCAGCGTGGGTCATAGGTCAGGACAACCCGGGTCCAGTCCACCCTTTTTCCTCCCGCCGCCCACCGATGGGGGCGGCCCGACTCCGCATCGGCCCCTGCCGCTTCACATCCGCCGTGTTCGGACCGGTCAGCCCTCGCTCCGGCCCTTCCAGTGCGGGCGCAACCCGAAGGCCCGGGCCACCGGGACGATGACGAGGAGCCCGCTGTTGGGCGCGTCGAAATCGCCGCCCACCGCCCGGCGGGTGGCCTCGATGAGCGCCTCCAACTCGAAATCGTCTCCCACCACGGTGAAGATGGTGCGGTGATGGTACTCCTCTTCCTCCAGGAGGTGGCGCAGCGAGGGGAAGAGCGGGAGGTCGTCGCGGCGGACGAGTTCTCGAATTTTGTGCAGCCCGATGCTCTCCAGGATGGTCACGCCGCTCACGCCGCAGCGCTCCCAGGCATCCAGGACGTCCCGGCAGCGTTCGAGTCCCGGCGCCACAAAAAGGACCAGATTAGGCATGACCTGCCTCCTTGCCGTGGAAGGCCCAGCGCAGGAGGTGGGGTGTGACCAGGGTGGTGATGAGCACGATCAGGGTCATGATGGCAAAGACCTCCGGCCCGATCAGGCCGGCCTGCACCTCCACCGCCGCCACGATCAACCCGACCTCGCCCCGGCTCACCATCCCCACGCCGACCCGCAGGGCCTCCCGGAGTTTGAAGCGGCCCAGGTAGGCCCCCAGGCCGCAGCCGAGCACCTTGGAGAGGACGGCCACCAGCACCAGCACGAGGCCCAGGAGCAGGGCCGGACCGGCCAGCGTCCGCACGTCCGTCCGCAGCCCGATGCTCACAAAAAAGATGGGCACCAGCAGGGCATAGGTGATGACGTGCAAGGGTCGGGCGATTTCCTCGCGCAGGGGACTGCGTCCAAAGGCCAGGCCGGCCAGAAAGGCCCCGGTGATGGCGGCCAGCCCTCCCAGCGTCTCGGCCGACCAGGCGAAGAGAAAGGTGGTCACCAGCACCAGCGAGGCCAGCCCCTCGCTCACCGGCTGGCGGACGATCCAGCGGGCCAGGCGGGGTAGGAGGAAGTAGCCGATGGATGCGGCCCCGATGAGGTAGGCGAGCATCTGCAACACGACCAGGAAGATCTTGAGGGCGCCGCCGTTGCCGCCGGCCAGGGCGGTGAGCACCGAAAGGAGCAGGATGACCAGGACATCATCCACCACGGCGGCGCCCAGGAGGGCCATCCCCTCGCGGGTGCGCAGCCGGCCCAACTCCATAAGCGTCTGGGCACTGATGCTGACGCTGGTGGCGGTGAGGATGGCCCCGATGTAGATGCTCTGATCGGGCGCATGGCCGAAGAGCCAGGCCGCCAGCGCTCCCAGGGCCAGGGGGAAGAGCACCCCGCTGGTTCCGGCCAGGGTGGCCACCCGGCCGACGCGCAGCATCTCCGAGAAGTCAATTTCCAGCCCGGCCAGGAACATGAGGCAGATGACGCCCAGTTCGGCCAGTTGCAGGATGGTCTCTTCCAGGTGCGGGTTGGCAAGGAACGGCCATTCCACCAAATTGAGCACGCTGGGGCCGAGGAGCAGGCCGACCAGGAGTTCGCCCAGCACGGCCGGCTGGCGCAATCGGACGGCCAGCCAGCCGCCGGCCTTGGCCCCGGCGATGAGGATCGAGAGGGCCAGCAAGAGTTGCAGAAACGGAGTCATCGCGCCTCTCCAAAGGCCACCGGGCGAAGGAAGATGTCCCCAGCCTCGGGCCGGTCCCGGGCTGCCGGCCCGCTTTCCCGGGAACGGCAGGAATACAGACCAGCCCCGACGCTCGGTTTCATCGCTTCCTCGGGTGTTCGGACCAGACCGACCGGTACCCAGTGGGAAAGGCCGGATGAAAGGCGAAGGCATTGTACCACAGGAAAGCCGTTTTGTCCAAAAGCCGATATGTCGCAGTTGAAGGGGTGGGATAACGATGGTATAATAAGGCCATCTGGAACCGACGGAGAAGGTGGATGCGCATCGGCATAGACGCCCGTTTGCTCTACTACCGCCGGGCCGGCATCGGCCAGTATACCCTGCGCCTGACCGAGGCCCTGGCCGCCGAGGCTCCGAGGGAACGCATTTTCCTGCTCCACGACTGGCGGCAACGGGGCGGCCTGCCCCAGGCCCCCAACCTCCGGCACGTCCGCCTCTACACCCCCAGCCACCACCGCTGGGAACATCTGACCCTGCCGCTGGAACTGTTGACGCTGCGCCTGGACCTCCTGCACAGCCCGGATTTCATCCTCCCCCAGCACCGCCCCTGCGCCGGCGTGATCACCGTCCACGACCTGGCCTTCCTGCGCTTTCCCCATCTGGTGACCCCGGAGGCGGCCCGCTACTATGGGCGGATTCACCAGGCTGCCCACAGCGCCGAACGGGTCATCGCCGTCTCCGAGTGCACCCGGCGGGACGTGCTGGAACTCCTGGGCGTCCCCGAGGAGCGTGTTCGGCTGATCTACGAGGCGGCCGGCGCGCCCTTCCGGCCGCTGGAACTGTCCCCGGACGAACGGCGGGACTTCCGGGGACGCCATCTGGCCGCCGGGCGCTTTGCCCTTTTCGTGGGCACGATCGAGCCGCGCAAAAACCTGCCCACCCTGCTGCGGGCCTTCCGGCGGATGATGGACCGATACCCCGACCTAGAACCGCACCCGCGTCTGGCCATCGTCGGGGAACAGGGCTGGCTTTCGGAAGAGGTCTTTGCCCTTCTCCAGGAGTTGCGCCTGGTCCAGGAGGTGGCCTTTATCGGCCCGGTGATGCCGGAGGAACTGGTCTGGCTCTACAACGCCGCCCGTTTCCTGGCCTTTCCTTCCCTCTACGAAGGCTTCGGCCTGCCGCCGCTGGAGGCGATGGCCTGCGGCACACCGGTGGTGGCCTCCACGGCCGGAGCGGTGCCCGAGGTGGTGGGGGAGGCCGGCCTGCTGGTCCACCCGGAGGATCTGGAAGGATGGGCCGAGGCCATGGCCCGGCTCTGGAGCGACGAGGATTTGCGCCAAACGCTCCGGGAAAGAGGGCTGGAACGAGCCGCCCGCTTCTCCTGGAAGCGGGCCGCCCAGGAGACGCTGGCCGTGTACCGCGAGGCGGCAGCGGCCCGGAGGTAAGCGGTGGCCGATGCCGAGTCGCGCCTGCGCCGCACCGTCCGCTTCTACCTGCGCAAGGTCAACCGGGCCGTCGCCCGCTACGGCCTCATCGAGGAGGGAGATCGCATCGCCGTGGCCGTCTCCGGAGGCAAGGATAGCCTCTCCCTCCTGCGTCTGTTGCGGGAGCGGCCCCGTTATTTTCCCCCGCCCTACGAAATCGTGGCCCTTCACATCCATTACATCGGCTGGGAGGTGGGCGCGCCTCCTCGGGAGGTCCTGGAAGCCCACTTCCGGCAGGAAGGCGTGCCCTATGTGTTCGAGGAGGTGGATTTCCGCGGGGAGGAAGTGAACTGCTTTCGTTGCAGTTGGCTGCGACGCAAGGCCCTCTTCCTGACGGCCTATCGTCTGGGATGCAACAAACTGGCGCTGGCCCATCATCTGGAAGATATCGCCGAAACGGCCCTCCTGAACCTCCTTCAGCACGGCCGGCTGGAGCGCCCCCAGCCCTTTTATCCGCTCTTCGAGGGAAAACTTACCCTGATTCGACCGCTCGTCTTCTTCACCGCCCACGAACTCCAGCGCTTCGCTCGCCTTTGCGGCCTGCCGGTCTACGAAAGCACCTGCCCGTATGCCCGGACGAGTCAGCGGGCCGTGGTGGGCGCCTTTTTGCGCGAATTACAAAAAGTTCGCCCGGAGGTCTATATCAACATCTACCGGGCGACCGAACGGGCGGGGACCGACGTCGCCCCGAGAGCGCGCCGGGAGGCCCGGCAGGAAGTCCGGGTCCCATAAAGCCGAGGAAGGTCGTCTGGGCCGGCCGGGTTATGGTTCTCAATACTCGGCCCCCTTGCTGGAAGGATAACACCCGGTCCGATACTCGACCCAAAGGAAGGACACCCCCACCGGCGTTCAGCGGTCCTGTTCTGGGGCCAGCGGCAGGCTGAAGAAAAAGGTGCTCCCCTTCCCCGGCTCGCTTTCCACCCAGATGCGTCCACCGTGCCGCTCCACGATGGAGCGGGCGATGGAAAGCCCCAGCCCGGTGCCTTCGATATGCGCCGTCTCCTCGGTTCGCACCCGGTAGAATTTGTGAAAGATCTGCTTCTGATCGTGGGCCGAAATGCCGATGCCCGTGTCCTGAACGGAGGTGATGAGGTGGTCGTCCTCCGGGAAGATGCGGATCCAGACATGCCCACCCGCCGGGGTGTACTTGATGGCGTTGCCGACCAGGTTGGCTAGCACCTGCTTGAGCCGGCCCGGATCGCCGACCACCGTGGGGACCTGCTCGGGTATCTGCATTTCCACGACGATCTGCTTCTCCAGGGCCCGAAACTCCAGGTCGTGCACCACTTCGGCGGCTAGCGCCTTGAGGTCGCAGGGGACCTGCTCCATTTCGACCCCGGCCTCGATCTTGCCCAGGTCCAGGAGGTCGCCGATGAGCGCGGCCATCTCTCGGGTGACCTCCTTGATACGGCCGATAAACTCCTGTTGCTGTTCGGAGAGGGGGCCGGACATCGCCACCAGGTCGGCAAAGCCGCGTATCGCCGTGAGGGGGGTCTTGAGGTCGTGGGAGACGGTGGCCACAAAGTCGCTCTTCATCTTGTCCAGTTCCTTATAGGTGGTAATGTCCTGCATCGCGGCGACCAGGCCGAGAATCTGCCCTCCGGTGCCCCGCACCGGGGAAATATTGACGTACAGGGTGCGGGCTTTGCCGTCGGGCCCTTCCACGGTCAGTTCCTCGGTCAGGCCGTGCTCCAGGCCGCCGGCCCGTTCAAAGAGGCGGCGCAGGCCCTCGTGGGTGAGCGCCTCCCGGAACGGCCGGCCGATCTCCTTCTGCGGGTCCAGGTGGAAGGTGTGCGCAGCCGCCGGGTTGATGAGGAGGAGACGCCCCTGGGCATCGGTGACGATCACGGCGTCGGCGGTGCTGGTGAGGATCGCCGTCAGGCGGCCGCGTTCCGCCTCGGTCTGGGCATGGAGACGGGCGTTCTCGATGGCCACGGCCACCGTCCCGGCGATGCCCTGGAGGCGTTCCAGGTCCTCCAGATCGAACTCTCCCCCCTCCTTATTCAACAGTTCGATGACCCCGATGACCCGGTCGCGGCTGATGAGCGGGACACAGAGGATGTTGCGGGTGACAAAGCCGACGTCGCTGGAGATCTTGCCGTAGAAGCGGGGGTCCTCGTTCGGCCGGTTGACCAGGGCCGGCCGGCCGGTCTGGGCCACGTCGCCGACGATGCCCACCCCCAGCGGAATCCGCACCTCCAGGAAGCGTTCCAGCCCTCCCTCCAGTGTGGTGGCAAAGTAGAGGTCCTGGCGCTCCGGATCCACCAGGAGGATCGAGCCGGCCTCGACCCGGAAGGAGCGGTTGAGTTCGGCGATGACCCGGCGGAGCACCTCATCCAGGTCCAGGCTCGAACCGACGGTGCGGGCGATGCGGTTGAGGGAGACCATATCTTCCGCCCGCTGCCGAGCCTGGGAATAGAGCCGGGCGTTGTTCAGGGCCACGACGGCCTGGGAGGCCAGCAGTTCGGCGATCTCCAGATCGGCCGGGCCGAATTGCATCCCCTCCCCGTAGCGGCCTACCGTCAATGCCCCGACGGCCTTGCCCCGCAGGATGAGGGGCACGGAGAGCAGGGCTTCCGGCTCCAGCGGCGTGCCCTCCAGGTGCTTGGAGATGGTGCTCAGGTGCGCCTCGTTGAGGATATGGGAACGTTGCGATTGGATGACCAGCCCGGTCAGCCCTTCTCCCACCCGAAGCGGGGTCTGGCGCAAGAGCACCGAATCGGTCCCGACGGCGGCCATGGGCTGCAGGATCTGTTTTCCCTCATCCAGGAGGTATAACACGGTATTGCTGGCGTCCAGGAGGCCGTGGGCGCTCAAGGTAACCAGTTCCAGGAGTTCCTGGACCGGTGTCTCGGAGGAAAGGCCCTGGTTGATCTCCAGGAGGGCGCTGAGTTGGGCCAGCCGGCGCTGGGCCTCCAGGAGCAAGCGGGCGTTATCGATGGCGATGGCCGCCTGGTTGGCCACCGAGGTCACCAGTTGTAGATGCTTTTCCTGGAAGTAGCCAGGCTCCCGATGCACCAGCGTCAACACGCCGACCAACCTCTCTCCCCGGAGCATGGGGACGGCGAGGGCGGAGCGGATGCCCTTGAGCGTCTCGGGCAGTTCCAGCCAGCGGGGGTCCCGGGTGGTGTCCTCCACCAGGGCCGGCTGCCGGTTCTGGGCGACCCAGCCGGCCAGCCCCCGGCGCAACACTTCCTGCACCAGAAAGCGCAGGACCGAGGGGGAAAGGTCCTCCCGCACCAGGATATGGTGCCGCGGGTTGCCCAGGTCGTCCAGGACGATGATGCTGCCCCGATAGGCCCCGGTCTTTTCCACGGCCAGGGCCAGGACCCGAGGGAGCACCTCCTCGATCTCGGCGGCCGTGCTCAACTCCCGGCCTACCTCGTAGAGGAGTTCGATGGCAGCCCGCTCCTGGCGCAGGGTCTCCTCCCGGCGGGAGGTTTCCTCCGGCCGGCCGGCCGGGTCGGGGTTCGGCGACAACCGGTGCCTTTTCATCTGCAACTTTCCGGAAACTTCAGGAGGCCGGCCCCTGAGCCTGCCGTCAAAAACATTATATCACGACCCCAACAGAAAAGGCAAACGATGATTTGCGGAATCGGGAAGGATGTGGTATAATATATGGGCAAATCGGCCGGCCTGCGGTCGGGTTGCCTTCTAGGAGGGCCGCTAGCTCAATTGGTAGAGCAGTTGACTCTTAATCAACGGGTTCGAGGTTCGAGTCCTCGGCGGCTCATCGGGAACGACGGTGCCCCCGGATGGGGCGTCTGTCCGGAAGCCGGATGCGACCGACCGCCCGATGGGGCGGTCGGTCTTCTGTTGTCTCTCGAACGGGAAGAGCAACCGGACCGGGTCCCGACCAGCCGTACCCTAGAGGAGGGTTCGGGGCATCCCTCATCCGCCCTCGAACTCCCCCGGTAGAACGACGGCCTGCTCATCCTGAGCGACCCCCGGGACCGGTAAGACCACCCGGCGCCAAGAGGTCGCCGAGCGGGTGAACTAATGAAGCGCCAAGGTGCTCCCTCCTGACCTGCGGCTGCGCTCGCTTTACCAGACGTGGGGGAGGGAAAACCGAAGGCCGGCAGGGGGAAGGATTCCACCGGGTTACCCCAGCGGGAAGGCGAAGAAGAGGGCCACTTCGGCTTCCTCGTAGTATTGCTCGTGATAGCCGCAAAAGGCAAACCCCAGGCGCTGGGCCAGGGCGATGGCCGGCGCGTTGCGGGCCGACGTCTCCAGAATCAGGGCCCGCAGGTTGCGGTCCCGCCCCCAGAGGATGGCCTCCTGCAGGAGACGGGACCCCCATCCCTGCCGGCGCCGCTCCGGCGCCACGGCCAGCGCCTCTACCCAGCCCAGACGCTGGCCAGCCCGGACCTCGACGCCAATGTAGCCGTAGATCGTGTGGCTTTCTTCCAGAACCAGGGTCAGCGCCCGCCGCTGCCATCCTGCTGCCAGACGTTCCCGGATGCCGGGGGCCGTGAGCAGAAGGGGATGGGGAAGGCGGACCGGGTGAAAGGAGACAAAGAGCCCTTCCTCCCCTTCGGCCAGCACGTCCCCGCGCTGCAAACGCATCTGCCAGACCTGGTGGCTGCGGTAGGAAACGTCCACCGCCAAACAGGCCGGCAGGTCGGAGGGCGTCGCCGGGCGAATGATCATGGCTTCTGCGCCCCCTTCTTCTTTTCACGGATGCGGCGGGAGCGCCGCACCATCTCCTCAAAGGCCACCGGCCGATCCATCAGTTTGGCATAGAGGTAGCGCAGGACAATCTTGAGCGCCGCCGCGAACGGCACCGCCAGGAAAAGGCCCAGGACGCCGCCGATGCTTCCCCCGGCCAGGACGGCAAAGAGCACCAGGAGCGGGGGCAGGTCCACTATGTAGCCGATGATGGGCGGGAGGACGATGTTTTCCTCCAACTGGTTCAGACCCACATAGAGGGCCACCACCACCAGGGCCAGGGTGAGATGGCTCCAGCCGAAAGGTATCTCCGGCTGAAAGAGGGTCACCAGCACCGTGACGCCGCCGGAGATGAACGGGCCGATCAAGGGGATAATGTCCATCAGGCCGCTGAAGAGCGCCAGCACCACGGCGAAGCGCACCTGCAAGATGGAGAGGCCGATGCCGAGGACGATGCTGACCAGCGCGATGCGCACCAGTTGGGCCCGAAGATAGGCCGAAAAGGCCAGGTGGATGCGCTGGAGAAGGGTGGTCAGTTCCTCGCGCAGCGGGGGTGGAACGAGTTCCAGCAGGCTCTGCACCCACCGCTCACCAAAGAGCAGGCAGTGGAAAGTGGCCACCAGGAAGACGATGATGTGGAGCACCGTCCCGACCACCAGGCTGACCCCGGCCAGGGCCTGCCCCGGCAGGCTGCGCACCAGGCCGGTCAACCATTCGACCGCCTGTTCCCCAAAGGCCTGCAGATCGATGTGGATGCCCAGGATCACCAGTTCCTTCTGCCGGGCAATATAGTCCTGGATGGTGGCAACGATATCCTGGCTGGTCCAGAGCAACCCTTCGTACTGGCGGGCCACCACCGGAACGAGGAAAGTGACGCCCCAGTAGATCAGGCTGCCTACCGCCAGGTAAAGGAGAATAATCCAGATGAATCGGGGCACCCGCGTCGTTCGATTCAACCACTTGATGAGCGGGTGGAGTACATAGGCCACCAGGATGGCCCAGAAAAAGGGGGTGGCCACATCCAGCACCCGCCAGAGGAGCAGGATGGCCAAGATGAGCACCACCCAGATGGTGATGACTTTGGCCCGCGTCGAGAAGCGCAGCGATTCCATGTCAGGGTTCCTCAATCCGGAAAGCCGGCCCGGCCGTGTCCGAACGTATTATATCACGGCAAGGCTTCCGGGAGCAAAAGTCGCTCTGGAGTTGTACGAATTTGCGGGATTGTGCTAAGATGAGGATAGCGCCGGCCGTCTGCCCGGCTGAACTTCCGGTCCTGATGCCGGCCTATCGAGGAACGATGTCCGATGCCGAAGGTCCGGTTCTGGAAAAGAGCGAGGCGGCCCCGGGCATCCTTTCCGGGGTGCTATCCCGGCTGGCCGACCTACCCTCGTTTCGCCTTCTCCTCCGACGCCTCGAGGCGCCGGCCGGCCCGCTCCTCCTGTCCCCTCTCCTGGAACCCCCCCGACCGCTCCTGGCCGCTCTCTTCCACGCCCACCTGGGCCGGCCCCTCCTTCTCCTGACCGCCGGGGCCGAATCCGCCCAGCGCCTCTACGAGGCCCTCCGCCTCTACAGCCCGACCCCCGAGGCGGTCCTCCTCTTCCCGGCCGCCGACATCCGACCCTACGAGCGGATGGCTCCCGACGTCGGCATCGTGGCCCAGCGCCTGAGCGTGCTCGAGGCCCTGGCCCGCTGGCAGGCCGCAGGCGGCCCCCCTCCGCTGGTCATCGCCTCCGCCCGCGCCCTCCTTCAACCCACCCTTTCCCCGGATGACTTGGCCGCCTCCTACCAGGTCATCCATCCAGGCATGGTCCTGCCCCTGGAGGAAACCCTCCGTCGCTGGAACGAATGGGGCTATCGCCCGGCCAAGATGGTGGAGGAGCCGGGAGAGGTGGCCCGCCGGGGCGGCATCGTGGATGTCTACCCCCTGACCGCTCCCCTGCCGCTGCGCCTGGAACTCCTGGGCGATGTCGTGGATAGCATCCGCCAATTTGACCCTGCTTCCCAGCGCTCCCGCCGCCCGGTGGCCTCCTTTTCCCTCTGTCCTCCCCTGGAGTTCCCCTGGTGGCGGCGGCAGCAGGCCATCTCCGGCCTTCGCCGGCTCGACCGCAGCACCCTGCGCCCGGAAGTGCTGGTCGAACTGGAGCGCGACCTGGAGCGCCTGGAGCAGGGCGCGTTCTTCGAGGGCCTCTTCCTCTACGCTCCGCTTTTCCGGGAAGAACCGGCCTCCCTTCTGCACCATTTCCCCGCCCGGGCCCTTTTCCTCCTGGATGAGCCGGACCGCCTCCAGGCCACCGTCCAGGAGATCGAGGCCCAGAGCCTGGCCGTCCGTCAGGAACTGGTCCAGAGCGGGGAACTGCCGGCCGATTTCCCATCCCCGCTTCTCCCGTGGTCGGCCCTTGCCCTCCTGCTAGCCGAACGTCCCCAGGTGCACTTTTCCACGGCCGTTCCGGCCGAGGAGGAGGCTCTGGCCCTGCCCCTGGCCCCGCTCCCCCATTACGGCGGCCGGCTGGAGGAAGCCCTGGCCGCCATCCTCGAGGGGCGGGCCCGGGGCGAACGCTACCTCATCGTCAGCCATCAGGCGGCCCGGCTGCTCGAACTCCTCCGTGAGCGGGGGCTCGATCCCCGGCCGGGTGCCCTGGAAGTGCACCCCGGCCGGCTGCCTTCCGGCGGCTGGGCCTGCCCGGAGGCCGGCCTGCGGGTCCTGAGCGATACCGAACTCTTCGGCTACGCCCCGCCCCGCCGCCGTCCGCTCCTGCGCCGCCCCCGCCGGGAACTCTTCCGCGAGAGCCTCCTGGCCCAACTCCAGGTCGGCGATTACGTCGTCCACGAAGACCACGGCATCGCCGTCTACGAGGGCCTCACCCGCCTCACCCTGGCCGACGGCGTGGAACGGGAGTACCTCTACCTGCGCTACGCCGGCTCCGACCGCCTCTACGTCCCCGTGGACCAGGTGGACCGGGTGCGCCGTTATATCGGCGCCGGCGATGCGCCCCCGGCCCTCCACCACCTGGGCAGCGGCGAGTGGGAACGCACCCGCGCCCGCGTGCAGCGGGCCGTCCAGGAACTGGCCCGTGAACTCCTGGAACTGTATGCCGCCCGCGAGGTGGCCCAGGGCCACGCCTTTTCTCCCGATTCCCCCTGGCAGGAGGAACTGGAGGCCTCCTTCCCCTATATCGAGACCGAGGACCAACTGCGCGCCGTCCAGGAGGTCAAACGGGATATGGAACAGCCCCGCCCGATGGACCGGCTGGTCTGCGGCGATGTCGGCTACGGCAAGACCGAGGTGGCGTTGCGTGCCGCCTTCAAGGCGGTGCTGGACGGGAAGCAGGTGGCCGTGCTCGTCCCCACCACCGTCCTGGCCCAGCAGCACTACCGCACCTTCCGCGAACGGCTGGACCCCTTCCCGGTGGTGGTGGAGATGCTCTCCCGCTTCCGCCGGCCGGCCGAACAGAAGGACATCCTGGCCCGCCTGGCCCGGGGCGAGGTGGACATTGTGATCGGCACCCATCGCCTCCTCTCCCGAGACGTCGTCTTCAAGGACCTGGGGCTGGTGATCGTGGACGAGGAGCAGCGCTTCGGCGTGCGCCATAAGGAGCACCTGAAGAAGTTGCGCCGGGAGGTGGACGTCCTCACCCTCACCGCCACCCCCATCCCCCGCACCCTGCACATGGCCCTGACCGGCATCCGCGACCTCAGCGTCATCGAGACGCCGCCGGAGGACCGGGTGCCGATTCGCACCTACATCGCCCCCTACAACGAAAAGGTCATCCGCCAGGCCATCCTGCGTGAACTGGAACGCGGCGGGCAGGTCTACTACGTCCACAACCGGGTGCAAACGATCTACCGCGTCGCCCGGCAGTTGCAACAACTGGTGCCCGAGGCCCGTATCGGCGTGGCCCACGGCCAGATGCCGGAGCAGGCCCTGGAAAAGGTGATGCTGAACTTTGTCTCCGGGCGTTACGATGTCCTGGTCTGCACGACCATCATCGAGAGCGGGTTGGACATCCCCAACGCCAACACCATCCTGATCGACGACGCCGTTTCCCTGGGACTGGCCCAACTGTATCAACTCCGCGGTCGGGTCGGGCGGGGAGCGGTGCGCGCCTACGCCTACCTCCTTTACCATCCCGGCCGGGAACTGGGGGAGGCGGCCCAGAAGCGCCTGCAGGCCATCCTGGAGGCGACGGACCTGGGGGCCGGCTTCCAACTGGCCATGCGGGACCTGGAGATACGGGGAGCCGGAAACCTCCTGGGAGCCGAGCAGAGCGGCCACATCGCCGCCGTGGGGTTAGACCTCTATACCCGGCTGCTGGCGCAGGCGGTGGAGGAACTCCAGGCGGCCGGCGAGGATACGGAACGGCTGGCCCGCATCCGGGAGGAACGCCGGCAAGCCGGGTTGGCCGGTCCGGCCCCCGTTACCCTGGATTTGCCCCTGCCGGCCTACCTGCCGCCCGAATATATCCCCGAACCCGAGGTGCGGCTGCAGATGTACCGCCGTATGGCCGAGGTGCGCACCTCCCGGCAGGTGCAGGAGATCGCCCGCGAGTTGCACGATCGCTTCGGCGAACCGCCCGAGCCGGCCCGGGCCCTCCTGGAACTCCTGCGGCTGCGGGTGCTGGCGTTGCGGGCCGGCGTGCGGGAGGTGCGTTGCGAGAATCACCGGATCGTCCTCGCCCTGGCCGAGGGGGCCCGGCCGGAACTGGGCGAACTGCCGCGCTGGTTACAGGCGCGCCTGCGCCGGCGCACCCACCTGCTCTGGCTGGATCTGGAGGGCCTGGGGGAACGCTGGCCGGAGGTGTTGCGCACCCTCCTGCTGGCCCTGGCCCGGCCGGAGCGGTCCTGAGGAAAGTCCAATGGATGGGCCACGAAAAGGGGTGAACTGGCCGGACCTCCTCCTCTTCTTCCTGGTCTGGGTGCTCCTCTGGGCGGCCGGCTTCTTTCCCCCCTGGCTCGACGATGAGGTCCGCCGGCGCATCGAGGCCACCCGCACCGTCCGGGTGGGGTTGGACCCGGCCTATCCGCCCTTTGAGAACGAGGTGGAGGGGCAACTGGTCGGCTACGACGTGGACCTGGCGCGGGCCCTGGGCCAACGCCTGAACCTCCAGGTGGAGTTCGTGCCCCTGGGCTACGATAGCCTCTACGACGCCCTCCTCTCCGGCCGGATCGACGTTATCCTTTCTTCTTACCCCTACAGCCCCGAACTGTGCTGTCGCGAGCGCTGCACCCAGCCGTACTTCCAGGCCGGCCAGATGCTCGTGGTGCGGGCCGGCAGCCCCATCGCCGGCCCCCAGGACCTGGCCGGGCGGAGCGTGGGGGTGGAGTGGGGTGGGCCGGGCGACGGGCTGGTGCGCCGTTGGGAGCGAGCCGGGCAGGTCGGCACCCGCCAGACCTTTATGAGCCCCCAGGAGGCCCTGGAGGCCCTGGTCGCCGGCCGGGTGGATGCCGTGGTGGTGGACCGCCTCTCGGCGCTGACCTTTGCCGGCCGGGAAAAGGTCGCGATCCTGGAACCGCCGCTCCAGGAGGAGGCCTTTGTGGCCGTGGTTGCCCGACGGAGCGTCTGGCTGCACCGCCGCCTGGAGCAGGCGCTCTACGGGTTGGAACGCGAGGGCTTCCTGAGCGAACTGGAGGAGCGCTGGTGCCACTGATTCGGCCAGGGCATCCGATGCGAAAATGGAGGCAGAGATGCCGCATAACCTTCTCCTGACCGGCCGGCCGGGCATCGGCAAGACCACCGTCATCCGGCGCGTCCTGGAGGGGCTACCGCCGCTCCGCCTGGGCGGCTTTACCACGGCCGAGATTCGCGGGCCGCGGGGCCGGCTCGGCTTCCGCGCCGCCGCCCTCGGCGGCCCCGAAATCGTCCTGGCCCACGTGGATTTCCCCGGCCCCTACCGGGTAAGCGCCTATGGAGTGGACGTGGCCGCCTTCGAACGGGCCATCCTGCCCCTTCTGGACCCTCGCCGGGAGGAGGTAGAACTCTTCATCGTGGACGAGATCGGCAAGATGGAGTGCTTCTCGACCCTTTTCCAGAGGCTGGTGCGGCAACTTCTGGATGACCCGCGCCCGCTGCTGGGGAGCATCGCCCTGCGCGGGCCGGCCCTGATCGAGGAAGTGCGCCGCCGGCCGGATGTGGAACTGGTGGAAGTGACCCCGGCCAACCGCTCCGGCCTGCCGGAGGAGATTCTCCGCCGGCTGCGGCCCTGGCTGGAATGGCGGGACAGGTTGAAGCCTGGAGGAAAGCGGTGAAACTCCACCTGCTCGGACTGTTTCTGGTCCTGTTCTCCCTGTTCGGCGGGGCCTGTGGGGGGCCGGCCGCATCCCCGACGGGGGCGATGGGGGAAATCTCCCTCCCGCCGCCCCAGACCCGGGGAGGGATGAGCCTGACGGAGGCGCTGGCCCTGCGGCGTTCGGTGCGCTCCTACACCGAGCAGCCGCTCACCTGGGAGGAGGTCTCCCAACTCCTCTGGGCGGCCCAGGGCGTTACCGACCGACGGGGCTTTCGCACGGCCCCCTCGGCCGGGGCGCTCTACCCGCTGGAGGTGTACCTGGTGCTGCCCGAGGGCTGGTACCACTACCGGCCGGCCGACCATCGCCTGGAGGTGCGAGGACGGGGCGACCTCCGGCGCGACATCTGGGGGGTCGGGCTGAACCAGGAAGCCTTGCTCCGGGCGCCGGCAGTCTTTGTCCTCACCGGGGTCGTTTCCCGGACGGCGGCCAAGTATGGGGGCCGGGCGGAGCGCTACGTCTTCCTGGAGGCCGGCCATGCCGCGCAGAACCTGCTTCTCCAGGCCACCGCCCTGGGCCTCGGCGCCGTCCCCATCGGCGCCTTTGACGATGAGGGGGTACGCCGGGTGCTGGGGTTACCTCCGGACGAAACGCCGCTTTACCTGATTCCGGTGGGAAGGCCGGGGGAACCCTGAGCCGGTTCGGGGAAAGCAAAAGCGCGGCTGGGGCGACTCGAACGCCCGACCACCTACTCCGGAGGCAGGTGCTCTATCCACTGAGCTACAGCCGCACACTTTCATTCTATCATATCTTGCGCCCAAGTCAAGTACCTGTAGTACCGCACAAGGTGTATTTCAACGGAACCTCCTTCGGCGGTCGAGTAGGTCGGAGCGCAGCGACGGCCGCATCGAGGCCCTTGCGCCGCATTGAGCCCGTCGAAATGTCGAGTAGCGGCAACTTGGGTTGAGTAGCCCCCGAAGGGGGCGTATCGAAACCAGCCGCGTATCGAGACCCCGAAGGCGTGGGCGGGAAATACGGATGTTCAACGGCAACCCACCCTGCCACACCGAGCGGGCTGATATGGTATAATAGGAGCAGACGCATAGGGGAAAAAGCCATGCTATCCACCTACCTGCCGTTCCGGCTACGGAAAGAACTCCTCGCCGCGCCGGCCGCCGTCCCGACCGGGCAGGCCCACTTCCAGGAGGCGGCCCTGCTCTACGCCGACCTGGCCGGCTTTACCTCGCTCACCGAGGCCTTTGCCCAGGCTGGCCCGGAAGGCGTGGAATCGCTGGCGGCGGTCCTGAACCACATCTTTGGCCCGCTCCTCGATCGCCTCCACGCCTTCGGCGGCGACCTGATCAAGTTTTCCGGCGACGCACTGACCTGCATGTGGCCGCGGGGTACGGAGCCCGCCGATGCGCTCCTGGCCCGTGCCCTGGCCACCGCCCTGGCCATGCAGGAGCAGATGCGAAGCCAACCTAGTGTAGATACGCCTTCCGGCCCCTTTGCCCTTTCCATGCGCGTGGGACTGGCTTTGGGAGAGGTGACCACGCTGATTGCCGGCACGGAAAAGCGGCGGCTTTTCCTCGTTTTTGGCCCGGCGCTGCAGCGAGCCACACGGGCGGAAGCCTGCGCCCTGCCCGGGGGGATTGCGCTGGACACGCAGGCCCGGGCCATCCTATCCGGGATGGCGGCCTGCGATCGCGCCGGTCGCCTGACGCATGTCCGGGGGCCTCTGCCCAGGCCGGCCGCCGCCGCGCCGCCTCCTTCCCTTCCCGAGGAACTGGCCTGTCCTTTCCTCCTCCCGGCCCTGGTGCAGCGCCTCCAGGTGGCCTCCGAGTCCTTCTTGGCCGAGTTCCGCCGCGTCATCCCGCTCTTTGCCTCCTTTGCGCCTCTGGGGGCCGAGAAGTTGCAGCGCTACGTCGGCAGAGTCCTGGAGATCGTCGAGGCCCACGGCGGAAACCTGCTGGAAGTCGAGATCGGGGACAAGGGCTACCTTTTGGTGATCCTCTTTGGCGCGCCGCTCTCCCAGGAGGACGATGCCGTCCGGGCCGCCGCCTGTGCTCTGGCCCTGCGCGGCCTGCCCGAGACACGCGGCATCGGCATCACCAGCGGGACGCTCTTCACCGGCAGCCTGGGCAGCGCCACCCGCCGCCAGTATACCGCCATCGGCGACGAGATGAACGTGGCCGCCCGGTTGATGGAGGCGGCCGGCGACAACATCCTGCTCAGCGCGCGCGTGCGCCACGCCGCCGGCGAGCGCTTCCTCTATGGGCCGGCCCAGAAACTCGTCCTCAAGGGCAAGGCGGGCGAAGTGGTGGTTTTCCCCTTGATCGGCCCGGGCCCGCGCCTGAGCGGGGAGTTCGCCCTTCCGCAGGGAGAACTGGTCGGCCGCGAGCGCGAGCAGGCCCTTCTGGACGAGACGATCGCCCAGGCCCGCTCCGGCCACGGGACGGTGCTCAGCATCGTCGGGCCGGCCGGCATCGGCAAGACCCGCCTGGCCGGCGAACTGCTGCGCCGCTGGACCGCCCGGGGCGGGGCCGGCCACGTTGGAGCGGCCAGCGCCGTCGGCCGTCAGCAGCCCTACCTACCCTGGGCTGCCCTCCTGCGCTCGCTCCTGTCCCTGGGGGGGCCGGACCCCGAAAGGCTCTCGGCGGCCCTGGAGGCGCTCCATCCCAACCTGCGCCTCCGCCTGCCCCTGCTGGCCGACGTCCTGGGCCTGGCCATGCCCGATAACGAGGTCACCCGACACCTGGACGCCCGTCAGCGGCAGGAGGCCGCGTTGGCCCTGGTGACCGAGGTCGTCCGCCGCCACGCCCAGGCGACCCCACTCCTGCTGCTGCTCGAAGACGCCCACTGGATGGACCCTCCTTCCTGGGACCTGGCCCTGGCCGTGGGCCGGGCCGTCGAGGATTTGCCGGTGCTCCTGTGTCTGGTGCAACGGCCGGTGGCGGAGGAAGAACCCTGGGCCTATGCCTCCTGGTCGCAGATCGCCCGCTTGCCCCATCACCGCCTCCTGGCGCTGGAAGGACTGGCCGAAGAGGGGGTCGTCGCCCTGGCCCGGCAGGAACTTCGGGCCGGCGCCGTGTCCGAGGAGATCGGCCGCCTGCTGGTCGAGAGGAGCCAGGGCAATCCCCTGTTCGTTCAGGAAATCGTGCACGCCCTGCAGGAGGGCGGTGCCGTCGCCGTGGCCGCTGGCCGGGCGTGCTTGTGCCGGCCGCTGGACGAAATCGCCATCCCCGACACCGTCCATGGCGTGGTGCTCTCGCGCCTGGACCGTCTGGACAAGCCGACCAAACTGACCCTGAAGGTCGCGGCCGTGATCGGCTGCGCCTTCTCTGTGTCGACACTGCGGGGCATCCATCCGGCGCCTCCCCCGGAGGAGGAACTTTGCCGCCAGTTGGCGCAGATGGAGCGCCTTTCGATTGCCCGGCTCGAGTCGCGTGAACCGGACCTGACCTATATCTTTCACCACGCGATCACCCAGGAAGTGGCCTACAGCACGCTGGTCTCGGCCCAACGCCGTTCGCTGCACCGGCGCGTGGCCGAATGGCATGAGCAGACCTTTGCCGAAAACCTGGCTCCCCACTACGGCCTGCTGGCCCACCACTATGAGCGGGCCGGCCTGGAGGATCGCTGGGTGCTATACCTGGGGCGGATGGCTGAGGAGGCCGGCCGGCGCTACGCCCCCGACGTGGCCATCGAGGCCTACGGCCGGCTGCGCGCCATCCTGGAGCGGTGGGCGGCCGGCGACCCGCCGGAGCGAGCCGGACGTGTCGCCCAGATGGTGGCCCTGGATTCGCGTTGGGGGCACGATGCCCTGCCGGAGAAAGCGACGCCGCTCCCGCCGGTCTCGCCCGACGAACGGCTCTTGCGCGCCCGCCTGCGGGCCGCCCTGGGGCTGGCCGACGCCCTGGACCTGCGCGGACGCTGGGAAGAGGAACGTGTCCGTTTGGAGTCGCTCCGGCCGCTCGTCGAGCGTTCTGACGACCGCGCCCTGGCGATCGCCCTCGGCATGCGCCGGGCGGCGCTGGTCCTGAATTCCGGCGATCCCGATGCCGGCCGGCGGCTGGCCGAGGAGGTGCTGGCGCTGGCCCGACAGGAGGGCGACCTGCCCACCCAGGTCCACATGCTGAACGGCCGCGGCCGGGCGGCCGAACTGCGCGGGGATATCGAGATGACCCGCCGGGAGGCGCGCAAAGCCCTGCGCCTCGCCCGGCGCATCCACGATGAGCGCAACGCCGGCATCGCCTTGATTCTGCTGGGGAACGCATGCAACGCCACAGGACAGGCCGCCCGTGCGGCCCGCTACTTTGAAAGGGCCCTGGCCGCCGAGCGGGCCGCGGAGGATCGCTCCTGGGAGATCGTCGCCCTGAACAACCTGGGCACCGCCTGGATCTACGGCGGGTGGCTGGACCGCGGCCGGGAGTGTCTGGAGCAGGTGCTCAACCAGGCCCGGCTGATCGGCGACCTGGAAACCGAACTGATGGCCATGGCCAACCTGGGCGCCATCGACCTGCAGTTGGGCCGCTATGACCAGGCCGAGGCCCGACTGGGACGGGCCCGGCGCCTTTTCCAAAAAATGGGCCGCCAGGACGCCGAGGCCGAGGCGCTGGAGTGCCTGGCCGAGGTTGCCCTGTGCCGGGGCGAGATTCCCGGGGACCTGGCCCTGGCCGACGAGGCCCGGGCGATGCGCCAGGCGCGGGGCTTACAGACTTCGCCTTCGGCGTTGCTGATACGGGCGCGCATCCTGGAGGAGGCCGGGCGCTGGTCTGAGGCCCAGGAAGTCCATCTGGCGTTATCCCGGCTTGTTCAAGCCCAGGCCGGCCGCCCCTCGGCCGACGCCGCGGCCGGCCTGGCCCGCTGCGCCCTGGCGTGCGGCGACCGGGACGGGGCACGGGCCTTTCTGGAAGAAGCCCTGCGGCTGCTCGGTGAAGGCAAAAGCAACGCCGAGGACCCTGCGCTCGTGTACCTGACCGCCTATCGGCTGTGGGCCACCCTGGAGCAGCCGGAGCAGGCCCGCGCTTGCCTGGCCCGCGGCCGGCGGCTGTTGCGCCGGCAGGCCGCCCGCATCGCCGATCCCCAGATGCGGCGGTCGTTCCTGCAAGGCGTCCCGGTGCGCCGGCAGATCACCGCCGCCTGCGCGTCCACCCCAGGCCCGGCCCAGGATGTGCTATAATACCATCGAGGAACACGCAACACGGAACACGCAACACGCAACACGGAACACGCCCATGCGCCTGAACGCCCTTTTGGAACGCACCCCTCACCCACCCGTCGCCGGCGGAGAGGTGGAGATCGCCGGCCTTTCCTACGACTCCCGCCGGGTGCAGCCCGGGCACCTCTTCGTCGCCATCCGCGGGGCCCATGTGGACGGACACGACTACATCTCCCAGGCCCTGGAACGGGGGGCCGTGGCCGTGGTGGCCGAGGCCGGCCGAAACCTCGCCCTCCCCGTGCCCCTCATCCCGGTGCCCGACCCCCACGCCTTCCTGGCCGACCTGGCCGCCGCCTTCTACGACTACCCCGCCCGCCGTCTCCTGGTGGTCGGCGTGACCGGCACCGACGGCAAGACGACCACCTGCTTTCTGACGAGCAGCGTCCTGGAGGCGGCCGGATATACCACCGCCCTCTTCGGCACGGTGGATTTCAAGATCGGTCCCCGCCGCTGGGCCAACAAGACCCGGCAAACCAGCCCGGAGGCACTGGAGGCCCAGGCCTTTTTGCGTGAGGCGGTGGAGGCCGGCTGCACCGCCGCCGTCCTGGAAAGTTCCTCCCACGGTCTGGCCCTCCATCGCCTGGAGCACTGCGAGTACGATGTGGCCGTGCTGACCAACGTCACCCACGAGCACCTGGACCTGCACGGCACGGTCGAGGCCTATCGCCTGGCCAAGGCCCGCCTCTTCGAGATGCTGGGGGAGGCCCGCAAGGTCGGGCCGGAAGGGGAACTTCGGCCCGGCCGGGGCATCGGCGTGGTCAACCTGGATGACCCCCATGCTCCCCTGTATACGGCCCGCACCCCCGGGCCGCTCTGGACCTACGCCCTCCGGAATCCGGAGGCCCGGGTCCGCGCCCGCGAGATCGTCCTTCGGGCCGAGGGCACTTCCTTTTGCCTCGAGACGCCCGAGGGAAATTTTCCCATCCGCCTGCGCCTGCCGGGCACCTTCAACGTCTACAACGCCCTGGCGGCGGCCTGCGTCGGCCTGGCCTTGGGGGCGCCGGCCGGAGCCGTAGCGGAGGGCCTGGCCGCGGTGGAAGGGGTCACCGGGCGGATGCAGCGGGTGGACGAAGGCCAGCCCTTTACCGTGCTGGTGGACTATGCCCACACGCCGGAAGCCTTTGAAACGGTGATGGGCATGCTCCGGCCGCTGGTATCGGGGCGGATGATCGCCGTCTTCGGCAGCGCCGGGGAGCGCGACCGGGAGAAGCGCCCTATGCAGGGGGAAATCGCCGCCCGCTACTGCGAACTGCTGGTCATCACCGACGAGGACCCCCGGCGGGAGGACCGGGAGGCCATCCTCCGGGAGATCGCCGCCGGGGCCGAGCGGCTGGGGAAGCGGGCCGGCCGCGATTTCCTCTGCATTGCCGACCGGCGCGAGGCCATCCGGACCGCCTTCGGGCAGGCCCGGCCGGGGGACCTCGTGCTCCTCCTGGGCAAGGGGCACGAGGGCTGTATCTTCTACGCCGATTACGCCCTGCCTTGGGACGAGGCCGGTGTGGCCCGTGAGGTGCTGCGGGAGATGGGCTACGGCCGCCTCTAGTCCCCTTCCTACACCGGCCATCCGTGCGGGCGATGGTTCTTCACCACCGCCCCAACACGTCTGCCCCAGCCCAGGGGGTAGCCGGCTACGGTGACGAGCAGCCAGCCGGCCGGCCCTTCGCTCCGAAGCGTTTCTCCCCGCAGGAAAGCGACCACCTCGGGGGCCTCGGGGGAAAGGTCCAGCCTCCCGGCGGCCTGGCCGGGATAAAGCCCCATCGCCAGGGCATGGGCCGGGAGGAAGCGCCCTCGCCGGATGCTCCCCAGAAGCCAGCCGGCCCGCAGCAGGCGCAGGCCGGAGACGTCGGGCAACTCCGGCGGCAACGCCAGCACCCGTTCTCCCCACAGGGCCAGACGTTCCGGCAGGGGCAGGTCGGGGAGCACTTCCTGCCAGAAGGCGGAGAGGGCCTGGCGGACGGCCGGCCCGGGCGACGGCCCTCGAAAGGAAGGCGGCTTGGGAGAAGGGCCTCCCCCCACCCGGCGCAGCCGAGCCAGGAAGTGCCCCTCGGCGGGCGCGCGGTGCGGCCACAGGCGGACGGTGCGGCGGAGGCTTTCCCGCGCTTCCGACGGAAGGCCCTCGACCCACTCCGGCCGGCCGGGGGCAAAGCCCGGCAAGGGAGAAATTTCCTCCAGGGCATACTCGGGATGTGTCTCCAGGAACGCCCCGATCCCCCCCTCGTTCTCTTCCGGGGAAAAGGTGCAGGTCACGTACAGCAGGACCCCGCCGGGGCGTACAAGTTTTGCCGCCGAATCCAGGAGCCGGCCCTGCCGGCGGGCACAGCCCCGCACCGTCGCCGGGCTCCACTCCCGGACGCTTTCCGGCTCACGCCGGAAGAGGGCCTCTCCGGAGCAGGGCGCGTCCACCAGCACCCGGTCGAAGAAGCCCGGCAGGCGCTCCGCCAGCCGCTCCGGGTGTTCGGCGCTGACCACAATGTTCCGCGCCCCCCAGCGTTCCAGGTTTTCCAGGAGGACACGCGCCCTCCGCCCGTTCACCTCGTTGGCCCAGAGGAGGCCTTCCCCCCGCAACCGGGCGGCGATGTGGGTGGCCTTGCCGCCGGGAGCGGCGCAGAGGTCGAGGAGGCGTTCGCCCGGCTGCGGGTCGAGTGCCGGAATGGCGGCGGTGGCCCCCGGCTCCTGCAGGTAGAAGAGGCCGGCCGCATGGAAGGGGTGCCGGCCCAGGTGCACGTCCGGCGGCAGGAGGACGGCCTCGGGACACCAGGGCAGGGGCTCGTCCGGCAGGCCCAGGCGGCTCACCATTTCCCGGCGCGTCGTCTTGAGCGTGTTGGCCCGCAGGCACAGGCGGGCCGGCTGCGCCAGAGCGCGCCGGAAGGCCGGGTATTCCTCGCCCAGGAGGACGGCCATGCGCTCCAGGAAGTCGGCCGGGAGATCGGCCCGCCCGGGCGGCCCTATGGCCCCTCCTTCATTTGCCAGGTGCACGGCTCGCCTCCAGACCTCTTGGCTATCCTCATCATAGCACGGCCTCCCGGCCCCCGTCAACGGCAGGAATTGGGGGTAGGATCGCAGCAGCCGGCACTTGACAACCCCGGCCGGCCATGATATAATTCACGTTATAAAATATCAGAAGTGAAAAGGATTTGCCCGGCTTTGAGGAGGTTCGAGGTGGAAAGGTTCTGGTTGTTGCTCATCGTTTGGGCCGTCGTCCTGATCGCCCTGATCGTCCTGCGGGCTCGAACCGGGAAACGCTATTGGAATGCCCTCATCGCCCTGGTCGTGCTGGTTGCCCTGGGCTATGCCGGCTATCGGTACTGGCAGAGCCGGCCCCAACCCGATCCGCTGGCCGGAGGCGTGGTCTATACGGTGCAGCGCGGGGATGTTTGGGAGGTGGTCGAGGCCACCGGGAACCTCTCTCCGGTCCGGCAGGCCACCCTTTCCTTCTCCATCGCCGGCCGGCTGGAGAGCATCGCCGTCTCCACCGGAGAACGGGTACGGGCCGGCCAGGTGCTGGCCGTCCTGGAGAAAAAGGACCTGGAACTGCAACTGGCCCAGGCCCAGGCTAGCGTGGAGGTGGCCGAGGCCAATCGGCAGAAACTCCTGGCCGGCGCCCGGGAGGAGGACATCGCCGCCGCCCAGAGCGCCCTGAACCAGGCCCTGGCCGCCCAGCAGGAAAGCCAGGTCACCCTCTCCGCCGCCACCGAACAGGCCCGTCTGAGTTGGATTCAGGCCGCCAACGCCCTGCGCGATGCCCAGGCCAATTATTCCCAGATCTACTGGGACAACCGCGAATTGGAGCAGCGCCTGGCCAAGTACAATCAGGAACTGCCGGAGGAGAACCGCCTGGCTGAAGAGCGGGCCTGGCGGGCCGTGCAGAACGCCGAGGCGGCCATGGAGCAGGCCCGCCTGGCCTATGAAGCGGCCAAGCAGCGGGAAGAGAGTTCGGCCCGCACGAGCCAGGCCCAGGTCGCCTCGGCCCGGGCCAACCTGGAACGGCTGCTCAACGGGGCGACCAGCCAGGAACTGGCCGCCGCCCAGGCCTCGGTCGAACAGGCCCGCGCCGCCCTGGAAATCGCCCAGGCCCAACTGGAAAAGGCCACCCTGCGCGCCCCCTTCGACGGCGTGGTCACCACCGTCCTGGCCAACCCCTACGACCAGGTCTCTTCCCTCACCCCCATCCTGGTCCTGGCCGACCTCTCCTCCTACCAGGTGGATGTGGAGGTGGACGAGGTGGACATCGGCCGGGTGCAGGTGGGGCAGGAGGTCCGCGTCTCCCTCGACGCCCTGCCGGGCGTGGAACTGCCGGGCCGGGTGGAGGAGGTGGCCCTCTCCCCCACCACCGCCCAGGGGGTCATCACCTACCGCGTGCGCCTGCGCCTGACCGACCTGGGACAGGCCGGGTTGCGCCCCGGCCTGACGGTCAACGCCCGCATCATCACCGGCCGGGCCAGCGGCGTCCTCATCGTGCCGCGCCGGGCGGTACGGACAGGCCAGGACGGCCAGACCTATGTGGAAAAAGTGTTGCCGGGGAAAACGCTGGAGCGCGTGCCCGTCCAGTTGGGTCTGGAAGGGGCAGAGGTTGTCGAAGTCGCCTCGGGATTGCAGGAGGGGGAAACCATCTTCGTCCGCGGGGTGGTCCAGCAGGGCCAGTTGCAGCAGATCATCGAGAACGCCTCCTCCGGACGCCCCATGCAGGTGCGGCCATAGGGGGGAAAACGTGGACGAGCATCCGGTGATACAACTGGAAAACATCACCAAGGTCTACCGCATGGGCGAGGTGAAGGTGCACGCCCTGCGGGGCGTCAGCCTTCAGATCGAGCCGGGGGAACTCCTGGCCATCATGGGGCCTTCGGGATCGGGCAAGTCCACCCTGATGAACATTATGGGCTGCCTGGACGTGCCTACCTCCGGCATCTACCTTCTCGAGGGCCGGCGGGTGGACACCCTCTCCGACAACGCGCTGGCCGAGGTGCGCAACCGCAAGATCGGCTTTGTCTTCCAGACCTTTAACTTGCTTCCGCGGACCACGGCCCTGCGGAACGTCGAACTGCCGCTCATCTACAGCGGCGTGGGGAGCGGCCGGAGACGCAAGCGGGCCATCGCCGCCCTGGAGGCGGTCGGCCTGGGCGACCGCCTGCAGCACCACCCCAGCGAACTCTCCGGAGGCGAGCAGCAGCGCGTGGCCATCGCCCGCGCCCTGGTGACCGACCCGGCCATCATCCTGGCCGACGAGCCCACCGGCAACCTCGATAGCGCTTCCGGCGAGGAGATCATGGCCATCTTCCAGCGCCTGAACCGGGAGCGGGGCATCACCGTCGTCTTCGTCACCCACGACCGCACCATCGCCGAGCATACCCGCCGCATCCTCCACCTCCACGATGGGCAGCTGATTCGGGAGGAGACGGTGTCCCAGCCCCGACAGGCCCGTTCGGTCGTGCGGAGGGAAGAAGGATGAACCTCTGGGAAAGCCTGCGCATCGCCCTGCGGGCGCTGGGGGCCAACAAACTGCGTTCCCTCCTGACCATGCTGGGCATCATCATCGGCGTGGCCGCCGTGATCGCCCTCCTTTCCCTGGGGCAGGGCGTGCAGGCCACGGTGGAGCGGCAGATTCAGGGGATCGGCTCCAACCTGATCATCGCCTTTTCCGGCACCTTCGGCGGCGAGCAGCAGCGTGTCCTGCCGCTGACCTACCGGGACGCCCAGGCCCTGGGCGACCCGGGCCGCGCCCCCAGCGTGGCCGCCGTGGCCCCGACCATCCAGCGCACCGCAACCGTCGTCTTCGGCAAGAACGAGGGGCAGGCCACCGTCCTGGGGGTGACGCCGGAGTATTCTTACGTCCGCAACGCCCAGGTGGTGGAGGGGCGCTTCATCGAACCGGAGGACCTGACCACCTTCAGCCGGGTCTGCATCCTGGGCCAGGAGGTCGTGCGCACCCTCTTCGGAGAACGCTATCCCATCGGACAGACCGTCAAGGTGCGGGGCGTGCCCTTCCGCGTGGTCGGGGTGATGGAGCCCAAGGGGGCCAGCGGCTTCGGCCCCTCGCAGGATAACTATGTCTACATCCCGCTCACCACGGCGGCGGCGCGCGTCTTTGGCGTGCGCACGGCCAGCGGCGATTTCCCCGTCTCCTTCATCTATATCTCCGCGCTGGACAAGGAAAGCGTGGAGACGGCCATCGAAGAGGTGACCCTGGTTTTGCGTGAACAGCACAAACTGACCTATCAGGACAACGACTTTTCCCTCCTCACCCAGGAGGACGTGATTCAGGTGGCCGGCTCCATCATCGGCATCCTGACGATCTTCCTGGGATCGATCGCCGGCATCTCGCTCTTGGTCGGCGGCATCGGCATCATGAACATCATGCTGGTTTCGGTGACCGAGCGAACCCGGGAGATCGGCATCCGCAAGGCGGTGGGGGCCAAGCGGCGGGACATCCTCTGGCAGTTCCTCATCGAGGCCATGGTGCTGAGCGTGCTGGGGGGATCGGTCGGAATCGTCCTGGGCACGTTTGGGGCCGGCCTGGTCTCGCGCATCGAACCGCAGATTCAGGCCGTGCTGACCCCCGAGATCGTCCTCCTGGCTACCGGATTCTCGGCCATCGTCGGGCTGTTCTTCGGCATCTACCCGGCCATGCGGGCCGCCTCGTTGCACCCGATTGAGGCGTTGCGGTATGAGTAAGAGGGGTTGACAGGACTGAACCCTCGGGTTATGATACGCCCAGGGTAGGGCCGGTCAGGGGCAACGTTTGCCGGCGCTACCCTGGAGACAGATGTACGTCTTCCTCTTTACCGACATCGAGGACTCCACCCGCCTCTGGGAGAAGTACCCCACCCAGATGGATCGGATTCTGGCCCGCCACGATGCCATCCTGGAGCGGGAGATCTCCCACCACGGCGGCCGCATCATCAAACACACCGGCGACGGCATCTTTGCCGTCTTTGAACGCGGCCGGCCGCTCCACTGCGCCCTGGAGATACAGAAGGCCCTGGCGCGGGAGGACTGGGGCGAGGTCCGGGAGTTGCGCATCCGCATCGCTCTGCACGCCGGCGAAGCCCTGTGCCGAGGGGAGGATTACTTCGGCCCCACCGTCAACCGCACCGCCCGGTTGCTCTCCTCCGGCTGGGGCGGGCAGGTGCTCTTCACCCCCGAGGTGCTGCGGGTGGCTCCCCTTCCCGAGGACGCCTCCGTCCACGACCTGGGTTTTCATTTCTTCAAGGACCTGGGAGAGCCCCAGCAGATTTATGAATTGGAGCATCCCGAACTCCCCCGGCGGGACTTTCCTCCCCTGCGTTCCCTTTCCGCCCATCCCCACAACCTGCCGGTGCAGCCCACTCCTTTCGTTGGCCGGGAGAAAGAACTGGCCCAGGTCCTTTCCCTGCTCGACTACCCGCACTGCCGGCTGCTCACGCTGGTGGGGCCGGGGGGAGTGGGCAAGACCCGACTGGCGTTGCAGGCGGCGGCGGAGAAGGTGGAGGACTTTTCCCACGGGGTCTACTTTGTGCCGCTGGCCGCCCTGGCCTCGCCTGAGTTCCTCGTCTCGGCCATCGCCGATGCCCTGCGCTTCTCCTTCTACGGCCCGGAGGAGCCGCAGACGCAACTGGCGAGCTACCTGCGGGAGAAGCGGATGCTCCTGGTGCTGGACAACTTTGAGCACCTGCTGGCCGGGGCCGGCCGGGTGGCCGAACTCTTGCAGGCGGCGCCGGAGGTGAAGGTGATGGCAACCTCGCGGGAGGCGCTGCGGCTGCGCGGGGAGTGGGTCTTTCCCCTGGAAGGACTGGAGCGGCCGGCGGAGGGGGAGGAAGAGGTAGAACACTATGAGGCGGTACAACTCTTTCTGCAGGGAGCACGGCGGGCCCGGCCGGACTTTCGCCTTTCGGCGGAGGATCGGCCGGTGGTGGTGCGGATTTGCCGGCTGGTGGAAGGGATGCCGCTGGGAATCGAACTGGCCTCCTCTTGGGTGCGGGTGCTCTCCTGTGGGGAAATTGTCCGGGAGATCGAGCGGGGGCTGGACTTTCTTTCCTCGGCTTGGCGGGATATCCCGGAGCGGCATCGGAGCCTGCGGGCGGTCTTCGATTCCTCCTGGGCCCTCCTTGCGGAGGAGGAGCGGCGGGCGCTGGCGCGGCTTTCGGTCTTTCGGGGAGGCTTCCAACGGGAAGCGGCGAAAGAGGTGGCCGGGGCCGACCTGAGGCTACTGACGGCCCTGGTGGACAAATCGCTTCTGCGTCATCGGGAGGGGCGATATGAGATGTTGGAGGTCATGCGCCAGTATGCCGTGGAAAAGGGCCGAGAGATGGGGCAGGCGGAGGCGTGGCGGGAGCGGCATGGGCTTTATTACCTCCGTTTTCTGGAAGAGCGGAGGGAGCGGCTGAAAGGAGGGCAGGCGAAAGAGGCGCTCGAGGAGATTCGGCGTGAACTGGACAATGTGCGGGAAGGCTGGCAGTGGGCGGTGGAACGGGGAAGATGGGCAGAACTCGGCCGGGCGGCGGAGAGCCTGGGCCTCTTTTGCGAGATGCAAAGTCTGTTCTACGAGGGGGAAGAGGCTTTCCGCCGGGCCGTAGAAGTGCTGCAGGAGGTTGCGGAAAGGAGCCGGGATCAGGAGAACACCCTGGGCCGGATACTGGCCTATCACGCCTGGTTCTATGAACGCCTTTCGCGCTACTGGGAGGCCCGGGAACTTTTCGTCGAAAGCCTCCGTCTACTCCGCCGTCTGGGCGACGTCGAGGGGATGGCCTTTGCCACGGCCCACCTGGGCCATGTCCTCTATCGGCTGGGAGAATATGGGCCGGCCCGGCAGTTGCTGGAAGAAAGTCTGGAGATCAGCCGGCAGAGCGGCAACCTCTGGCACATGGCCCGCGCCCTGAACAACCTGGGCATCGTCGCCAGCACGCTGGGCGAGCACGAGGAAGCCCGCCGCTTCTACGAGGACAGTCTGGCCCTCTTCCGCCGGATCGGCAACCGGCTGGGGATAGCCAACACCCTCAATAACCTGGGGGTGGTCAATAGTGTCCTGGGAGACTATGCCGAAGCCGCCAGGCTTTACCGGGAGAGCCTGGAGATTTTCCAAGAACTCGGCGGTCGCCGAGGGAGCGCTTTTGCCCTGGTCAACCTGGGTTACATCTCCGGCAAGCAGGACGAATACGCCGAGGCCGAACGGCTGAGCCTGGAAGGCCTGGCCCTCTTCCGCGAGATCGGCGATCGCTGGGGCATGGCCAACACCCTCAGCAACCTGGGCCGCATCGCCTGCACCCTGGGGAAATACCCGGCCTCCTGGGGATACTTTCGGCAGGCGATGGAGACGGCCCTGGAACTCCGGGCCAGGCCGCTGATGCTGGAGATGTTGACCGGAACGGCCCGATTGCTTTTCCGGGAAGGGAAACCCACGGAGGCGCTGGAGGTGCTGGCCGTCGTCCTTCGCCACCCGGTTTTGGATGAGGACACCCGGCAGGAGGCCGAGCATCTGCTGGCCGATCTGCGGACCGTCCTGCCTCCCGAAGCCGTGGCCGCGGCCCTGGAACAAGGGGGCGAAAGGGAAATCACGGCCGTCGCGGAATCGCTCCTGCACCGGTAAGAGAAATCCGGGCCGGCCTCACTCCGCCGGCGATGCTTTCTTATCCGGGTCAACCGGGGCGGCCTCGCTTCGCCGTTTTCCACCTGGCCGGCCCTGGCCTAGCGGCGATGCTTTCCTACGGCTCGATGCGGCTGCCCAGCACTTCCAGGAACTTGCGCATCCATTCCGGGTGGGCCGGCCAGGCCGGGGCGGTGACGAGATTCCCGTCCACCACCGCGTTGGAGAAGGTGGCGTTGACCTCGGCCCAGCGCGCCCCGGCACGCAGGAGGTCCGGCTTGACCGCCGGGTAGGCCGTGCAGAGCCGGCCCTCGAGGACGCCGGCCGCCGCCAGCACCTGCTGCCCGTGGCAGATGGAGGCGATGGGCTTCCCGGCCTGGGCAAAGTGCCACACCATCTCCAGCACCCGCTCGTTCAGCCGGATGTACTCCGGCGCCCGCCCTCCCGGGATGACCAGGGCATCGTACTCCTCCGGCCGGACCTCATCGAAGGTGGCGTTGAGGGTAAAGTTGTGGCCCCGCTTCTCGCTGTAGGTCTGGTCGCCCTCAAAGTCGTGCACGGCGGTGCGCACCTGCTCCCCGGCCTTTTTGCCGGGGCAGACGGCGTGGACCTGGTGCCCGACCATGAGGAGCATCTGGAACGGGACCATTACCTCATAGTCCTCGACATAGTCCCCCACCAGCATGAGAATCTTCTTGGGTGCCATCGTTTCCTCCTCCTTTCTTGGTTACAACGATCTCGAAACCGAGACCTGGCCAAGCCGCGGCCGGCCCGTTTCCGCGGCCAGCACCTCCATCACATATTCCAGCCCATCCTGGAGCGAACCCCGGGTCACCAGGTCGCCCAGGCTCAGGCCCAGTTCCACGATGGTGCGGGCAACCTCGGCCCGGATGCCCACCAGGACGCCCTGGCAACCCAGGAGCCGGGCCGCCTGGATGGCCCGCAGGAGGTGGTTCGCCACCATCGTGTCCACCACCGGCACGCCGGTGATGTCGATCAGCACCACCCGCGCCCGATGCCGGCGGACGGCCTCCAGGAGGTCCTCCATAATGTGCCGCGCCCGTTCGCTGTCGATCGCTCCGATCAGGGGAAGGATCAGGACGCCCTCCATCACCGGGACGATGGGGGTGGAGAGTTCCCGCAGCGTCTCTGCCAGCCGGGCCCGTTCCTCCAGGGCCAGGCGGATGCGCTCTCGCTCGGTCACGTCCCGCAGGACCAGGAGACAGCCGGTATGCTGCCCCCGCTCGTCCAGGATGGGGGTCACCCCGGCCTGGAAGACCCGTCGCTCCGGCTCCTCCTGCTCCAGGAGCACCTCCAGCGGCTCCGGGCTGCCCCGGGACAGGACCTCCAGCAGAGACGGCTTTTCGGCTTCCTGCCGCACCCGGCTCAGGAAAGGCCCCAAGACTTCTAGGACGGGACGTTCGCGTACCTCGTGCCCCGCCAGCCCCAGCAAGCGCTCCGCCGTCGGGTTCACCTGTTCCACCTTCCCATCCCGCCGGCAGATCACCATCCCGTCGCCGGCGGAGCGAAAGACCGCCCCCAGGGCCACTTCGGCCGGCAAAAAGAGCCGATGGCGACCGACGATCACCGCAAAGACGATGGAGAAAAGAAAGGGAGCGGTCATCGGGGTGAATGGAGAAGGGGGAAGAAGGGGCATCGTCACCCCGATGGCCAGGAGTCCGCCCAACAGCCAGAGGATCGGGGCCCACTCCTTCCGCGGCATCCGAAAGAGGGCCAGCACCAGTAGGCCGATGGGGAGGGCGATGGTGGTGGCGTAGAACCAGAGATAGAGGAGAAAGGACAGCGGACCGCGTAGAGCTTCCCGAGGGGATATATAACCCTGCCCCATCTTTTCGGCCGGCATCGTCAGGAAAAGGTCCCAGCCGGCCAGGACGTCGGCCACCATGACCAGGGTCAGGACCAGGGCGACCGCCAGAAGGAGCGTCTGGCCGCGTTTCCATTGGGCGGGATAGTAGAGGCCCAGGGTGACCCCCGTCATAAAGGCCCCGTTCCAGGCATAGTTGATGACGGCGATGGCCCCGGCTCCCACCTCGGCGACCACCGGACTGCGGGTCGTCGCCATCATCAGGATGGCATAGGCCGAGGCGGAAAGGAATAGCATATACAGGGCAAAGGTGCGGTTCAGCCCGCCTCGGGGTTGCTGGAAAAATACGTAGGCGGCCAAAAACAAAAGCACCACCAGCGGGAAAAAGAGGAGATAGACAATGTCCATAGCAGGCCTCCTGGTCAGGCTTCCTCAAGGGTTTAGTCCATCCCCGCCTCTCGCCGGATGCGCCGGAGGTCCTCGGCGGTGACGACCTCTTTGCCCTCCTCGCGCAACCGTTTTTCGACGGCCCGGCGGACGTTTCCGCGGAAGAGGGCCGGCACCTGCCGGATGATCTCTTCGGCTTCCCCTTCCCAGCGCAGCGGCGGGAGGTGGGCGGTTGCGGCCAGTTCCGGCCGGGCCGGGAGGACCTGGGGCTTTTTCGGCGCGCAGAAGAAATAGTTGCCCTCCTCATAGCCGAAGAAGACGGCCAACCCGGCCTCCTGAAGCCGCCTCTCCTTTTTCATCTTCAGAAGCCGCTCCTCCATCGCCGCATAGACGATCGTGCCGATCAGGTTGCTCTGGGCCGGCGTGGGGTAGATGATCTGGTCCAGGACACACTCCAGGTGAAAGACGGCCTCCTGGATACAGGGCACCTGCACCTTGGCCGCCGGAAGGAGGGTAAAGCGGGTCAGGGCCACCTTGTCCTGCTCCAGAGGGTAGGCCCGCCCCACCGCCACCACATCCCGGAGATAGTCCTGGGGGATATAGTTCAGCACGAACTCGCCGGTGGCGCGGATGTTTCCGGCCGTGCGGGTGTTCTGCCGGGACAGGACGACGACCTGGGGCTTGCGTTCCAGGCCGCTCCAGGGAAAGACCAGGGAGTAAGCCCCCACGTTGACCCGGCCCTCCCGGTCGCGGGAGGTGATCACGCAGACCGGCATGGGGTAAGGAAGGACGTCGTCGTACCAGTTGGTACCCAGTTCGACCTCTTGCCGCATCACTTCCTCCATCGGCTACAGGATGGTCGGGGCCCGGTATTCCCCGAAAACCTGGCGCAATACCCCGCAGACCTCGCCCAGCGTGGCGTAGCGACGCAGCGCCTCCTTCATCGGGTAGAGGAGGTTTTCCGTCCCCCGGGCCGCAGCCTCCAGTTCGTCCAGGGCATGTTGCACGGCGGCGTTATCCCGCTCGGCGCGCAAGCGCTTCAGGCGCTCGATCTGCTCCTGCTGCACCGCCTCGTCCACGCGCAGGAGGTCGATCTGGAGTGTTTCCTCCATCTGGAAGCGGTTGACCCCCACGACCGTCTTCTCCCCGCTCTCCACGGCCTTCTGGTAGGCGTAGGCGCTCTCGCTGATGGCCTTCTGGACAAAGCCCTGCTCGATGGCGGGTACGGCCCCGCCCAGGCGCTCCACCTCGGCGATCAGGGCCTCGGCCCGCGCTTCGATCTCGTCGGTAAGGGCCTCGACGAAGTAGGAGCCGCCCAGGGGGTCGGGGGTATCGGCGACGCCCGATTCATAGGCCACGATCTGCTGGGTGCGCAGGGCCACGGTGGCGGCCTGCTGGCTGGGGAGGGCCCAGGCCTCGTCGAAGGAGTTGGTATGGAGCGACTGGGTCCCGCCCAGGACGGCGGCCAGGGTCTGGAGGGTCACCCGGACGACGTTGTTGAGCGGCTGCTGGGCGGTGAGGGTGCAGCCGGCCGTCTGGGTATGGAAACGCAGCATCATCGAGCGCGGGTCGCGGGCCCCGAAGCGCTCCTTCATGATGCGCGCCCAGAGGCGGCGGGCGGCGCGGAACTTGGCCACCTCCTCGAAGAGGTTATTGTGGGCGTTGAAGAAGAAGGAGAGGCGCGGGGCAAACTCGTCCACCGCCAGGCCGGCCTGCAGGGCCGCCTCCACGTAGGCAATGCCGTTGGCCAGGGTAAAGGCCACCTCCTGCACGGCCGTGGCTCCGGCCTCGCGGATGTGGTAGCCGGAGATAGAGATGGTGTTCCACTTGGGGATATGGGCCTTGCAGTAGCGAAAGATATCCACAACCAGGCGCATCGAGGGTTGGGGCGGGAAGATATAGGTGCCCCGGGCCACGTATTCCTTGAGGATGTCGTTTTGAATCGTCCCCTGGAGGGCGGAGGCCGGCACTCCCTGTCCCTCGGCCACCAGTTCATACAGCAAAAGGAGCACCGCCGCCGGGGCGTTGATCGTCATCGAGGTGCTGACCCGATCCAGCGGGATGCCCTCAAAGAGGATTTCCATATCCCGGAGGCTGTCTACGGCCACCCCGGTGCGCCCGACTTCGCCCAGGGCACGGGGGTCGTCGCTATCCAGCCCCAACTGGGTGGGCAGGTCAAAGGCGACGGAGAGGCCGGTCTGACCCTGCTCCAGAAGGTAGCGGAAACGGGCGTTGGTCTCGCGGGCCGTGCCGTAGCCGGCGTACTGACGCATGGTCCAGAGTTTGCCCCGGTACATCGTGGGGTAGATGCCCCGGGTGAAGGGGTACTGCCCGGGGTCAGGAGGATCGGCCCGGACATCCTCCCGCCGGTAGACCGGCCGGACCTCGATGCCGGAATCGGTATGAATCGGGCGTTCCTCAGCCATCTGGACCTCCCCCTCGGATGGAGGACCATCGCTCCATCAGTTCAGGCAACCCGGCCTCCTGGGCCAGAAGGCCGATTTGTTTCTCCAGGTAGGCCGTGTCGAGAGAATCCCCAAAGCGAAGGAAGAGCAGCAACTGCTCGGTTAGCCAGATACGCTCCTCCATACTCAGGGAAGCCCATTCCTCCTCTTGTTCTCGACGGATCTCGTCGTAATCGTGCGCGATCTGTCGCCACAGGCTTCTGAGGTCGCGTTCCTTTCCGGCGTTGGACATGTTCTCCTCGACCTCCAGGGACCCGGCGCCCCTCGCAGGAGGGACGCCCTCATCATACATCCGGAGAAATGGTCTGTCAACGCTTTCGTTACGCCTCCTGCTCCGCATCCCGGCGGGCCCGGCGTTTCCTTCAGCGCTCCCGCTCCCGGGCCAGCCAGCGGGCGAGCAGCGCCTGCCACTCGATCTCGGGGAGGCGGGGGACGTCGTACAATCCGGCCAGCGTGCGCTGCCGCTGAGCCTCATACAGAATCATCCCCGCCGCCACGGTCACGTTGACGCTCGGCACCATGCCGCGCATGGGGATATAGAGGACGGCGTCGGCCTGGGTCAAAGCCTCGGCCGAGAGTCCCCGGTTCTCGTTGCCCAGGACCACCGCACAGGGGGAGACCAGGTCGGCCTCGTGGGGGGCAAGCGCCCCCTGGGCCCGCCCGGTGGCGTAGATGCGCAGCCCCTGGGACCTCAGGGCGGCATAGGTTTCTTCCACCGAGCGATGGAAGCGCAGCACCAGCCACTTCTGGGCGCTGCCGGAGACGCGGGAGGAGATGCGCGGGGGCTTTTCCTGGGTGTAGAGGAGGTGCACCGTCCCCACCCCCACCGCCTCGCAGGTGCGCAGGACGGCGCTCAGGTTGAAGGGGTCGTGGATGTTTTCCAGGACGAGGGCCAGGTCCGGCTGTCTCCGGGCCAGGGTGGAGAGGAAGCGCCGGTAGCGACGCTCGGAGACGTAATCGGGAGGAGGGCCGGCCGGAAGGCTCGGCCCCTCCTCCGCCTCCACCGGCATGCGCACGATGTAGGTATGTCTGGGGCGGTGTCCCATCGTTACCCCTTGGGCTCGGTGCGTTCCAGCGATTCCCGCGCTCCGATGCGGCCGTAGAGTTCCACCAGTTGGTGAATTTCGTTGCTCCAGGAGAAGTGGGCCTTGGCCCGTTCCCGCAGGAGACGGCCCAGGGCCCGGGAACCCTCCCGGTCGCGCAACGCCTGCAGGAGGCACTGCGCCAGGGAGGCGGCGTTGCCGTACTCGGCGTAGATGCCCAAGTCGCCGAGAATCTCCCGGCTGACCGGCGTATCGAAGGCGACCACGGGGAGGGCCATGGCCATATAGTCGAGGATCTTGCCACACCCTTCGGTGGCCGACATCTTGGGGGCCACGGCCACATCCCCCAGCGCCAGGCAGCGGGGTGCTTCCAGGTAGGAGATGCGCCCGGGGAAGGAGGTCCGCTCCAGGATGCCCAGGGCGCGGGCCTGGGCGGCATAGCGCTCCACGCCGGGAAAGCCCATGATGAGGAAAAAGGCCTCCGGCATCTCCTGGAGGACCAGACGGGCTGCCTCCAGGAGGATGTCGGTGCCCTGGTAGGGGGCCAGGAGGCCCAGGTAGACCACCACCGGGCTGTCGGGGGGAACGCCCAGGGTGGCCCGCAGGCGAGCCCGTCGCTCCCGCCATTCGGGCACATCGTCGAACGGCCGGAACGTATCGGTGTTCACGGCGTCGGGGACGGTGAAGAGGCGCTCCGGAGGAAAGTGGAACTCCTCCCGCAACACCCGGGCCGCGTTGTAGGAACTGGTGACGACGGCCTGCGGCCAGCGGATGATCTGGCGTTCCAGCCAGCGCAACGGGCGGTACCAGAAGCCGTTGGGGTCGAGGAAGCGGTGGTCAATCATCTCGGCGGTCAGGCTGCCCTGGAAGTCAAAGAGCACGGGGATGCCCAGCGGCCGGCCGAGGAGGGAGCCGATGAGCGCTCCTTCGTGCATATGGGCGTGGATGACGTCGGGCCGTTCCCGGAGGACCACGCCCAGGGTGCGCAAGGCCAGCATGATATCCAGGTAAATCTTGTGCCGGCTGCTCCCCACGATGGGCCGCTGGATCCAGGGCGGCCCCCAACCCCGGCGGATGTCCAGCCCGGGCGGGTCATCGCCGTTGTGGTAGGTGCAGATGGTCACCCGGTGGCCGAGGTTCTGCAAATGGGTGGCCTCGGCCAGGATACGCACGTGGCCGCCGTAATCGGAGAAGAAGGATGTCGGCGCGATCATCAGCACCTTGTAAGGCAAGGACACCTACCTCCGGAGGTCAGGTGACGACGAACTTCGGGGGGAATTGTACCACATTGGCGGGACGATGGCAAAGGCGACGGCTGCCCCCGTATACAAGTTGCCAAGTTGTTCCCCCTGAGTTATACTACAAATACACACCGGACGAAACCTTTGTCCTCCCGATCGTTGAGCAACGAGGAAGCCATGAGCGAGCAGACCCTGGACCGTGCCGATTTTCCGGACCTTCCGGCCGCTTCCGAGGCCTTTCTTTCCTTCCTCCGGGCCGTCCCCCGGGAGCGCCCCCTGCTGATCCTTTCCCACGCCGATGCCGACGGCCTCTGCGCCGGGGCCATCCTCCACACCGCCCTCCGGCGGGCCGGCTATGCCCAGGTCCGTCTCCTCATCACCGGCAAAGGGGAACACGCCTACACCCGGGGCACCCGCCAGGCCCTGGAGGAAGCCGCTCCTCCCTGCCTCCTGGTGGTGGACCTGGGTTGCAAGGCCGAACCGGTCCTGCCCGGCATCCCCACCCTCTTCGTGGACCACCATCGCCCCCTGGGTGTCCCCGAGGGCGGCATCCTCGTCTCCTCCTATACCTGGCAGCCCATCCCCAACTCCTCCCTCCTGGCCTGGTGGCTGGCGTCCTCCCTGGTCCCGGTGGACGACCTGGACTGGGTAGCGGCCATGGGCACCCTCTCCGACCTGGGGGACGAGGCCCCCTTCGCCCTCCTTGCGGCGGCCAAGAAGCGTTACACGGCCAAGTGGCTGCGCGAGGCCACCACCCTGGTGAATGCGGCCCGGAGGGCCGCCGCCCACGATACGGCAACGGCCCTGCAGGCCATCCGGAACGCCCGGCACCCCCGCGACATCGCCGAAGAGAGCACTCCGGAGGGGGCACGCCTGTGGGCCTATCGCCGCGAGGTCAACGCCGCCTTCAACGAGGGGAAGAAGGCGGCTCCGGTCTTTAGCCGGGAGGTGGCTCTGGTGCGGGTGAACAGCCCCTGCCTCATCCACCCGCTGGTGGCCCAGATCTGGCGGACCCGCCTGCCCCGCTACATCGTCATCGTCGCCAACGAGGGCTACCTTCCCGGCCGGGTCACCTTCAGCGCCCGCAGTTCGGGGCAGTATAACCTGCTCGACTTTTTCCGCACCATAGACCTGGACCTGGCCGAGGGCTACTTCGGCTACGGGCACGACCAGGCCTCCGGCGGGGTCATCCCCATCGCCGCCTGGAACGAACTCCTGCGGCAACTGGGCTTTGGGCCGGAGGTCATGGTTCAGGAGGAATGCGCCGGATGAGCGGGGAGCGCCGCGAGCGCTGGATGCAGACGCTGGCCTTTGTCGGCGTCCTGGCCCTCCTGGGGCTGGCCCTCTTTTCCGCGCTGATGGCACGGCGCCCGCAGGAGGAGCCGGCCGGCCCCTCCCCCGCACCTACAGTGCTCCCCACGCCTACCCTCCCGCCCCTCGCCCCTCCCTACATCGTTCGCCGAACGACCCCCTACCCGGCCCCGGAGTTCCCCGGCCCGTTTTGGACCGAGGCGTACTCGGTGCCGGAACCGAGCGGCATCCTCGACCCGGCGCTGGCCGAGGATGCCACCGTTCCCCGCCTCCTTTTCCTCGGCCTCACCCTGTGGGATGAGGAGGCCCAGAAGGTCGTGCCGATCCTGGCCGAATCGTGGGAAGTCTCCGCCGACGGCCTGGTCTATACCTTCCACCTGCGCCGGGATGTGGTCTGGGTGTCCTGTCTGGCCGGCTCCGGCGTGGATACCTACCTTTCCCAAAGAAAAATCACCGCCGCCGACCTCGTCTTTGCCGTCGAACGGGCCCTGCGCCCGGAGACCGGCGCCCCCCATGCCGAACTCCTCCTCCCCATCGCCGGGGCGCGGGAGCGCGCTCAGGGCGATGCCACGGCGCCCCTGGGCGTGGCGGCGCCGGACGAGGCCACCGTCCGTTTCACCCTGACCGCGCCCCTGGACGACTTCCCCCGCCGCCTGGCCGATCCGGTGGCCTGGCCGGTGCCGAGGGAAGTGCTCTCCCGGTATGGGGAGAAGTGGACGGAGCCGAACCAAATCTGGGTGAACGGGGCCTTTTGCCCCGTAGGGTGGCAGCCGGGCCGGGAGATCCTCCTCCGACCCAACCCGCTCCTGCGCGACCCCGATATCCTTTCTCGCTTCGCTCTGCCGGTGACGGGGATTCCCCCTCGGGTCCCCTATCCTCAGCCGACCCCGTGAGTTCGGAGATGGCCCGCCCCTACCTGATCGGCATAACCGGGAACATTGCCTGCGGCAAGAGCACGGTGCTGCGCGAACTCAGGCGGCTGGGCGCGGCCGTGCTCGATGCCGACCAGGTGGCCCATCGGACGATGCGGCGGGGGACGGAGGTACACCGGGCCATCGTCGCCGCCTTTGGAGCGGGCATCCTGGGGCCGGACGGGGAAATTGACCGCCGGGCCCTGGGAGAGATCGTCTTTGCCGACCCGGCGGCCCTGGCCCGGCTGGAAGCCATCGTCCATCCGGCCGTGCTGGCCTATACCGAGGAATGGCTGGCCGGGGTGCGGGAAGAGGTGGCCGTTGTGGACGCCATCAAACTGATCGAGGCCGGCATCGCCGAACGTTGCGACGAGGTCTGGGTCGTGACCTGTCCGGAAGCGGAGCAACTGCGCCGCCTGATATCGTATCGGGGGTGGAGCCGGGAGGAAGCGCTTCGGCGCATCCGCGCCCAGCCGCCGCAGGAGGAAAAGGTCGCCCGGGCGGACGTGGTCATCGACAACAGCGGAACGATGGAGAAGGTGCTGGCCCAGGTTCGGGCGGCCTGGGCGGCGATGCAAAGTCGCCGCCGCCAGTCCTAAAACTCGTAGCGGGTCTCGGCCAGGAGGGGAAGGAGCAGGATGACCACGTTGTGGGTCTTCCCGTCCTCGGTCATAAAATAATCCCGGATGGTGGCCTCCATCTTAAAGCCCAGGTTCTGGAAGGCCTTGATCACCTCGGTTTGCTCCAGCACGATCTGGGCCAGGAGGTACTGGAGTTCCGCCTGGCGGGCCAGAGCGATGAGTTCCTTGAGCATGATCGTGCCCAGGCCGCGGCCCCGGATGGCCGGCTCCAGGTAAATGCGGACCTCGCCCACATGCCGGGTGGAGCGTTTGCCAAAGTGCAGGGTGGCTTCGCCAACGATGCGTCCTCCGACCTCCGCCACGATGGGCAGGACCCGCCGGTAGTCAATGTTCTCGGCCCAGGAGCGCACCAGGGCCTCGTCGGTGATGTCGTGCTTGAGGAAACGGCGGTCCTCGGGGGTAGCGGTACGGAAGAGGGCGACCAGGAGATCCCGGTCTTCCTGGACCAGAGGCCGCAACAGGACGGCCTGCCCGTCGTTCAGTTTGACCAGCCGGCGGTAGACGGCGATTTTTTCCAGCATGGGAGACCTCCTCGACAGGACCGAGCCGGCCCATGACCACCCCGGCCATCCCGGCCTTGTCCTATGGGCCTACTGTACACAAAACGGCCCTCCTTGTCAAATGCGGAGCAACCTCCGTAACGCCGGCCAGGCCAGCAGGAGCACGGACCCGTCCCCTTCCCCCACGATTCGGGCATCGTGGGCGGTCCACTCCTGGGTCACGGTGCTCAGGCGGAAGAGCCAGGTCTGGAGCGAGGCGGCGGCCAGGAAGAGGAGGAGCCCGATGACCAGGAGCCGGCCGGCCCATCCCCATCTCCAGAGCCGCTCCAGCACCACCGCCGCACAGAGGGCCACGGCCGGCAGGACGAACCAGACCTCCTTGTCCACCATATCCACCCGGAAGCCGATGAGGAAAAAGAGCAAGGCCGTGCCGAACCAGGCCAGGAGCACCCAGCGGCGCAGCAGGAGCAGGGTAGACCCCGCCTCGCTCCCCCCGGCCGGCCAGCGGAGGAAGGCACTCCCCAGGGCCAGCGCCAGCGGCCCGATGAGGCCGTAGGAAAGGCCGCTCAGGCGGACCAGATGCTGCAGGAGATACTCCGACCAGGTGATCGGCCGCACGCCCAGCCCCACGCCTCCCTGTTGAATCGATTCGAGCAGGCGCGGGATCGTCCGGGTGGCGATCGGGCCGATGTACTGGCCGTAGTAGACGGCCGTAGCCAACCCCAGCGCCACCAGGAGGGCCAGCGCCACGGCTCCCAGCGGCCGGGGGTGCCGCCCCCGGCCGTCCAACGCCAACCCGAGCAGGAAGATACCCAGGAAGACGACGAGGAAAGCGGCGGCCACCGTATAATAGAGGAGGGCCCCCAGCAGGAAAAAGACCAGGCCGGCCCAGGTGCGCGGATGGCGCAGCCGTTCCCAGGCCCCGACCAGGTAACCGGTGGCGGCAAGAGTCCACCAGAGGCCGGTGGTGGTGGGCACGTTGCCCCAGGAGTGGAGGAGAAAGGTCACCGGGAGCAGGGCATAGAGGAGGCCGGCCCAGAGCCCGGTCCGTTCATCCAGCCCCAGCCGGCGGGCCAGGAAATAGATGAGCAAGGGGCGGCTGAGGTCCAGAAGGACGCTCAGGATGTTGGCCGTGTCGTAGGGACGCCAGGGCAGGAAGAAGAAGAGGGCTGCCGTCAGGTGGTAAAAGGGCGAGTAGGGGATGAGCGGCTTTTCCGTCCCCCATTCCTCCGGCATGACCGACTCGGAAAAGGCCCCCGGCCGGTAGAGTTCGGCCAGGCGGCCGTCCACGATCTCGGCGGCCCGCTGGAGGTGCCAGCGCAGGTCGATAGCCACGCTGAAGGGGTAGAACAGCCCACCGGCCTTGAGGAGAAAGCCGGCCCAGAAGACGGCCAGGAGCAGGCGGAAGGATTTTTCCCCGATGGACACCTTTCCCCAGGCCAGGATGCGCCGGAAGAGCACCCCGGCGAGCGGAAGCAGGAGGAGACCCAGGAGGGCCACGGTGGCCAGCCGGGAGGTGTAGATCGTCGTCCAGAGGCGATGAGCGGCCAGACCCCAGGCCAGGGGCAGGAGCGGCAGGGCGGCCCCCAGGGCCGCCCAGGGGGGGTTCAACCCGAGCCCCAGCATCGCCAGGTAGAGGGAGAGGGCGAAAAGGAGGCTCCAGCCCCACTGGTCCCAGGCCGGCCCGCCGGGAAAGGTGCCCCCGGCCGGAAGGAGCGCGGCCCGCCCCACGGCCACGCCCAGTTCACGGACGTCGCTCCCGAGGCCGACGCGGGCCGGGATGAAGGTGTCCGCCTCCAGTTGGAGGCGCACCGTTCCATCGGGGCAGGCCGCGGCCGGGAGCCACAGCCGGTACTCCTGCCAGGCCGGGCCGGCCGGAATCCGGGCCAGGGGGTGGCCGCAGGCCGAAAGGCGTACCTCCGGCAGGGGCAGGCCAGCCGGCCGGGCTCCGTGCAGCCGCAGAACCAGGACGCGCCCCCGGACCCCCACACCGGGAAAGATGAGGCTCGCCTGCCCCGTGCTCCAGCGAAATCCCGCTTCCTCCCCCGAAGCGGGCGCTTCACGCTCGTGGAAGCCCTGGACGTACACCCGATCGTAGTAGCCGCCCACCTCGATCTCGCAGGCCGCGTCGAACTGGTAGGCCAGCGTCACGGCGACCAGGGTGGCCAGGAAAAGGCCCAGGAACGGCCAGCCGAAAAAGGCCCGGCACAGGAAATTCCCCAGATTCGGGAGGAAAACGGCCAGCCTGCCGCTTCGGGCCGGCCGGTCAGCGGCCGCTGACCGGGAAGAGGTGGGAGTTTTCATGGCGCTCAATCCTGGCGTTGCCCCAATTCACCAGATTCGCCGGGAACCCCCGGTTCTCGAACGGGTGAACGGGCCACGGGGCAACGGGTCTCTTACCCGGCCTGCCCCTCCCGGGCGGCAAAGAGCCGGTAATCCATATTCAGGAAGGGGTTATCCAGGCGCTGGCACTCCTGGAGGAAGGTCCGCTCTTCCTCGTCCAGGACCTCCTTTTCGGCCAGGAGCGCCAGACGGTGGAAGCGGGCCAGGTGTCCCTGAAAGCGGTGGGTGGCATATTCGGCCGCCTGTCGGGTATCGATGAGGAAGGGCCAGTCGCTGCTTTCCAGAAGGAGGAGTTCGCGGGCGGCCTGCTTGAGCACCTCCAGCCGTTCCCCCTGGGCGTCGGGGAAGCGGGCCACCAGGGCCTCCATCCGCCGTTCCGCCTCATGGATGAGCGGCCACATCCACTCCGTATCCGGGTTCAGCCAGGTGGAATGGTCTCCGCCCTTGCCCCAGGAACTCTCCGGCAATACGATGGCTTCCTCCGGCGGATATTCCTCCAGGTACCGGCCGGCCGTGGTCAGGGCCACCTCCGGGTCCCGGCTGAGGCGGGAGAGGACCTCTTTCATCCAAATAGGCCCCTCGAACCACCAGTGGCCGAAGAGTTCGGTATCGTAGGCGGCGACGATGATGCCCGGCCGGCCGCTGCGCCGGCAGTAATCGCCCAGGTGTTCCCGCACCACCCCGACGAAGTGGGCGGCGTGGTTCTGGGCCTGGCGAAAGGCGTGGTAGGGATCGTAGAGGTCTTTCTGCCCCAGGTCCACCCGGTCCCCGGTGACGCGCCAGTACTGCAGGCCGGAACGGTCGTCCTTGCGATGAAACTCGCGGTAGATAAAGTCCCCCGGATAGCCCTCGGAGGCGGACCAGACCTGTTTTCCGGTGCGCTCGTCGCGTCCGTAGACGGCCACGTTGGAGGACTGGATGTAATAGGGGCGGAAGGTGGTGCGCTCGACGGCTTCCTCCCCTTCGGGGGGCGGCACCACCAGTTTACGCCTGGGGGGGCCGCCGTAGGGGCCGATGACGTCGCCGAGGACTTTGCCGGAAAGCCGGCTGCGCTCGATGCCGTGGGTGTCGGTGAAGGTATAGCGCAGGTTGAGTTCGGCCAGAAACTCCTCGATGCCGGGCTTGACGATCTCCCGGCCCTGCTCGGTTTTGTAGTAGGCCGGCCGGTAACCGCATTCCGGGAGCCAGATGCCCCGGGGCAGCCGGCCGAAGTGGCGCAGGTAACTCATGACCCCGACCTTCAACTGGGCATAGAGGGTGGAGTCGCGTTCCATCAGCGGGAGGTAAGCGTGGGTGGCGGCGCAGGTGACGATCTCGATCCAGCCCTCGTCCTGGAGGAGGCGAAAGGCGCCGATCAGGTCCCGCCGGAAACGCTCGCGGAAGGAACGCAGGATGCCGGCATACCAGTCCGCGTAGAAACGGGCCAGGTAGAGGAAGTGGGCGGCCTGCTCCCCCTTTTCGGCAGAGAAACGCGAAACATCCTCCCGGGCCCGCTCCAGTTCCTGAAGAAGAAAGGCCTCCACGTGGTCCAGCACCTCCGGGTCGGCCAGTTGCTCGGCCAGGATGGGGGTGATGCCGAGGGTCAGGTGGAAGGGGATGCCTTCGGCGCGGAGGTCGTAGAGGATGTTCAGGAGCGGGATATAGGTCTCGGCCACCGCCTCGTGGAGCATCTCCTCGCCGTGGGGCCAGCGGCCGGCCTGCCGGACATAGGGCAGGTGGGAGTGCAGGACAAAGGTCAAATATCCCGTAGGCATCGGTTTCCCTCTCGGTGATTTCCCAAATCTTCCGCTGCGACGGCGTTCGGATTATAGCATAGCCCCTCAGGCACGTCAAAAAGCCGGCCCCCGGGCATGTCCCATTCCTGGGTGCGTCCCAAAGCCGTCGAATCGTAGGGGGTCGGTCCGGCTGACCCTCACCTCTTACCCCGGCTAGGGGAGTGGGGTGAGGGAAAAGACCACTTCCCGACAAACCCGGGACACACCCCGCCTGGCCATTCCTCTCGCATTTGCTTTTTGACCGAAAGAGTGGTATAATAAATTTGCTCCACCCGGATACGCTGCTCAGGATTCGGCCAAAAGCAGATGAACCCCCTTTCAAGGAGGTGGTGAGGGCCTTTCTCTCCGGCATCCGTCAGGTTCTGTCCTGCCCTGGGCAGCGGCTTCGTTGGGCTACCCCCCCCGGAAGGGGTTGTTGCTCTCGGACACACAGGCAGACTACGCAGGGGCGGCTCTACCCGCCCTGAAAGGATCCCTGCGATGAAAAAGTTCTGGTCCTTTCTGGCCCTCCTGGCCTTGCTGGCCGGCCTGGTCCCGGCCGTGCTGGCCCAGGGGCCGACTCCGGAGATCGAAAAGCCGGCCTGGGTTCCGCCGGGCGAACTGTCCCTGACGGCCCCCAGCGCCGGAATCGATTCGCTCTCCGGCTCCTTCGTCGCCTTCGACCCCTCAGTGGGCGGCGACACCTGCTACCTCCCCGGCGCGACGCAGACCTTCTGCTTCCGCGCCGAGTCGTTCACCAACGACTGGGGGTATGTCTACAACCTCTGGCAGCGCTTCCCGGCCGACTGGACGGTGACCAACGTCTACGTCCAGGGCACGCCGTCCTGCGACAGCGGCTCCTTTGGGAGCTTCTCCTGGTCGTTCCAGACCGCGCCCTACGAGGTCAACATCTACCACCCCCGCTACCAGGCCACCACCGACCACTGCACGGCCTACTACTGCTTCGAGGTGACCGCGGGCAGCGGGACGCCGGACGCGCTGGAATCGTGGTACTGGGACGGCGACGACTATGGCAGCCCGCCGTACAATCCCTGTTCCAGCGACGGCTACACCCCGGCCGGGCAGAATGCCTGCGACGAGGCGATCAACCCCCAGGCCTCCGTCCCGCCCTGCACCCTGGACCCGATCATGCTGACGCCGCCGGAAATTCAGGCCCAGGACTGCGCCTGTGAACCGCAACAGCACACCTTCGCGGTGTGGAACAACGCCGGCTATGACACGAATGTCAACCTGACCTACACCGTCATCACCGGCATGGGGAGTTGCAGCGGCCCGGCCTCGGTGTTCCTGGCCAACGGGACGACCCTGCCCATCACCGTGACCCTGACCCGCAGGGCAACCCCGGCGACACGGTAGTGTGCCAGGTCTACGCCGAGGACGCGACCAACCCGGCCAACAACGACACTTCTCAGATCGTCAAGCACCTGATCGCCGGCTACTTTGACCCGGCCGGCTGGCAACTCGAGCCGATCACCGGCGCTTCGGTACACCAGTGGGCGGCCGGCGTCGTGGGCACCAACCCGGCGGCTGCGGGCCCGGTGGGCTATGTCGTCGGCGGCCTGACCTCTACCTCCGCCCTGAACCCCGACCTGCAGATGTACGACCCGAACACCGGGACCTGGACACAACTGGCCGACCTGCCCAACCCGCGCTTCAGCCCGGTGGCAGGCTGGATCGGCGGGCTGCTTTACGCCGCCGGCGGCTACGACGCCGGCTTTGCCGCCACGAGCGACCTGCAGGTCTACAACCCGGCGACCGACGCCTGGGACAACACCACCCCGACCGACATGCCCAACCCCCGCGGCGGCGGGGCCGGCGGGGTGGGCACCTGCGCCTCCGGCATAGGGGAGTGCCTCTTCCACGTCGGCGGCGGGCCGGACGGCCAGTTCGCCAACACCACGCTGGAGACCTGGCAGTACGACCCCGGCAGCAACGCCTGGACGCAACTGGACAACAAGCCGGCCGGCTCCTCGCCCAACGGCTTCATCCTGGGCGCCGGCGTGGGCTGCCTGGGCCACATCTATGTCGGCGGCGACTACCGCGGCTTCCACGAGTTCTACCGCCTGGACGCCACTCAGCCCTCCGGCTCGCAGTGGACGCAACTGGCCAACATCCCGGCCATGGCCGGAGCGATGACCCCGGCCCTGATCTGCAAGGAGGACTGGGGCAAGATCGTCCTGCTCGGCGGCGACCCCGACGGCTACTGGGGCACCTACAACAATACCGTCTATGTCTATGACATCGCCTCCGATACCTGGGAAGGCCCGCTGCCGCAGACGCTGAACGTCGGCCAGCTCGGCTCCGTCGGCTGGCACATGGACGACAAGGTCTGGACCGTCGGCGGCACGGTCGGCTTCGGCCCCATCTCGCCCATGCCTTTTGAGTCGCTGCGGCAGGTCATCTGCGGGCCCTGTGCCTGGAAAGAGGCCCCGGCCACGGCCGGACATGGCCAGGTCATCTCCTACACCATCACCATCGCTGCCCCCGCGCTGGTGCCGGGCATGTTCATGACCGACGTACTGCCGCTCGAGGTGGAATATGCCGGCAACCTGACCTGGACGGCCGGCTATGCCTGGTACGACGCGAATGACAACGCCGTGTACTGGACCATGCCGCCGCTGCGCGCCGCCGCGCCGGCCCCCCAGCGCCCCACCTTCTACTACCCCAGCGAAGTGGCCGACCGGGTGGGCAGCCCCGAGCCGGCCGCGCCCGCGCCGGAGGGTCCGGTGACCCTGTGGAACGCTCCCGAGGCCGTCCTCTGGGACAACGGCTCGCTGGTGACCCACCCCGGCGGCGGCTATAACGGCGCCGATGCCAGCGCCCTGCAGTCCGCCCTCGGCATGAACACCTACGGGTTTGGCCATCAGTTCATCTACGGCTACCGCATGTCCGACCAGTTCACCATCACCAACCCGCTGGGCTGGGACATCGACACCATCACCTTCTTCGCCTACCAGACCGGCGCGCCGACGGATTCCTCGACGATTACCGGCCTCTACTTCCAGATCTGGGACGGCCCGCCCTGGGCCGGCGGCAGCGTCATCTGGGGCGACCTGACCACCAACCGGCTGGTCAGCAGCGCCTGGTCCGGCATCTACCGCTCCATCGACACCAACCTGCTGGCCAACATCCGGCCGATCATGGCCAACGTGGGCGCCGTTGGCATCACCCTGCCGCCGGGCACCTACTGGCTGGACTGGATGACCGACGGCTCCCTCTCCTCCGGCCCCTGGGCCCCGCCCATCACCATCCTGGGGCAGACGACGACCGGCGACGCCTACCAGTACACCACCGCCTGGGGGCCGGCCCTGGACACCGGCACGAACACCCAGCAGGGCATGCCCTTCATCATCGAGGGCACCATCCCTGGTGGCGAGCAGGTGCAGATCACCTTCGACGTGACGGTCACGGCCTACTGCGGTGCCCTGATCATCAACGAAGGGGTGGCCGGTGACGGCAGCACCGTCGTGCCCTTTGGTGTCCAGACCCAGGTGGTGGACGATCCGATGATTGCCGTCGAGCCGCCGGCACTGTGGGCCGAGGTCTGCCCCGATAGCACCGGGGTCCTGACCTTCACCATCTGCAACGAGGGCTGCCTGCTGACCTGGGAACTGCGCGAGATGACGCGGACCCTGGCCGGCTCGATGCCGTTCGTGCCGGTGAAGGTGGAGGGCGCGGGGATCAACCCCGGCCTGACGGCCGCCTCGCCGGCCGCCGCCCCTGTGGCCGTCCCGGCGGCCAACCCTGAAGCCGTGCTCTGGGATCAGCCGCTCAGCGCCGTCAACCAGGCTGCCTACGTGGACCAGGAGTTCACCGACTACCCTGCCTACTCTTCCTTCCTGGCCGACGACTTTAGCAACGCCGACCCGTGGGTGATCGAGTCCATCTTTGTCCCCGGCAACGGCTGGAACGGCTTTACCTCGCTGCTGACCTTTGACGCGCTGACCTGGCAGATCTATGCCGACTGCGCCGGCGTGCCCTGCGGCGATCCCTCCGGCGGCAGTAGCCCGCCCGTCTGGACGCTCTCGCTTGCGCCGAACGACCCGCAGGTGGTCATCACCAACGGGTCCGGCGGCATGCCCTCGGACACCACCCTGAACCTCGCCGCGCCGGTCGTCGTCCCGCCCGGCACCTGGTGGTTCATCTTCTACCCGACGGGGGCCTTTGGCACGGTCGGACAGTACGGCCGGCAACCGGCCGACACTACCAACGGCTACACCGGGCAGTTCATCAACCCGGGCGGCGGTTTCGGCTACGGGACGACCTGGCAGCCCTGGACGGTCATCGGCCCGACGCAGCAGGACATCACCTTCCGCCTGGAAGGGCAGATCGTCGCTGTCGACGTGCCCTGGCTGAGCGAGGATCCCACCGGCGGCATCGTGCCCCCGGGTGAGTGCGCCACCATCGCCGTCACCTTCGACGCCACCGGCATGGCCCCCGGCGACTATCTCGCCGCCCTGCTCATCCAGAGCAACGACCCCGACACGCCGGAAGTCACCATCCCGGTGACCATGACCGTGCTCGAACCGGCGGCCATCGTCAACGTGGACTATGGCATCGACGGCCTGACCGTGGCCTTTACCTCCACGGTGAGTGGCGCCGAACCGATCGACTACCTGTGGGACTTGGGCGACGGCAACACCTCCACCGACCCGAACCCCATCCACACCTACGCCGAGGGCGGCTGCTACACGGTGACGCTGGACGTCGCCAACGCCTGCGGCCAGGACTCCTGGAGCGGCCAGGTCTGCGTCTGCGATCCGGTGCACGACGCCGACTTCTCCTGGTCGCCGCTGGCGCCGCTGGTGAATGAGACGGTCTACTTCACCGGCACCGCCGCCGGCACCGGCCCGATCACCTACGATTGGGACTTGGGCGACGGCGGCACGGGCAACGGGCCGAACCCGACCCACGTCTATGCCGCGGCCGGCACCTACACCGTCATCATGACCGCTACCGGGCAGTGTGGCGATCCGGTGTCCGTCTCCCATGACATCACCGTCTATGAGGGCTGCATCCCGCCTTCCGGGGCCGACTTCACCTGGACGCCGCTCACGCCCACCGTGGGCCAGAGCGTGA
>JBMFNL010000012.1:0-33433 GCA_049970175.1 Chloroflexia bacterium
CCGTGGCGTTTGACTTGGTAGCCCCATTATATCAGAACATCTGTTCGATGTCAAGTCGCCTGTGGACCTGGAGCAGCCGGTGGGGCTGAATCGGGGAAGAAAAAGCAATTGCCCCGGCCACTCTCAGCCGGGGCAGCCGCCTGCCTGGCGAGGGGACAGGCTAGGGGATGATGCCGCTGGGCAACTGCCCGGGACTGATCTCGTAACGGAGATGGGCGGGTATCGGCACGCCGTAGGTCTGGACCAGAATCTTGGTCGTGACGCCTTGGGTGGCCACAGTCCCGTGATCCCCGGTCGGGCGCAGCAGCAGTTGGTAGGACATCCCCTGATCCTGAATAAAGCGGAGCACCTCGGCCTCTTCGTTGGTCACGGCCAGAATCAGAATCCACTCACTCGGCATCATACTGGTCGGGCCGGGGGCCCCTTCCGAGGGCGTTGGCTGAGGCCGGGCCGGGCCCATCGCTGCCGATGAGGTGATGGGGACCACCTCCAGAATCTGGATATCCTGGAGGATGGTCTTGACCGCCAGCAGACTGACCGGACCCAGGTAGACCGGGGGCTCCTCCGGCGAAGGTGGAAAGGCCTGGGGATAGTGCAACTCGAGATACCCGCTGAAGACAATGTCCACCCAGTCGCCCGCCCTGATCTTGCCCACGACGCCGGAATACGGGTCTACTTTGAGCGGCATGGCCCGCCTGCCTTTGGGGATGCGATGCGCCAGCGTGGCCGGGGTAAATTGGGAAGTATGGAGTAACTCGCCGGGCTGAATATCGACCAGGGTAACATACCCGATCAATTGCCGCTCGGAGCCGATGACGTCCTCGCCCATTTCCACCGTGCGCTCGCGTTCCTGGGCTGTGAACCACTGGCCGACCAGGTCGGCGGTGAGGAGCGTGTCGGCCGGAATCGTTCGGTTCGCCACCAGGACTCGGACCTTGGGAACCGTCGTAGGGACGGGGGTGGCGACTTGGGGAGCCCCGGGCCGGCCGGCCAGCGACTGGCCTTGTATGTACAGCCAGATGTACCCGCCGATCAGTACGATGATCAGAAGGATCAAGATGACGATATAAACGTTCCTTCTTCCGCGCCTCATAAGCGACCTCCTGGTAGATTAGACGATCGTTTGGCCGGCCCTTTCGGCCGCACCACCTATCCTGGCTAGGGGCCCCTCCGGAACACCAGCGGAAGGTAGACCCGCCGGATTTCACCGGGATTTAGGAGGGTCAAGGAGAACACCGTCAGGTTGTTATTCGGGTCTGCCTCTCCGACGAGATAGTCGGGGGGAAGGGCCGAGTGGTGATAATCGGCGTAGAAATACAGGAAAAGGCGCTGGGGTTCGGTGAAGAAGACCGTCGTGGTCAGCACCTGGCCGGCCCCGGGCGGGAAATTCGTCCCTTGCAGGGACCAGTAGGTCGATCCGGGCAGGAAACGAGGCGGTTCAGGTCGGTCGGGTGCGGTGGGACTGTAGCCGGCCGTATGGGTAATGAAGAGGGCAGTGTAGAAGTCGTTGCCCACCGGGACCGCCCCGCCCTGATTTCGGACGGTGAAGCGTATGGTGATGGTCTGGCTGATGGAGGCGAAGGAACCGTAGCATTCCGGGCAGGAAATCTGGATGCCGGATACCATCAGGTCCGGCCCATTTTCCACCCGCAGGCCGACCTCCTCCAACAAGGGGGTAATATTGCTGTAGGCTTCGGTCGTGCTCAGGATGGCTCGGTATTGCACGTAGCGGGCGATCGGCGGGTCAAAGGGGATATTGGAGAGGTGCGGAACCAGGACCACATGGGGGGTGTGAAGGCCGTGGGTGGAGGAGAAAAAGTCGGTCCAGGCATCGGCGGCATCGCTCAGGTCGGGCCGGTTTCCGGCACGGAACTGGAGGACGATGCCGACACCGGGGTCTGTAGGAGTGATGGTGGTGGTCCACTGGAACCACATCAGCCGGTACTTGCGGCCCAAATCCACCACGCGGGAAAGAAACTGGCCGGACGGCGCATGCTGCCAGGCCCCACTGCCCACCAGGTGGCCGCGCAGGATGTCGTTGTAGTACACTACGGGGTCGTTGCTTCCATGGCCGGCGATGGCATAGATGTATTCGCCTGCTTGAACAGCAGCGTGCCGATAGCGCACGGCCGGGAGGGCTGGGCTGGTCAACCAGACGCTGCCATACCAGGTGTAAAAGGCATTTCGCTCATCGTCCACCATACTGCTGCGAATGGTATCTTGGGGAATATTGCCGCCTACACCCTGCGCCCCTCCGATCAGATACACCTGTCGTCCGGCCCCCTGCGGGTTGCCCACAGCAGCGGCAAAGGCCGAAAGCGGTTGGGGCAGATCGTCCTCCGGCACATCCTCCCACCCGACCAGATAGCCCGCATCGGGACTGCCCGGCGGGTAGATGTCGGTGCGCAGGACACGCTGGGTGCTGCCAACGCTGTTGTAGCCTCCGATCACATAGAGCGTATCCGTAGGGTAACCAGGAGAAGCGGAAAGAAGCACCGTCTGATGATAAGCCGCGTTGGGGTTGTTTGTGGGGGCACCGGGCAGGCTGTAGTCGGTAGAACGGCCGACCGGGGCGCCGGTTTCGTCAATGCTAAAGTGCCAGACGGCGGATGAATAGGTGCTCGGAGAGGCAAACCCGCCGATGGCATAGAGGTAACCCCGGTTGGCCACCGCCGAGAGGCCCAGACGGGGGGCAGGGAGTCCGACCGTCGCCGTGTTCCATCCGGTGATGTCCAGAGTCGCCGGGTCGATATGGGCGTAATAGATGGCGCTGGATTCGCCCCCGGTGTATTTACCCCCGATGACATAGATCGTCGGCGTGATCGGGTCACCGAAAACATCCATCGTACTGAGTGCTGCGGCTGCATCGGCCAGTCCCCGTGGCAGGGTGGCATTCTGAAGCACCCAGTCGGTCAGTGTACCGTCGGGTTGTACTTCGCAGGTGTAGACGGTATTCAGGCGTTGGGCCGCCTGGGTACGTCCCCCGAGCAGGTAGATGCGCTGTCGGTAAGGAGGGGTGGATTCGCTATAGAGCACCGCCGCTGCACCTTCGAGCGGGGTAGGCAAACGGGGCTCATCCAGTTGCTCCCAGTTGCCGGCGATGCCCAGGGGGAGGAGTTGGACCTCGCCGTCCTCCCGGCTGCTGACGGCCGTCAGATTCAGTACGCTCCTCGATCCCAGTGCGCCGGGTTCCTGTCCCAGGAACTGTGCCCGCGTGGTATCCAGCACACGGTACTCCGTGGGCAAAACTGCTCATCAGGATCACTGAGGTGGCCAGGTAGAGCAGGACCAGCAAAACGGCCAAGATCAGGCCAATGCTCACCAACAACTTTCGCCGCAGGCCCACTGCGATCCTCACAGCAAGGCCGGCCGCCCCGGTGGCCGGTAATGGACCCGTTTCTTCCCCAACCCATTATAGCCCTGTCCAATCGATTTTGTCAAAACAACCTGCCGTCCGACGGCTGGGCCTGCTCCACCGAAACAGGAACGGTTTACGGCCTGTTTGACAGCGGCCTTTTTTCCGTGTATAAGGGAGGAAAGAACGATGCAGGAGGACGCCATGTTCCGAAGACGACGCCAAGCGAAAGAAGAGCCGTTGCGCCGACTGGTTCGGGGAATTTTGACCCTGCTGCTCACCGCCCTGGCCGAGTGGCTGGCCGGGAAGTTGACCGACCTGATTCTGGGGGCGGCCGGGAAACCCCGGGGGGAGGCAAAGGCACCCTCGGCGGAGCCGGCATCGGCCTCCGAACCGCCGGGCGAATAGGCGAGCATCTGCGGCAACGATGAGCACCGAGAAACGCCCTATACGTGTGCGCATTGCCCCCAGCCCGACCGGCCCTTTCCACGTCGGCGGGGCCCGGACCGCCCTCTATAACTGGCTCTTTGCCCGGCACTACCACGGCGCCTTTATCGTGCGGATCGAGGATACCGACCGCCGGAGGTATCGTCCCGAGGCCGAGGCCGATATCCTGGAAAGCCTGCGCTGGCTGGGTCTGGACTGGGATGAAGGCCCGGAGGTGGGCGGCCCCTGCGCACCCTACGTGCAATCCCAGCGGGTGGAAATCCACCGCCGTTACGCCTATGCCCTCCTGGAGGCCGGCCACGCCTACAAGTGCTTCTGCCCTCCCGAACGCCTGGCCCAACTGCGCCGCGAGCAACGCCTGGGGTACGACCGCCACTGTCGTAACCTGACGCCGGAAGAGGTGGCTGCCAAGGAAAGGGCCGGCCTCCCCTATGTCATCCGCCTGAAGATGCCGCTGGAAGGCACGACCGTCGTCTCCGACCTCATCCGGGGCGACATCGTCTTTGAAAACGCCCTCCTGGAGGACGCGGTCCTCCTGAAGTCGGACGGCTACCCCACCTATCACCTGGCTAACGTGGTGGACGATCACCTCATGGGCATCACCCACGTGATGCGCGGCGACGAATGGGTGCCCAGCACGCCGATACACGTGGTCATCTACCGGGCCTTTGGCTGGGAGTTGCCGGCCTTTGCCCACCTGCCGATTATCCTTTCCCCCACCGGCCGGGGCAAGATGAGCAAGCGCAAGATCGTCTCCGCCGACGGGCGGGAGTATCCGGTCCTGGTGCGCGAGTTCCGCGAGGCCGGCTACCTTCCGGAGGCCCTGCTCAACCTTCTGGCGCGCACCGGCTGGGCTTATGACGACCACACCGAACTCTTCACCCGGGAGGAACTGATCGAGAAGTTCTCCCTGGAGGGGGTGAACAAGGCGCCGGCCGCCTTTTCCTACGAAAAACTCCTCTGGATGAACGGCGTCTACATCCGCCGTCTGGAAAGTGAAGAACTGGCCCGCCGCTGCCGGCCCTTTTTGCAAAAGGCCGGCCTGTTGCCTGCCGAGGTGCCCCCGGAACTGGAAGAACGCCTGCACCGGGTCATCCCCCTTTTCCGCGAGCGAATGCATACCCTCCGGGACATCGTCGAACTGAGTGCCTATTTCTTCACCCGCGAGGTGGATTACCCCGACCCCACCGCCCTCTTGGGAAAAGGGCTGGACGCGGCGGCCACCCGTGCCGGCCTGGAGGAAGCCCGCCGGCGGCTGGCCGGCCTGCCGGAGTTCACCGAGGCGGCCATCGAGCCGGTCCTGCGCGCCCTGGCCGAGGAGCGCGGCTGGAAGGCCGGGCAACTCTTTATGCCCCTGCGCGTCGCCGTGACCGGGCGGACCGTTTCCCCGGGCCTCTTCGAGACCCTCGCGGCTTTGGGACGAGAACTCGTCCTGGAACGGCTCGACCGGGCCATCGCCATCCTGGCCGGGAATGAACGATGGGCCCGCGCTTCGGACGGGTCCGTCGGATCACCGCCCACTTGCCAAAAGGCCGAAGGGGACGTATAATAGATTGGAAACGTTCACCGTCCAGGGAACGGTTGAGGCCGTGCCAGGAGGCAGGATTCCGATGTCTGGACATTCCAAGTGGGCGCAGATCAAGCGGAAAAAAGGGGTGGCGGACGTCCGCCGGGGGCAGTTGTTCACCAAACTCGGGCGCGAGATCATGGTGGCGGTCCGGGAAGGCGGCCCCGATCCGGAGGGCAATTTCCGTCTGCGGCTGGCCATCGAACGGGCCCGGCGTGAGAACATGCCGATGGAGAACATCCAGCGGGCGATCGACCGGGCCCTCGGGCGCACCGGCGAATCGGCCGTCGAGGAGGTGCTCTACGAGGGGTATGCTCCGCACGGTGTGGCCCTGCTCGTGGATGTGGCCACCGACAACCGCAATCGGGCCGTGGCCGAGGTGCGCAACATCCTCACCCGCGGCGGCGGTTCCTTGGGGGAAACCGGCTGCGTCTCCTGGCTCTTTGATGCCCGGGGCTATATCGCCGTCGACGTGCCTGGAGAGGATCCCGAAGAGCGCCAGGCCCGGGGCGAGGAGATCGCCCTCCAGGTGATGGATGTGGACGGGGTGCAGGACGTGCGGGTCAGCGACGACATCGTGGAAGTCTATACCGAGGTAGCCGACCTGGGTCGGGTACGCGACCGCCTGACGGAGATGGGGTTGGCCCTGTCCACGGTAGAAAAGACCTTCCTTCCCAAGAGCACCATTTCCCTGCCCCCGAAGGACGCCGCCCAGGTCATGCGGCTGATCGAGCGCCTGGAAGAACTGGACGACGTGCAAAAGACCTTCTCCAACCTGGAGATCACCGACGAAGCCCTGGCCGCCTACGAGGGCTAGGGGTGCACCCAGGATGCGCCCGTACTGTCCGGGCGATAGGGTTTCGATACGGCCTGCGGCCTACTCAACCCAAGTCGGGGCTACTCGACCGTCGGCTCCGCCCTGAGGATCGCCTTCGGCGGTCGAGTAGGCCGGAGCGGAGCGACGGCCGTATCGAGACCCCGAAGGCACCGAGGGGGCTACTCAACATTTTGACAGGATTTCGGTCCGCCCCTCCGGGGCTACTCAATCCAGCGGCTCAACACGGCGTCCAGCAGCTCAATGCGGCGCCCAAGGGTTTCGATACGGCCTTCGGCCTACTCAACCCAAGGGTTTCGATACGCTGGTCTCGATACGCTACGCTACTCGACCCAAGCCGCTACTCAACCCAAGGGTTGGCCGCGAGGAGTCGGGGGTGCGCGTTCTGGGGCTAGACCCGGGCACGGCCCGGATGGGCTGGGGGGTCATCGAGGGGGAAGAGGAACCTTCGCTGGTGGCCTACGGCACCCTGAGCACGCCGGCCGGCCGGCCCCTGGCCGACCGCCTCTATGCCCTCTTCCAGGCCCTGCGCGAACTCGTTTCCCGCTACCGCCCCCAGGCCGCCGCCCTGGAGGAACTCTTCTTCGCCCGCAACACCCGCACGGCCTTCGCCGTGGGCCAGGCCCGGGGTTCGGCCCTGGTCGCCCTGGCTGAGTCGGGGCTTCCGGTGTATGAATACACCCCCCTCCAGGTCAAGATGGCCGTGACCGGCTACGGCCAGGCCGAAAAGGCCCAGGTCCAGGAGATGGTGCGCGCCCTCCTGCGGCTGGAGCGCGTCCCGCGTCCCGACGACGCCGCCGACGCCCTGGCCGTGGCCCTCTGCCACTTTCACTCGGCCCGGATGCAGGCGATTCTGGAACAGGCCTGAATCCATACCTGCCGCGTTCAACCCGTACCGCCGGCCACTTCCTCCAGATACCAGGCGAAGAAGCGGCGCATCCCCTCCTCCACCGGCGTCCTGGGCTCAAAGCCCAGCAGCCGCCGGGCCTTGGAGATGTCCGCATAGGTCAGGGGGACATCGCCCGGCACCGGCGGCAGGTAGACCAGGCGGGCCTTCTTGCCGACGATTTCCTCGATCAGGGCGATGAACTCCTCGGTGGGGATGGGATGCGAGTTGCCCAGATTGATGATCTCAAAGGGAAAATCGGCCTCCAGGGCCGCCAGCACTCCGGCGATGATGTCGTCAATGTAGGTAAAGTCGCGGAGGTGCCCCCGGCCAAAGAATTGCAGGGGCTGCTCCCGGTAGATCCAGTCCAGGAAGCGGTAAGGGGCCATGTCCGGCCGGCCGCGCGGCCCGTAGACGGTGAAGAAGCGCAAACAGGTGCAGTGCAGGCCGTAGAGGTGGTGGTAGGTATAGGCCAGGAGTTCGGCCGCCCGTTTGGTGGCCGCATAGGGCGAGAGGGGATGGATACAAGGGTCGTCTTCCCGGAAGGGGACCCGGCTGGTCGCTCCATAGACCGAGGAACTGGAGGCCAGCACCAGGTGACGCACGGAGAACCTCCGGGCCTGCTCCAGCACCACCAGGGTGCCTCCGACGTTGACTTCCGCATAGAGCCGGGGCTGCTGCACCGAGTAGCGCACCCCGGCCATGGCGGCGATATGCACCACCCGCTCCGGTCGCTCCTGCTCCAAGAGGGCCGCCACAGCCGCCTCGTCCCGCACGTCGGCCTCGTAGAGGCGAAAGTTGGGATGGGCCAGGCACCCGGCGATGTTGCGTCGTTTGCGCTCCGGGCTGTAATAGTCGTTGAAGTTGTCCAGGCAGATGACCCGCTCCCCCCGGGCCAGCAGCGCCTCGCAGAGGTGCGAGCCGATGAAGCCGGCCCCCCCGGTGACCAGCACGCTCATAGCCGGCCCTCCCGGGCCAGTTTCTCCCGGAACCAGGGGATGGTCCGACGCAGGCCTTCCTCCAGGGAAATGCGCGGCTCCCACCCCAGAAGCCGGCGGGCCAGCGAGATGTCCGGCTGACGGACGTTGGGATCGTCCCGGGTGCGCTCGTCCTGGGGGACGATGAACTCGATGGGGGAAGAACTGCCTGTGGCCTCCAGCACCTTCCGGGCAAATTCCAGGATGGTCATCTCCTGGGGGTTGCCCAGATTGACCGGGCCGGTGTAGTCGCTTTCCAGGAGGCGGATGAGCCCGTCCACCATGTCGTCGATGTAGCAGAAGGAGCGGGTGCGGCTGCCGTCGTCATAGACGGTGAGCGGCTCCCCCAGGAGGGCCTGGCGGATAAAGTTGGGGACGACGCGGCCGTCGTCCAGGCGCATGCGCGGCCCGTAGGTGTTGAAAATGCGGGCGATGCGCGTCCGGAGGCCGTGGGCGCGGTGGTAGGCCATCGTCAGAGCCTCGGCAAAACGCTTGGATTCGTCATAGACGCCGCGCGGCCCCACCGGGTTGACGTTGCCCCAGTAGGTTTCCGGCTGGGGGTGAACCTGGGGATCTCCGTAGACCTCGGAGGTGGAGGCCAGTAGGAAAACGGCCCCCTTGGCCAGCGCCAGCCCCAGAGCGTTGTGGGTGCCCAGGGCGCCCACCTTGAGGGTTTGGATGGGCTTCTCCAAATAGTCCACCGGACTGGGCAGGGAGGCCAAGTGCAACACGGCGTCCAAGGGTCCCTCCACGGCGATGTAGCGGGTTACGTCGTGATGGACAAAGGAGAAGCGTTCGTTTCCCAGCAGATGGGCGATGTTGTCCATGCTCCCGGTGACCAGGTTGTCCATGGCGATCACCTCGTGCCCCTCGCCCACCAACCGGTCGCAGAGATGGGAGCCGATGAAGCCGGCCCCCCCGGTGATCAAGATGCGCATATTTCCAGTCCTTTCAGCCGCAAGACCGACGTACAAACATGTGAACGTGAAACGTGTCAACGCTCAATACGCCCCTTTTCCGCTGATCACGGCCGGGATCGTCCGCAGGAGGATGAGGATGTCCAGCCACAGGCTCCAGTTTTCGATGTAGTAGATGTCCAGCCGAACCATGTCCTCGAAGGAAAGGTCGCTGCGCCCGGAAATCTGCCAGAGCCCGGTGACCCCGGGGAGCACCTCCAGCCGCTTACGCTGCCAGGGCTGGTACTGGGCGACCTCGTCGGGGGTACCCGGACGCGGCCCCACCCAACTCATCTCTCCGAGGAGGATGTTGAGCACCTGGGGAAGTTCGTCTATGCTGGTACGGCGCAGGATGCGGCCGACACGGGTCACCCGGGGGTCGGCCCGAATCTTGAAAAGCGGGCCGTCGGCCTCGTTCAGGGCGGCCAGACGGCTCTTTTCCCGCTCGGCACGCTCGTACATCGTGCGGAATTTGAAGACGGTAAAGGGCCGCCCTTTCCGCCCGATGCGCTTCTGGGTGAAGAGGATCGGTCCGGGAGAATCCAGTTTGATGGCGAGGGCGACCAGGAGGAAGAGCGGCCAGCCGAGCAGGAGGACCAGGAGCGAGAGGAGCATGTCCATCGCCCGTTTCAGGAAGAGGTTCCAGCCCCGAATCGCCACTTCCTTCAGGCCCAGGAGGGGCACGCCGCCCAGTTCGGCGATGTCCACCCGGTCGAAACTCATCTCGTAGATGTCGGGGGCCAGGCGAAAGTCCACCCCTTCGTTGCGGCACTGCGCCGCCGCCTCCAGCACCTTCCGGTGCGCCTCCGAGGGCAGGGCGATGATCACCTGGTCGATTCGGCAGGGTTCCAGGAGCAGGGGCAGGTCCTCGGGCCGGCCCAGGTAGCGGAACGGTTCGGCCTCCTCGGGATCTTCCGGCAGAGGGGCATCGTCCACGTAGCCGACCAGGAAATAACCCAACTGGGGCTGCTGGCGTACGGTCCGCATGACCTGCTGCCCCAGCGGGCCGGCCCCCACCACCAGCACCCGTTCGGCGGCGATGCCGTGTCTCCACAGCCACTGCATGGCCCGATGTAATGCGGCCCGCCCCAGTCCCACGGTCAGGATCATGGTCAGCCAGGCGTAGACGTAGAGCAGGCGGCTGTAGTAGGTCTGGGTAGCGTAGAGGACGACGATGAGGGCGGCCACGGCCAGGGTGGTGCTGCCGGCCACCCGCGAAAGGGTCTCCAGCCAGGGGGTCCCCCGGGGCAGGCGGTACAGCCCCCGGGCCTCGAAGAGGATCAGGAGGAAAAAGACCAGGGTTAGGCCGATCCAGAGGAAGCGGCTGAAGGGCAGATCGTACTCCTCCAGGACGGCCTGCCCCAGTTCCAGTTCATAGCGCAGGACATAGGCCAGCACAAAGCCCCAAAAGGCCATGCCCGCATCGAATAGGAGAAGGCCGGTATGGCTCAGGATGCGGCGCAGCGAGCGGTTCATCCACCGGCTCCTCAGCACAGGTCTATTGCCTATATTATACCACTTCCCTGGGGACCCGTGCCCGGAGCGTCTCTCGGATTTGTAGCCGGGCGAAGGGGGCGAGGGGGAACACCCGGCCCACCGGCCGGGAAGGCGCACGACACGGATGAACACGGATACACGGATGGGAGGGGCAGGGCATGCCGTGGGGAAAGGCCCGGCCTCGGGCCGGCGAGGGCCGTGCTTGACTGACATCCGCTCATAAATCCCACCTAGGCCCTTACGGCGGCCCCCGACCGGCCGCGACGGGCCCAAAATCGCCTCCGCGACGGCCGTCCCCCGCCATCTTAACAGCGTTTCGGGCCGCCATTCGTGCCAGAACGAGTTATGAGTGGATGTCAGGTACTTGACGGTTGCTCTGAGGTGTGGTATTCTTGAGTTGACGCAATGCGTCAGAAAAAAACCAACCGGAGGTGACCGATGAGCGAGAAGGAACGCGTTCGGCGTCGGCCGAAGGGGAAAGAGGCCCCCGAGGACCTCTTCGACCTCACCCGGCGGGTGCTCCTGGCCGGCGTAGGGGCCGTGGCCCTGGCCCATGACGAGGTGCATGCTTTCCTCGATCGCCTGGTGGAACGAGGGGAACTGGCCCAGAAGCAGGCCCGCGACCTGCTCAAGGAGATCGGCGAGAAGCGGGAGGGGCGGTTGCAAAAGGCCCGGACGCGCCTTCGGGAGCGCCTGGGCGGCCTCCTGGAGGCGCTGGATGTGCCCCGGCGCTCCGACCTGGAAGCGCTGGAAAAACGCCTGGAGCGCCTGACCGCGCAGGTGGAGGCCCTCCTCAAGGAGAGGGAGGGCTAGCCGGCCGTGCAGACCGTTCGGCGCTATGCCAACCGCAAATTCTACCACGTGGAGGGACATCGTTACATCCGCCTCCAGGAAATTGCCGACCTCCTGCGGGCCGGCGAGGAGGTGCGGGTATACACGCACCCCGACGGGAAAGACGTGACCCCCCAGGTGCTGGCCCGCATCATCGTTCAGGAGGGGCCGGCCGGTTGGGAGGGATGGCTCGTCTCCCTCATCTGCCTGGGCCGGGCTTCGGCCGAGGAGGCCGGCCGTTTCCTCCTGGCCCACTTGGGCCTGCCCACCCGCGACCAGTGGAGACGCCTGGAAGCCCAGGTGGCCCGTCTGGAAGCCCTCCTCTCGCGGCTGCTTGACGAGGAGAAACGTCCGGTGCTATAATCCGGCCGTCGGTCTACGCCGGCCGACCCGGGACGCCTTCCATCCCGCGGGAAACCTTCAGGAGGCCGCATGGTCGAAGCACGCCTGATCTGGCAGGAGGGGTTGCAGTTCGAGGCCCGGACGCCGTCGGGGCACGCGTTCCGGCTGGACAGCGCCCACCAGGGTATGGGGGCCGGCCCCAGCCCGATGGAACTGGTGCTGGTGGCGCTGGGAGGATGCACGGGGATGGACGTCATCTCCATCCTGCAGAAGCAGCGTCAGCCGGTAACCGGGCTGGAGGTGGTGGTACAGGCCGAGCGCGCCGATGAGCACCCCAAAGTCTATACCGGATATGAGGTAACCTACATCGTCCACGGGAAGGGGATAGACCCCAAGGCGGTGGAGCGGGCGGTCAACCTCTCGGCGGAAAAGTACTGCTCGGTGGGTCTCATGCTGGAGAAGGCGGCGCCGATTCGCCGCTCGATCCGGCTGGTCGAAGAATAGGCCGGCGCGGAGACAGACGGTGAAAGGCCCACGCTATCCCGTCACCATCGAACTGAGCGAACTGGAACTGGCCCTGCTTTACCATGCCGCGACCCGTCAGGAGGGGACTTATCGCCTGGTCTTCTGGAAAGAGGAGGACGAACGCCGCTCCGAGCAACACTATGTCGGCCCGAACTGGCTGGAGCGCAAGGTCTTTGGATGCATTGCGGAACATCACCCGGAGTGGCTTCCGGTGATAGAAGAAGCCCGCCGGAAACTGGCGTTTCAAAAAGGATGACCGGCCAGTCCCCGGCCTTGGGTCGCGGACTGGCCGATGGGTCCTGGCCCTAGGGCCGGCCCCGACCCCGGCCCAACTTCTTGGCCTGCCCCGGCGGCGTCCATTCCGCCCCCTTACGGCCGCGTCCCTGGGAGATGATCTGGCCCAGCGAGGTGTGGGGCATCCCGGCCGGCAGGTTCAGGCTCTGACGAATCTCGCCCCAGCCCAGTCCCTGAAGTCGCATCTGGAGGACCTGCTCCAATGGGACGTTGGCCTCCATAGCGGTGAAAAGCGCCTTGGCGATACAGCCAAAGCCGATGTCCTGGGCGTGGAGGGCCAAGATTTCCTCGACCTGGCGGTTGAAATAGCCGGCCACCAGCGTGGCGATGCGGAGGGTGCCGGTCAGCGGCCGGGTCTGGGTGATGGCCTGGGTAGAGGCGTCGGATTGGGGCCGGGTCGGAAACGCCACGGCCGGCGGGTGGCTCGGAGAAGCCGCCTCGGCCGGGGCCACCGGGGACGGAAAGATGAGCACGACGACCATCCCCAAAGCGAGGAAAAGCATCCATTGCCTCATCGTTTCACCTCCTGGCAGGTTCCCATCACCAATATACCACCAAACGAGGTTGCGAGCAAGGTGTTCTTGACTTTTCGAGCGCGCCGGGTTATAATGATTAGCGTAGTCTATGGAGGTGCCGCCCATGGATACCGTGCCCATCGAGATTCCTGCGCCCCTGCATCAGCAGTTGCTCTACCTGGCCAACCAGCAGGGGCGGCCGCTGGAGGAGATGGTGCGGGAGTTCCTGGCCGACGGCCTTTGCCGCAGGCGAAACTGGCTCCCCCGCCAGGACCTCCTGGCCGAATGCTATCGGATCATGTCGCGGGACAATCGGGCAGAAGGGGAGGGCTTCCTCCCGCTGCAGGATGAGGCGATGGGATAGAAGCAAAGGAACCCGGAATGGAATTTCGGCGAGGCGATGTCGTACTCATCGCCTTCCCCTACATCCAGGATTACACCAAGAGCAAGGTACGGCCGGCCGTGGTCGTCCAGAACGACATCGGCAATACCTACAGCGATAATTTGATCCTGGCTTCGATTTCCTCCCAGGTCCCCGAACAGGAGTTCCCCGTTCACTACCGGGTCTATGCCGGCAGCCGCATCGCCAAGGAGGCCGGCCTGACCAGCGATTGCGTGGTCAAGGCGGAGACGATCATCACCGTTCCCAAGAGCAGAGTAATCGAAAAACTGGGCCGATTTCCCCCCGAGGCCATGGCCGAGATCGATCGCTGCCTCCGCATCAGCCTGGACCTGGAATAAAGCCTCCTCACCGAATTTCCAGACTGATATCCAGCGCCGTCGCCGAGTGGGTGATGGCGCCGGAGGAGATCAGGTCCACCCCGGTTTCGGCCACGGCCCGCACCGTCTCCAGGGTGATGCCGCCGGAGGCCTCCAAGAGGGCCCGGCCCGATACCAGCGCCACCGCCCGGCGCATCTCCTCCAGCGACATGTTGTCCAGCAGGATGACCTCGGCGCCGGCGGCCAGGGCCGCTTCCACCCCGGCCAGGTCCGTGACCTCGACTTCGACGCGCAGGGTATGCGGGGCCTGCTCCCGGACGGCGCGGACGGCGGCCGGGATGTCGTTCCCGGAGAGGGCCAGGTGGTTATCCTTGATCAGGATGCCGCCGGCCAGGTCCAGCCGGTGGCTGTGTCCCCCGCCGGCCCGCACGGCCATCTTTTCCAGATAACGCCAGCCGGGCGTGGTCTTGCGCGTGTCGGTGAGCCGGGTGCGGGTGCCCCGCAGGGCCTCCACATAGTGTGCCGTCAGGGTGGCGATGCCCGAAAGGCGCTGTAAAAAGTTCAGGGCGGTCCGCTCGGCGGCCAGGATGGAGCGGGCGCGGCCCGAGACCCGGGCCACCACCTGCCCGAGGGAGACGGCTTCCCCATCCCGGACCAGCGCCTCCCAGGTGAGTCCCGGATCCACGGCCCCAAAGACGGCCGCCGCCACCTCCAGCCCGGCGATGACGCCTCGGGCCTTGACCAGCACTTCCCCCACGGCTTCCAGTTCCGGGGGAATGATCGCCTCCGAGGTCACATCGCCCCGGCCTAGGTCTTCCTCCAGGGCCAGCGCGATCAGGCGGTGGACGGAAGGGGGTAGATAGGTCATCGTCGCCCTCCCAAAGTGCTTACCCCTGTTCCAGCCCTTCGATATAGGCCCGCACCTCCGGGATGGCCATGAGCTTTTCCTCAAAGAACCGGTTGACCAGCGCGGCCACCTCGGAGCGGGAGCGTTCCATCACGGCATCCCATTCTTCGCCCAGGGCCCGCCGGCCGCTCAGGTCGTCCCGCAGGCGCAGCAGGGCCATGACGAGTTCCGTCTCCTGAGGGCCTTCCAGCGTCTCCACGACCTGGCGAATCAGGCGATCCACCTGGCCGACGAGCGCCTCCCGATCGAGCGTGGCGGCCTCCTTGCGGACCTCGTCCAGCGTTTCCAGCAGGGCCATGACCTGGTAGAGTTGCGAGGTGGGCTCGTCGAAGAGGGCACGAATCCAGGCCGCCTCCTGGTAGCGGCCGATCAGGCGGAAGATGTTGTACAGCCGCTTGGCCACCTTGCCAAAGTTGCGCGGGTCGTGGAGGGCGTACTTGCGCACCTGCTCTTCCAACTGGCGGACGTATTCGGAGACGACCTGGGGCGGCATCCGACCGGCCAGTTTGGCAAAGAGCGGGATGGAAGCGGCCTCCAGGTAAACCTCCTGGAAGTAAGGGTCGAGGAAGCCGTCCAGGGGAACGATCTCCCCCTCAGGGTTTTCCCAGGTGACGTCGAGCATGTTGCTGGCGTTGACCACCCGCCCTTCCTCCGGCAGGGCGATCACCCAGTCCAGTTTACACCAGCCCGGCTCCCGGCAGCCGTATTCCCAGGGGATGGTCATCTTCTCCCCAGCGGGGGAAAAGACCTCCATCCGGCCGGCCTGCACCTCCTCGGCGGTCCAGGAGATGGGCTCCCCCCGGGAAAGCCGACGCCCCGCTTTGACCACATCGTCCTGCCAGGTGCCGAATTTGACCTCGACCAGTTGGATCTGGGGCGAGGAAAGGTGCTCCAGCGCCTTTTCGCGCATGATCTCGCCCAGGATGCGGCAGGCCTCCTGGCGCGTCGGGGCGAGGATGTTCACGCGCTCGAAAAAGTCATAGTCGGCGGGGTAGGGTTGGATGCGCCCCTGGGCGGCGCTGCCGGAGAGGGCGATGGCCGTTTCCACGTTCGGCCGGTCGGGGAACTGGACGATATCGGCGATGCGGCGGTAGCGTTCCAGGCTGGCCGGGTCGAAGTCGAGCAAGGTGAGGCGGTGGCCGAAGATGCCGGCGCGCGTGTCCACCTGCCAGTCCTGCCCGGGGGACTGGCCGGCGGCCAGGGCCGTGAGCCACTGGGCCACATCGGTCTCGTCCACGCTGACGCCCAGCAGCCGTGCTGCCTCGATGATGCGCCGGGCCTGTTCCTCGGCCCCGGTGGGCGGTGCTCCGCCGGAGGGGGCCTGTTGTCCTTCCGTCACCATACACCTCCTGATTCGAGTTTCATCCCAGGCACTGCACAATGACCTTGCGCCAGGTCGGGTCCGGCCGAGGGAAATCGGTGCGGAAGTGGGCCCCCCGGCTTTCCTGGCGCAGGAGCGCGGCCCGGGCCATCAGTTCGGCGGTCAGGAGCATGGCCTCCAGTTCCAGCCGGCCGCGCTCATCTTCGGCCTGCGGTGGCGCACACCGCCACCGGGCCAGGCACGCCAAGGCCTGCTCCAGGCCGGAGGCGCTGCGCTCGATGCCTACCTCCTCCCACATCAGCCGCTGGAGATCGGCCAGGGTCGCCCCTTCCGCGGCCTCTTCCGGGGGCACCTCGGCCGGCGGCCCCGGAACCCGCAGGGCCGGGAGGGCTTCCTCGTCCCTTTCGGCCGGGGGTACGTCTTCGATGGCCGCCCGCACCAGCCGCCGGGCAAAGACCAACACCTCCAGGAGGGAGTTGCTGGCCAGGCGGTTGGCCCCGTGGGCCCCGGTGCAGGCCACCTCCCCACAGGCATAGAGGCCGGGGACGTTCGTCCGCCCCCAGAGGTCCACCCGCACCCCACCGATCAGGTAATGGGCGGCCGGGGCCACCGGAATCCACTCCCGGGTGATGTCCAACCCCAGTTCGCGGCAGGTGCGGTAGATGGTGGGGAAGCGCAGACGCACCTTCTCGGCCGGCAGGTGGGTCACGTCCAGGTAGACGTGGGGCGTGCCCCGGCGGAGCATCTCCCGAGCGATGGCCCGGGCCACGATGTCGCGGGGGGCCAGTTCGGCCAGGGGGTGCTCCCGGAGCATGAAGCGCTCCCCGACCTCGTTGCGGAGGAATCCTCCCTCTCCCCGCACGGCTTCGGAGATCAGGAAGGGGGGAGCGTCCGGGAAGTAGAGCGCGGTGGGGTGGAACTGGAAGAACTCCAGGCTTTCCACCTCGGCGCCGGCCCGATAGGCCAGGGCCACCCCCTCGCCGGTGGCCACCGGGGGGTTGGTGGTGTAGCGGAAGAGCCGGCCGGCCCCGCCGGTGGTCAGAACGACGTTCCGGCCGAGGATTTCCTTCGTTTGCCCCTCCTGGAGGTCCAGGGCCACGATGCCGGAAGCCCGGCCGTCCCGAACGAGGAGGCGCGTCACCAGGTGGTGCTGGAGCAGCACCACGCGGGAAAGACGCACCAGGCGGGCCAGGGTCAGTTCGATCTCCATGCCGGTGGCGTCGCCCCGGGCGTGGAGCACGCGGGGCATGGAATGGGCGGCCTCCCGCGTCAGGGCCACCTGGCCGTGGAGGGTGTCGAAGTTGACCCCCCGCTCGATGAGTTCGGCGATGCGGGCCGGCCCTTCTTCCGTCAGGATGCGCACGGCCCGGGGGTCGCACAGGCCGGCCCCGGCGGCCATCGTGTCCTCAAAGTGGCGCTGGGGCGAATCGGCCGGGTCCACCGCCGCGGCGATGCCCCCCTGGGCATAACGGGTGTTGCATTCCTCCAGGCTGGCCTTGGTCACCACCAGCACCCGGCCATGCTCCTGGGCCAGCAGGGCCGTATAGAGGCCGGCAATGCCGCTGCCGATGATGAGAAAGTCGTAGGTTACCTCAGCCATCCTGTCGGCCCCAGGGCGAACGATCAACGCTCCACCATCAACGTTCAACGATCTCCAGCATCCGGTCGAGGGCCCGGCGGGCCCGTTGCCGGGTTTCCTCCGGGACCCGGACCACGTACTGCCCTTTCTCCAGGGCTTCCAGCAGATTTTCCAGGGTGATCTTTTTCATCATCTGGCAAACCATGTGGGATGCGGCCGGGTAAAAACGTTTGTCCGGATTCTGCTTGCGCAGGGGGTGCAGGAGGCCGATCTCGGTGGCGATGATGAACGCCTCGGCGGAACTCTGCCGGGCGTGTCGCAACATGCCGGAGGTGCTCAGGACGGCATCGGCGACGGCCACCACCTCCGGCCGACACTCCGGGTGCACCAGCAGTTCCGCCCGGGGGTGCTGACGTCGGGCCTCCAGGACCTCCTCCAGCGTCAGCCGTTCGTGAACGATGCAGAAGCCCGGCCAGAGAATCATCTCCTTATCGGTCTGGGTGGAGATGTAATGCCCCAGGTTCCGGTCCGGGACGAAGATGACCTGCCTTTCGTCCAGTGCACGGACGACGCGGACGCCGCTGGAGGAGGTGCAGCAGACGTCGCTTTCGGCCTTGACCTCGGCCGAGGTGTTCACGTAGGAGCAGACGGCCGCCTCGGGATATTCCCACCGCTTTTCCCGCACCGCCTCGGCCGTGGCCATGGCGGCCATCGGGCAGCGGGCCTGGAGGGAGGGGATGAGCACGGTCTTCTCAGGGTTCAGGACGGCGGCGCTTTCGGCCATAAAGTCCACCCCGCAGAAGACGATGAGCGATCGCTCCACCCGGGTGGCCTGGCGCGCCAGTTCCAGCGAGTCCCCGGTAAAGTCGGCCAGGTCCTGAATCTCGGGAATCTGGTAGTTGTGGGCCAGGATGCAGGCGTCCTTTTCCTCCTTGAGTTCCAGGATGCGGGCGATGATTTCTTCCGGATGCATCGTTTCCTCCGTCGCGTTCGTTTTTGCCGAGCGCATCGTACCATGCCGACGGACGGGCGTCAAGATGGTGAAAGCGGGGACATACGGGCCGGCTCGGCTCAGAGTTCCCAGCCCCGCATCTCTTCCAGGAAACGATGCTCGGTGAGGTCCAGGTGCAGGGGGGTGATGGAGATGTAGCCGGCGGCCAGGGCCGCCAGGTCGGTGCCGGGGAGGAGTTCCCCGGTGGGCGGGGGGCCGCCCAGCCGGTAGCGGCGCTCGCCCTCTTTCTCCTCGATGAGTTCCCACTCGTCGCGGTAGATGCGCCGGCCCAGTCGGGTCATGGCCACGCCCCGAATCTCGCCGGCCGGCCGGTTGGGCACGTTGACGTTCAGGAGCACGCCGGGAGGAAGTCCCCGGCGGAGCACTTCCAGGACCAGCCGCCGGGCGAAGGCGGCGGCGAAGGAGAAATCCCAGTTCTCGTAGCCGTCCAGGGAGATGGCGATGGCCGGCACCCCGAAGAGGACGGCCTCCATCGCCGCGGCCACCGTGCCGGAGTAGGTGACATCGGACCCGACGTTGGGTCCCCGGTTGATGCCCGAGACCACCAGGTCCGGCCGGCGGGGGAGGGGACCCATCAGGGCCAGGGCCACACAGTCCGAGGGGGTGCCGTTGCTGACCAGCACGGTGGAGCCGTCGGCCAGATGGAGGGTGCGCACCGTCAGCGGTTCGTGGAGCAGGCGGCTATGGCCGGCCGCGCTCCAGTTGCGGTCCGGAGCGAAGACGGCCACCTCGGCCACCTCCTCCAGGGAGCGCTTCAAGGCCAGCAATCCGGCGCTCTGGACCCCGTCGTCGTTGGTGACCAGGAAATATCGCCTGCGCTGCTCGTCTTGCCCGTCGGGTGCACCCACCGCTACAGCCCTCCCTCAATCCCTCTCCTCGGCCAGGCCCAGGGCCTCGCGGGCTTCGGCGACGAGGAAGAGGGAGCCGGTGACACAGATCAGGTCGGCCGGGGTGGCGATTCGGCGGGCCCGTTCCAGGGCAGAGGCCGTGTTCTCGACCTCTTCCACCGGGACGGCCACGGCCGGCCGCACGGCCTCGGCCACCTGCCGGGCCGGCATCGCCCGGGGGTGGTGCGCGGCGGTGGTCAGGATATGGGCGGCCGAGGGGCCGAGTTCGGAGGCGAAGGCGGCGACATCGTGCCCCCGGCTGAAGCCCAGGATCAGGATGAGCCGGCGGAAGGAGAACTCGGCCTGGAGGGCCTGGCGCAGGGCGCGGGCCGAATCGAGGTTATGGGCCCCGTCCAGTACCAAAAGAGGCCGCTCGCCGGCCACCTCCAGCCGGCCGGGCCAGCGTGCCGTATGCAACCCCTGGCGGACGGCTTCGTCCGGGATGGACCAGCCCTGGTTTCGCAGGGCCATGGCCACGGCCAGGGCCACCCGGGCGTTCGTTTGCTGAAAAGGTCCCCGTAGGGACAGGCCCGTCTCCGGTGGGATGGGGTAGGGCCAGGGGCCGGCCGGGGTGGGCAGGAGTTGCCGGACCCCCTCTTCGGCCGCCACCCAGAGGAGCGCCCCCTGCCTCCGGCAGGTCTCCCGGATGACCTCCAGGGCTTCCTCCTGCTGCACGGCGCTCACCGTCCGGCCGGCCGGCTTGATGATGCCGGCCTTTTCCCCGGCGATCTGGGTCAGGGTGTGGCCCAGAATCTCCATATGGTCGTAGCCGATGGTGGTGAGGATGGAGATGACCGGGTTGACGACGTTGGTGGCGTCCAGCCGGCCGCCCAACCCCACCTCCAGGACGGCCACGTCCACCTTTTGCTCGGCAAAGTAGCCCAGGGCCAGGGCGGTGGAGATTTCATAGTAGGTCGGCGGCCCGTGTTCGCCCTGGACGCTCATTTCCTCCACCAGGGGGCGCAGGCGTTCGATCCAGGCGACCACCTCGGCTTTGGCGATGGGCCGGCGCTCGACCTGGATGCGTTCGCGCCAGGTGTGGAGGTGCGGCGAGGTATAGAGGCCGGTACGCCGGCCGGAGGCCCGCAGGATGCTCTCCAGGAAGGCCGCCGTGGAGCCTTTGCCCTTGGTGCCGGCGATGAGGAGGCAGGGGTACTTTTCCTGGGGCTGCCTCAGCCCGGCAAGGAGTCGGGCGGTGCGCTCCAGGTTGAAGGCAACCGGGGAATAGGCTTTGGGCATGCCCTTTTCATAGTCCACAAAGCGGTTGAGATAGTCCAGCGCCTGGAGGTAGGAACACTCGAGGTCTTCGCTCACGGCTTCTCGGGGTCGGATGTGCGGGCTGCCCCAGCCCACAGACAGGCCGGCGGGCCGTGGTAGCGCACGTCCTCGCGGCCGGACACGGCCTGGAGGAGTTCGGCCACCGTTTTGCCCAGGCGCGGGTGGCGCACTTCCGGGGCGATCTCGGCCAGCGGCACCAGCACAAAGGCCCGCTCGTGCAAAAGGGGGTGCGGGAGGGTCAGTTCGGGCGTATCCAGCACCTGCCCATCGTAGAACAGAATATCCAGATCTATGGTACGCGGCCCCCATCGCTCTCCGCGCCGGCGTCCCAGGGCCTGTTCGATCCGCTGCAGTTCTTCCAGCAGCCGTTCCGGTGGGAGGGAGGTGCGCGCCCGACAGGCTGCGTTGAGGAAACGAGGCTGATCCCGCACCCCCCAGGGGGCCGTCTCATAGACCGAGGAGACGGCTTCGATGGAGGCCACTTCGGCAAGCCGGGTCAGGGCTTGGCGCAGGTTTGCCAGGCGGTCGCCCAGGTTGGAACCCAGACCCAGATAGACGGGCATTTCAGGCATCATTGGCGTGTTGCGTGTTCACTCCTGCCCCGGCAGCCAAAGTTGGGGGGGCGGTCCTTCCTCTTCCTCCTCGCCGCCTTCTTCCTCGGCCGGCCGTGGCAGCCAGAGAAACCCGCCGGGGCCTTCCACGGGCGTCCAGGGTTCTTCCTCTTCTTCCTCCTCTTCTTCCTCCTCCTCCATCGCCGAGCGCAGGGCAATGATCATGCTCATATCCACCAGGGCCCGCAGGAAGGGGTCTTCGAGGGCCGGGCAGGTGCCCAGGGTGGCCGCACAGCGTATAGCCAGGCCGGCCCGTTCTTTCTCCCCCAGGGCGTAAAACAGGCGGGCCTGCTCGCGCAACTGTTCCGTCAGACGGGCCCGCAGGTCCTCGTTGTACAGGTCGTTCAGGATGCGGACCACGATTCGCCCCCGGAGCCCGATGACGTCCAGATTCAGGAGACCCTCCTCGGTGCGGGTGGGTTGAAAGTCAAGCGCGTGTAACCATTCCTCGACGTAGGGCTCCAGTTTTTCCTCGGGAAAGCGCCAGGAGACCATCGAAGGATGGAGGAAGAGGTTCAACGCTTCTTCCCGGGAAGGCAGGGTCTCCGGGACGTTTAGCAGTTCTTCCGGCTCGCGATCCTCCGGGATGTCCTCGAGGAGCAATCGGGCGGCCTCCGGGTACTCTTCCGGCAGCGCTTTTCCGTGTTCGCGGCTGCGGGCGACCGCCTGACGGACCCGGCGGGCCACATAGGGCGGGTCGATCTCCACTATCCTCTCGCCAAATGCCTTGTCCTCTTCGGCCAGGAGGCGCTCGACGTCCTCCCGGCCGGCCAGGACGTGCTCGGCGGTTTCCAGGCCCTGGAAAGAGACGATGAAGGAGGCGAAACGGAGCAGGCCCGGGGGGACCGGCCGGATCAGGCGAAGGTATTGTTCGCCCAGGCGGTCGAAGTAAGAAGCCCAGGCCCGTCCCAACGCTTCGGGCGGCTTCTCGGGGGCGACCACGGTCGGGGAAAAGCCCCGGCTGCGCAGGCGGTGCTGGGCCCGGCGGGCCGCTTTGCGCAGGCCCGGCAGGAACTGCCCCTGGGCGGCCTGCTCCAGGAGGTCCCAGGCCTCCTGGTCCGGCACCTCTCCCAGCGCCTCCACGGCGGCCTCGGCCATGGCCGGCATCTCCAAGGCACAGCGCAGCGTCTCCAGGGCGGCCGACTTTTCCTCCCGGGCCAGGGAGACCAGGTACTCCCGAATCTCGGCCGGGCTCAGGGAAAGGAGGGGAGATAGGGGGGACTCGTCCATCAACGCATCACACCCACCCGAACGTTGCGGAAACGGGCCGGGGCGCAGCCGTGGCCGACGTGGGCCGTCTGCCCCGGCTCTCCCTTGCCGCAGTTGGGCGTGCCCCAGAGTTTCCAGTGCCGGGCGTTGCAGATGGCATCGCAGTTGCCCCAGAATTCCGGGGTAATGCCGGTATAGGTGGCGTTTTTGTAGAGCCGGCCCAGTTTGCCGTTCTTGATCTCATAGGCCACTTCCGTGCCGAACTGAAAGTTCAGCCGGCGGTCGTCGATGCTCCAACTGCGGTTCGTGGCCAGGTAAAGCCCCTCCTCGGTATCGGCGATCAGGTCCTCCAGTTCCCAATCCCCCGGTTCCAGGTTGATGTTGGTCATGCGGATGAGGGGGATGTTCCCCCAGCCGTCGGCCCGCATGCCGCCGCTGCTCCTCTGCCCGAGGACGGCGGCCGTCTCCCGGGAACTCTGGTAGCCCTGGAAGATGCCTTCCCGGACCAGGTAGACGCGCTGGGCCGGAACCCCCTCGTCATCGTAGGCGAAGGAACCCAGCCCCTCCGGGACGGTCGCGTCGGCCACGATGCTGACCAGGGGGGAGCCGTAGCGGAAGGTGCCCAGTTTCTCCAGGGTGAGGAAACTCGTCCCGGCGTAGGAGGCTTCGCTGCCCAGGACGCGGTCCAGTTCGGTGGGGTGCCCGCACGATTCGTGAATCTGGAGGGCCAACTGGGAGCCTTCCAGGATGATGGTGGTCACCATGGCCGGGCACTGGGGCGCGGAGAGGAGGGCGACGGCTTCCTCGGCCGTGGGGCCGGCGTGAGCGACCAGGTCCAGTGCCTCGACCAGTTCATAGCCCTTCTGCAACTGTTGCCGGCCGAAGGAGGTAGGGTAACTGCGCGACTGCACTTCGTTATCCCCCACGGCGGTGGCCTCGATGCCGGCCCCGGTCTCGGTGAGCACCTGTTCGATGTAGGAGCCTTCGCTGGAAGCAAAGGTCTTTTCCTCCCGGAAGGCGACAAAGTTGCTTTCGGCCACGCTAACGCCTTTGACCCGGCGCATCTCGGCATCGGCGGCCAGGAGGAGGGCCACCTTGTCCTCCAGGGGGACGGCGAAGGGGTCCTTTCGGAAGGGGCTGACGTAACGGTGCACGACGACCGGGCAGGGGGCCAGGCGTACCGGCTCCCGACCCGGCACCATGGCCGAGGCCCGGGCGATCTGCACGGCCAGGGCGGCGACGCGTTCGACCTCCTGGGGGGTCAGGAGCGAACTGGCGGCAAAGCCCCAGGCTCCTTCGGCGATGACCCGCACCCCAAAGCCCTGGCTGACGTCGTGGGAAATGGCCGCCACCACGCCGTTTTTTACCGTGATGTTCTGTTCCTCGCGCCGGACGATGCGGATGTCGGCATAGGTGGCTCCGCGCAACCGGGCCGTCTCCAGCGCCCGATCGGTCAATTCTCTCATGGCTTCCTCCAGTTTCCATCCGGAAAGGCCGCTACGGCCGAATGCCGTACTTCCATGGCTTTATCCGTCCTTCTTCCGCTTCCCCCTGCTCTGGCGCAAGCCCAGGGCCCTGTCCGGATGCATGTTTCTAGATGGGCACTGTCCTCGAACACTGCGCACAGCGGGCTGTTCGCCGGTCGAGTACCCGAACAGCCCCGGCAACTGATTTCGATACGGCCGTCGCTGCGCTCCGGCCTACTCAATCGGCGCCTCGCCCAACGACAAACATGCATCCGCCCTGTCTCCTCATTCCCCCTTCTGGTCGATCCGGATCAACTCCAGGACCACCCGGGCACAGCGCACCAGGTCTCCCACGGCGATCCATTCATCCGTGGTATGGGCGCGCATCATGCCGGTGCTCAGGTTGGCACAGGCGATGCCGTGGGCGTTGAAGATGTTGACGTCGCTGCCGCCTCCGCTCGCTTCCAGGCGCGGTGTCACGCCGACCGCCTCGATGGCCCGCATGGCCAGGCGCACGATTTCGTCCTCCTCGGAGAGGGTGAAACCGTTGTAGGCGCGCTGCACCTGGGGCTTGACCTCGGCCCCATAGGCGCGGGCGACCTCCTCCAGGGCTTCGACCATGGCCTGGGTCTGCTGGCGCAGTTTGCGCTCGTCCCGGCTGCGGGCCTCGGCCTCCAGTTCCACCCGGTCGGGGACGATGTTGGTGGCGATGCCGCCGCGGATGACCCCGACGTTGGCCGTGGTCTCGGGGTCGATGCGCCCGAGCGGCATGCGGGCGATGGCCTCGGCGGCCACACGGATGGCGTTCACGCCCTCCTCCGGGGCGATGCCGGCGTGGGCGGCTTTGCCGCGGATGACGGCCGAGATCATATTGTGGGAGGGAGCGGCGACGACGATGGCCCCGAAGGGTCCGCCTCCGTCCAGGGCCACCCCCATGCTGGCCTTGACCTCGCCATAGTTCAAATTTTTCGATCCGGTGAGGCCGGTCTCCTCCTCCACGGTGAAGACGACCTCCACCGGGCGGTGAGGAACCTTCTTCTCGACCACCACCTGCAGGGCCTCGACGATGGCGGCCACGCCGGAGAGGTCATCGGCGCCCAGGACGGTGCGCCCGTCGCTACGGACGATGCCGGCCTCGACCACGGGGACGACGCCGACGCAGGGGTCCACGCTGTCGAGGTGGGCACTCAGGAGGATGGCTTCCCCGTGGCCGGGGAGGTGGGCGATGACGTTGCCGGTCTTGTCGGTTCCGGCCTTGAGTCCCAGGGTGCGCAGTCGGGTGACGATGCGCTGGGCGAGCAGCTGCTCCTCCCCGGAGCGGTGGCCGGTCTGGACCATCTCCAGGAAGGTGAAGAGCAGGCGGTCTTCATCCACCAGATGTTTATCGGCCATCGGAACCTCCATAGCCTCGTGTTTGGAAGATATTGTACTACGCTTTGTCCGGGTCTGCAAACGGCTTGTCAAGCAGGCGGCGGTGGAGTATAATAAAAACGACCGGAAGGGGAATGCGGACGGAGGCCGGGGCCGGCCGGACGGCCCAGAAAGCGAGGCGGGCGATGAAGAAGGCGCGAGATTGGCTCGGAGGCGCCGGAGGCAGAATCCGGGATTGGCTCCGTAGATGCCGATCTGAGCCCTCTCGAGGAACTCAACGGCCTGCAGGACCGCCGGAGAAACCCGGGGCAAAACGGTCGAAAGGGGCCCGAGAGGAAACTTCCTACCGGCCCGAGGGCCTCTGGAGGAGGTCATGGAAGGCATTTTGGGAGGGTTTTGTCTACCTGCTACCCTGGTTGCTCGTTCCCCTGGTGATCGGGTTGGTCGTGGCCCTTCCCCAGATTATCGAGCCTTTCTCCTGGCCGGCGCGTGGCCCCGTGCTCATCTTCTTCATCCGTCTCGGCCAGGTGGGGCTCCAGCCGGCCCTCCTGGCCAGCCTGCTGGCTGCCTTGGTCGGCTTTGGGATGGAGAGCTGGAGACGCCAGAAAGAAGAAGAGAGACACCAGAAGGAGCACATTCTGGGTGAAGTAGAGGAAGTGGGCCGACTGCTGCGGGAGCACAAGTGGCTAGAAGCCTTCCATCTCTATGGGGATTTTCGCTGCCGTCGGGACCGGGCCTGGGGGGATCCGGAAGTGCAGGACCGCCTTCGGGAGATCTGGAGAAGAGAAGCCCCCGATCCGCTACAGGTTTATGCCGATTGTTTGGAGCCATGCCCTCAACCGGACGCTCCCCCACCCGCGTGGTGGGAAGAGGCGGGGGGTGTTCAAAAGGTGCTCGAAGCCCTGTTCTGGGCCGGCCAGAACCTGGGTGGGAAGGAATACGACCGGGCCACCGAGATGATGGTCTCCCTGCTCCGCCATCCCGGTGCTGCCGCCACGGCTGGCCAGGCGCTTCGGCAACTCCATCTACAGGGAGAACCGGTGCAGCGCTGGCTGTGGGACTCCCGTTTCGAAAGGCCGCTGACAAGCGAGGAGGAGTGGGCCACCCCCCTTCGCAACCTCCGGACAAAGCCCCGGCCCCGTCCTGCGCTGTGGCGCTCCCCGCGGCCGGCCGACCGGGCCGAGGTGCAGGAGGTTTTTCAGGCCTGGGGGTTCACCCGGAACCCCTTCGGTCCGGAGACGGCCGAGATGGAGGGAGATCTGCCGAAAATTGGCTATGAGCCTCCTGCTTGGGAGACTCTCAGACGGCTGGAACCGACCCTGGTCGTGGGTGCCCCCGGCTCCGGAAAAAGCGCCGCCGCCCTGTTGCTGGCCCATCGCCGGTTGGAAGGGGCCGCCGAGCCGTTTCCTGTCTATGCCTCTTTATCCCTCCCCCACCCCGCTGACGCGGAGAGGGTGCTCTCCGGCCTGTCTCGCCTCCTCGCCGGAGCGCTGGTGGAATACCTGGCGCTGGACCCGGATGCCTTCCTGAGGGCGGAGCGGCCTGAGAGGGCCAACATGGCCGGGTTGCTCCTTTCCCTCTTCGGCCCGAGAGAGTGCCTGGCCGCCCGCTTTTCCCGGGCCGGCCTCTCCTGCCGTGCGGGAGTGGGGAATGCCCTGTTGGAAGAGATGGCTGCCCTGGCCGAACCCACGGACCCGGGGAATTGGGACCTGCTTACTCTGCTCGGGCGAGCCCGGCCGGCCGGGCGGGAGGTCACCGTCTTCCTGCTCGAACCCCGGGTGGAGGGCCGGCCCTGGGAGTTTGCCGGCCGGCTCCCGCCGCTCCTGGACCTGGCCCTCCCCCTGGCCCGCCTGGGGGTCTACCTGAAGGTCTTCCTGCCCGACGCGGTTCATCCGCTGGACTGGCGGGGCCATACTTTTCGCCTTCTCTGGTCGGAGGAAGAACTCCGGGAAATGCTCCGAAGGCGACTTCGGGGATGCGGCCGTGGGGAAGGAACTCTGGATGGCTTGGCTTCACAGGAGACCCGGGCGAGGGTGCAGGATGTAGACCTCTGGCTGGTAAGGCAGGCCCGGGGGTCGCCCCGCGAACTCGTTCGCCTGGGCAACCGGCTGCTGGAAATCGTGGCCCGGCATCTGGAAGATGCCTGTATTTTGCCGGACGACCTGGACCGGCTGACCGAAGAGGCCTGAAATATGGAGCAGGCGAGGCTGAACCCGATGGACCTTTTCCTCCCCCTGCGCGCCGAGGAGGAGGGCGACTGGCTGGACGAATGCTTTGTTGCGCCGGAAGGGTTCGAGCGCCTGATGGGGGAACGCTCCGTCGTCGTCTTCGGCCGGCCGGGGGCAGGCAAATCGGCCCTCTGCCGGATGCTCGAGCGGAGGGCGCAGGAAAGCCGCCGCCTGGCGGTCCGCTGGTCTCCCCTGGGAAGTTCGCTCCTCTCCGAGATGTCCCTGACCGACCTCCTGGCCGAAGCCTTCGATGCCTGCGGCCTGGCTCTGCTGGAATATCTGGTTCGCTCCGTCGCCTTCGAGGCCCTTCCCTCCTGGGCACGGCAGATGCTGCGATGGTTTATTCATCGCTTCGTCCGGGGGAATCTCTATGCCCGCGCCGGCCCGTTCCTTTTTTCAGAAAGCGTTTTTCCCCAGACCGCGGCCTTTTCCCGGACGAGGCGTATCCCATCCCAGGCCATGCTCCTGGCCCCGCCGAAAAAGGACCTCCTCCCACCGAACGATTACCCCTTGATTCTGGCCGAACTGTCCAAGGCTCTGCGCGCTGCCGGGCTGGAGGGCCTCTGGATTCTGGTGGATATCGGCGGCATCGGGGACGAGGCCACCTCCGGCCTGGTGGCATCCCTCGGCCGGCTCCTCAGCGCCCTGCCCCTTTTTGAAAGGGGGGGCTTCTCCTGGAAACTTTTCCTTCCCTCTCGCCTGGAAGCACAACTGGTCGGGCTCGGCGGTCTGGAACGCAGGCGGCTGGACTGTTTTCGCCTGGAATGGGAAATCCCGGCGCTCCGCCAGATCGTCGAACGCCGGCTGGCTCTGGCCACCGGGGATCCCTCCCCGCGCTTGGAGGACCTGTGCTCGGCTCCTGCCTGGCTTCCCTGGCTGGAGAAGGTGGGTGGGGCCATCCCCCGCGAATGGTTGGAGCAGGTTCGGCCGGTTCTGGAGCGCTACCTCTCGGACCGCTGCCCGGTGGACGAGGCCACCTGGCGGACGCTGCGCCGGAAGTATCCTCCCCGCCTGTACCTCGATGAGGCCGAGGAGGTGCTCCTGGTAGGAGGGCGGGAAATCCCCCTCTCCGAACTCTCGGGGCACCCCCTGGACCTGCTCCGCTACCTCTATCCCCGCGCCAACCGCACGGTCTCCCGCCCCGAACTCTACTTTCGCGCTTGCCGGGGATTGCCGGCGATTCCCCGTGTTCCGGACGATGAAGGCTACGAAGAAGAGGCAAATTACCGCGGCCTGCTGGACACCGCCCTCTGGCGGCTGCGCCGGGCCATCGAGCCCGATCCGGGGGACCCCGTCCTGCTCCGTACGCTTCGGGGGCAGGGCGTGCGCCTGGAGGTGCGCTGGTGAGAATTTTGTGAGCATCATGAGCGAAATGCGGAAGGAGGAAAGGTGACAAATGGGGTAATTTAAAATTATCCCTTATTTAAGGCGGTCACGACTTTACAGAAAGGGGATCAGAATGATCGGGGCACCTGCGGCCGATGGGCCGGCGTCACAGGCGACGCAGGAGGGCATAGATGTGCCTTTTACACAAAAAACGCCGGATTGGTTGCAAGAAGTAGGGTTGCACTTTAACCCTTTCCAACACCTGGATGCGGGAAGTGACCCTTACCTTCACCGCTACCTGATGGACTATGAGGCTTTCCCGCTCCTATGGGAGGAGCAGCCGGTTTTTCTTTTCGCTCCGCCGGGTGGGGGAAAGAGTGCCTTCCGCGTTCGTTTGGCCGCGGCCTGCCGGGCAGAGGACGAGGGAAGGCGTTTCTTTCCCATACCGTTCCTCCTACCCTCCCCGGAGGTGCTCGGCACGCCTCCGGACGAAGCTGCTTACTTTACCTTCCTATCCCGTTCGGCCGCCGGCGAACTCCTTTTCCACCTGGCCTACCGGGCTTACCGCTTTCTCCGCTGGGAGCGCCCCCTGCAGCGGGAACTGAAAACGATCCTGATGGAAAACTTGCCGGTCCCGCTTGAGTACTACCTGGGCCAACTGGAAGAAGCCGGCAACCTCTCTCCTCTGGCCGAAGCCTTCGACCCGACCGCTCGGGACCTGCCGATCGAGCCGCTTCCGGAAACCCTGCGTTCTTTCTGTCAGATCATGCGCTATCGCCGGCGAAAACGCCGCCCCCTTCCTTTGCCGCAGGAGCGTTTCGAGTCCCTCGTCCAGGTCCTTCTGGAACGCCTCCACTTTGAGGCCGTCTTCCTGCTGGTGGATGGGGCCGATGCCTACGTCACCCGGCCGGAAGCGGTACTCCTCCTCCTGGAACCGCTGCTACGCCGGACTGGGGAATGGGCGGAAAGACGGATCTTCATAAAATACTTTCTTCCCACCGAGATGCAGGGACTCATCGAGAAAGAGTTTCCCCGACTGGCTGCCTCGGTACCGCAGGTTACGATAAAGTGGACGACGGAACGGCTGGCCCAGGTGATGGAGGAGCGGCTGCGGGTAGCCAGCCGGGGGATGTTCACCTCGTTCCGGGGCATGGGCACGGTGGGCCTGCCTGTGGACCCCGAGGCGTATTTGGCCGCTCATGTCAGCCCCCTCCTCCCCCGAGAGGTAATTTATCTGGCCGGCTTGGTGCTGGACGAGCACCTGCGGCGGGCCGGCCCATCTGGGAGGATCGAACTGACCGACCTGGATAGGGCCATCGCCCGCTACCGAAAGGAGAAAGGGCTCAATGGGGCCTCTACCCCCTCGTAAAATTCTGCCCGTACTCCAAGGGGATGGACCTGCCTTTGGGGTATTGCCGGAAGGAGAAGATGGCGTATGAGTGGCCCGGGTTCTGAATATTCCCAAGAATTTTTCACCGCTCGCAAGGAAGAGATCAACTTTGTCCTAAAAGCCGTTGAGGAATGGGCAAGAAGGCCCCGAGGGCGGGCGATTCGCTTCACCGGGCCCAAGGGCTCCGGCAAGTCCTGGTTGCTCTGCGAGATTCGCCGCCGACTCCAGGAGTCTTTCCCGGCGATCGCGGTCCGACACCTGATTCTTGGGGAAGACCGGCCCTGCCAGGAGGCCTTTTACCTGCCTCCTTCCCGGCTGGGAGAATACCAGGCCGCCCACACAGCCGATATCCTCTCCTACCTGGCCGAACCCCTGGGCCTTTCCGACCTGCCGGTCCCGATCGACGAGCGTTCCTCGTTCCTGGAGGAGCGATATGCCTGCTCCGGCCGGCCGCCGGTCCTCCTGGTAGACGGCGTGGACGAACTGCCCCTGGAATTCGCCTTGAATTACCTGGAGCAGTATGTCCTGGGACCCTTCCTGAAGGTCGGCGCCCTGGTGGTCCTGGGCGGCCGGCTGCCCAAGTCGACGGAAACCTGGGCTTCAATCGCTCTGCGGGGCGCCGAGGAGCGGGTGCTGTCCCCCTTTGGGCCTCCCGAGGCTGAGGAGCAACTTCAAAAACGAGGGTTTCCTCTCCCCGTTTCCGTCGGCGACATCGTGCAGCGGGGCAGCGGCTATCCCCTGGCGAACCTCCTCCTGGCCGAAGAACTCCGGGCCGGTAAAACGTGGGGAGAAGCGCTTCGGGCGGTGGCCGACCGGTTTCTTCAGAGCGTTCCCCCTTCGGCGCGGGGCGATTTCCAGGACCTCTGCATCCTGGCCGGCTTCAATGTGGAGGAGATGGCGGAACTCCTGAGCAGGCCGCCGGGGGATTGCCGCCTCCGACTGAACGAATTTCTGGCTACGCGGCTGGTCCGCTGGGAGGGGGAGGAAAGGGATGTCGAGATGGGGCCGGGGGAGAGTTTGCAGGTGGGGAAGGAGTACGTGATGGACGAGGCCGTGCGGCGGGTGCTGGAGGAAAGCCTCCGCGAAAACGACCCCGCCCATTGGCAAGCCCTGCATCGGGCCGCCTTCAACCTGTACGAGGGGTGGGCCGAGAAGTACCCGAGCAATCGCTGGCAACAACGACAGGATTACCACCGGAAACGGTTTCCACCGTTATCTGGCAGTGGGTCTACCGAGGTACATGGGCAGAAATCCCATGCGAACGAGGAGGAAAAACGATGGAACGGGCTTTATCCTATGCCGGTGTCTGGATAACCCCCGAGGTAGTGAACCGAGAGGCCATCCTGCAAGAGATTTATCGGGCCGTTGAGGGGCAGGGCACCCACGTCATCTACCTCACCGGGCCGGGCGGCATCGGCAAGACCTTCCTCCTGCGGGAGGTGCTCTCCCGCCTCCGGCCCGGCGGGGCGTGGCATCGCCCCGAATTCCTGGCGATGCAGGAGGTCGTGGATTTCTACCACACCACGACCCATACCTCCGTCGGTTTCACCCGTTCTCTTTCCGAGGCGCTGGAACGGGCGGCCGGTGAAAATCTCTTCCCGGAGTATGACGGAAAATGTCGGGATTTCGAGGAGAAGAAGAAAGACCTCGCCGGAATGCTGAAGGAACTTTCCACCCTGCGCGATGCGGTCCTGCAGGCCTTCCTCGACGACCTGAACGAACTGGCCGGAAGACACCGGCTCGTCCTGACCCTGGACACGGCCGAACGGCTGATCTACGGGGAGGACCCGGTGCAGGAACGGCTGGGCTGGGAGCCGGAGATGGTCGAGGTGCTGCCCTGGCTACTGGAGCACTTTTTCCCCCGCCTGCAGAACACCGTCGTCCTCCTGGCCGGCCGGCCGGCGCCCCGCCTGGAAAAGGACCTCCGCGAGGCCCTGGCCGACCGTCTCATCCATCGGGAACTCGGACCGTTTAACGCGGAGGAGACGGCGGAGTACTTTGCCGCCGTGGCCCGCACCGCCCGTAGCCAGGCCGAGGAATATCGGGGAAGGGGGCAGGAAAAGCCGGCCGCCTGGCTGGAGCGCTTCGCCGCCCGCGTGGAGGGGATTCCCACCGGGGTGCGGCAGGTGGCCTGGCGCTATACAGAAGGCCGGCCCATCCTCCTGGCGCTCATGGTGGACTATTTGAGCAACTCCGATCGACTGCATCCCCGGCTGTTGGAGGCGCCGGAAGAGGTCAAAAAACGCTCTCCGGAGGAGATCGAGGCGATTCGGGAGGAGGTCGAGCGCGACCTGGTGCGCTTCTGGCAGGAGGCCGGGCGGGAGGCCGATGTGGCCGTTGAGGCCCTGGCCTGGGCCCGCCGGGGGCTGGATGCCGGCCTCCTGGCCCCTATGGCCGGCGTGGGGGAGGAGGAGGCCAAACGCCTCCTGGAGCAGGTGCGGAACCTGGCCTTTGTCAAGGTCCGGCCGGCCGATGACCGCTTCTTCCTCCACGACGAGATGTACGAACTCCTGGACCGCCACCTCCTCTCCGGCCTCCCCGAAGCCCGCCGGGAGCAGATGTACGGGGCCATTCTCGAAGAATACGGGAAACGCATCCTGGCCCAGCGGGACAAGGTCCGCGAACTGTGGGTTCCCCGCCGAGAGGGGATGCCGGAGGAAGGGAGGGTCCCGCCCGGGACGCCCAGGCGGCCCGATTACCCCGAACAACTGGCCCGGGAGACGGACCGCCTCTACAACCTGATGTCCGAGGAGGTTTACTACCGCCTGCGCAGCAATCCGGTGGGGGGGTTCCAAACCTGGCGGTTGTATACCAAGGAGGCGTTCTGGGTCGGCGAGGAGAGCCTTGATCATCTTCTGCGCAGTGAGATGCTCCTCTTCCTGAAGGAACGGGAAGGCCAGGAAACGTTTGACGGCCTGCGCCGCGAGGAGGTGGCGGTGGTCATGGCCTTGCAGCGGATGGAACGGCTCAACCGTCGTGCCAAGCCGCAAACGGTGGAACTGGCCCGGCAGATGCGCGAGCAATGTGCCGACCTCCTGCAGGCCGCCGGCCCGCTGGCCCCGATCGCCCTGGATATTGCCGAGGGGGATGCGCTGGCCTAC
>JBMFNL010000012.1:33533-61459 GCA_049970175.1 Chloroflexia bacterium
CATCGGTCTGCTCCGATGCCCTGGAGATGCGCCGGGCCCTGGGGCCGGCGGCCCCCGTGGCCTTTAGCCATAACACCCTGGGGATGATCCTCCTCCGCGACGGCAAGCCCCACCAGGCGCGGGTGCACTGCGAGCGGGCCCTGGGGATTTTCCGCGACCTGGACCAGCCCCGGGGCGTCGGGCTGGCCAGCATCGCCCTGGCCGAGGCGCTGCGGCGGATGAGCGAGGTCGAATACCTCTACGCTCCCGAGGAAATTGCCGATTTCCTGCGCCGGGCGGCCTCCTTGACCGAGGATGCGGTGCGCATCTTTGAGGAAGTCGTCCCCGAGCACCCCCGGCTGGTGGAAGCGCTGATCGAGCGGGGCTGCGTCTACCGCTTCTGGGCCTGGCTCCGACCCCAATACGAACCGGCTCCAGAGCAAAAAGACCCGTCGCCGGGGGAGTTGTTCCGGCGTTCGGAGAGGGACCTATCCCGCGCCATGGAACTGGCCGGAGAGGACCTTCCCTTCCGCCGCCTGGATGCCCACGTGAACCGGGCCTGGCTCTATTACTACGTCGCCCGCTCCGGCCTCTCCTCCTACAAACAGGCCGAAGGGGATGCCCGGAAAGCCATAGAAGAGGTGCCGGAGGCGTATCGTCCCCCGGGGAAACTCCCGAATCCGGACGACCCCGGCCTGCCCGACCGCTTCTACTGGTTCCTGCTGGGCAAAGCCTACCTGCTCCTCGGACAAATCTACATGCAGCAGTTTGAGGAGAGGAAGATGGGACCAGAGGAGGCTTTGCCCAAAGGGGGCCGCTTTTACACCCTGGCCCTGGCCTACGACGAACTCTACGCGGAGGACTTTCGCGATATCCGCCGGGCCGTCCACCGCATCTACGGCCGCACCAAGCGGCGCAACCGGGAGGAACTGGCCCTGATGCGCCGGGGGATGGAAGAGGTGGCCCGGGAGTTCAACCTGAAGCGCCCGACACGGCTGGAGCGGGAACTGCGGGAATACGGCATCTCTCTGGGAGAAGGGCGGTGATTCGGGTTCGCCGGTTTTCCCCCAAAGATCGAGAGGTGCTGCGGGCGGCCATCGATGGCGTCTGCGCCGAGGGGATGATGGCTACGCCGCGATTCCAACCCACCCCGGCCTGGGAGCACGCCCTGAGCGTCCCCGCTTGCCCCTGCCATCTCCTTCTGGTGGCCGAGGAGCGGGGGGAAATCGTCGGCTGGTGCCGCCTTTTTCCCGTCCCGGGGGATGGATGCGGGCCGGCCATGGAACTGGGCATCGGGGTGCGGGCGGAGTGGCGGCGGCAGGGCCTGGGCCGGGCACTCCTGGCGGAGGCGCTGCGCTGGGCCGGCCGGCAGGGCCTTCCGGTGGTCCTGCAGACCCGCCGGGAGAACCTCCCGGCCCGCCGCCTCTTCGAGGAAAGCGGCTTCCGGCCGGTTGGGGAGGAGGGGGGCCTGCTCCGGATGTGCCGGCCCATCGAGGAGGAAAGCCGATGAACCGTTGTGCCGAATCTTTTCCAGAAGTTTTGTGGTCTTCCGTTGCGGAGGTGGAGCAGGACTGCGCCTGCTCGGAGGAGGCCCTGGTCTCCTTGGCCGGCCCGGAGACCGATTGCGCCTGCGCGCCGGCCGAGGGCCGAGCCGCCCTGCCGGATGCGGCCGGCCGGCTCTGGGAGCGCGCCCCGCTCCTCTACCGGACCGACCTTCCGGCCGGCCATGCCCTTCTCTTCCCCGCCCACTCCCCGGTCGGCCCCGTCGTCGTGGGCCCGGCGGCCCAGGAGGTCCTCGCCGCCTTTGCCCGGCCCCGCCCCATCGCCGGGGGTCTTCCCCGACGGCTGGCCGGAGTGGGCCTGCTCGTCCCCGTGGAGGAGGCCCGGCCGGCCCCCGGCCCGGCCCCGGAGGGCGATACCCTCACCGTGTGGCTGCACCTGACCTCGGCCTGCAACCTGCGCTGCACCTACTGCTATGTGCCCCAGCAGGACGGAGCGATGTCCCCGACGACTGCATGGGCGGCCCTGGAAACGGCCTTTCGCACCGCCGCGCGCCACGGCTTCCGGGCGGTCAAACTCAAGTACGCCGGCGGCGAGCCCACCCTGGCCTTTTCCCTGGTGCGTCTGCTCCATCGGCAGGCCGGCCGGCACATCCTGCGCTACGGCCTGGAGGTGCGGGAGACGCTCCTTACCAACGGGGTGGCCCTCGATGATCGCCTCCTCGATTTTGCGGCCGCCGCCGGAATGCGCCTGGCCGTCTCGCTGGATCCTTCCCGCCGGGTGCACGACGGCCGCCGCATCCTCCCGGACGGCAGCGGCACCTTTGAGCGCATCTGCCGTAACCTGGAACGGGCCGTCGGGCGCGGTCTGCGCCCCTTCCTCTCCATCACCCTGTGCGGCGAGGAGGGCGAGGAAGAGGCCGAAGCCGTGGCCCTGGCCCTGGAACTGGACCTGCCCTTCCACCTCAACTTCGTCCGGCCGGCCGACGGCCGGATTTCCCCGGAGCGCATCGAACGCCTGATCGCCGCCGTTCGGGCGGCGTTTGCCCGCATTGCGGCCTCCCCGCCCCGCCGTAGCCTCCTCGGCATCCTGGACCGGGCCGATTTCTCCCGGCCGCACCGCTACCCTTGCGCGGCCGGCCGCTCCTACCTGGTGGTGGACACCCGGGGGCGGCTCGTCCCCTGCCAGATGGAACTGGCGCATCCGGCCGGCGACCTTTCCCTGGAGGACCCCCTCGCCGCCCTGCGGGCCGTTTTCCCCAATCCGGCGGTAGAGGAGCGGGCCGGCTGTGCCACCTGCCCCTGGCGGGAGGCCTGCGCCGGCGGCTGCCCCTGGCTGGCCGCCTGCTCCTCCGGCCGGGCAGACGCCCCCTCGCCCTACTGCGCCGCCTATCGCGTCCTCTATCCGGAACTCTTGCGCCTGGAGGGCCTGCGCCTCCTTGCGCAGGCCGGCGCCTGACCCTGGTCCCCCATCGTTTCCGCCCGGGTTTCGGCTCACCGGGAGGTTCGCCCTCCCAGGATGGTCATCCCCACTCTAGGGCGAGGCTCCCGGTGAGGACTTCCTGGGGATTTTTCTCCGCTCAGGGATCGGTGAGAATTTCGTAAGATTCCTGCCAGAGGATTCCCAAACGGATGAAATGCCAGTTCCCCAAGGAAGGGCTATACTAAAAAGCAGAAAGCACGGCCATCTTTGGCCGGGGAGGAAAGCGATGGAAATGGCGTTCCTGGGCAACGGGTGGCAACTGGTGGCCTGCCTGCTCTTCGGGGCCGGACTGGTCCTGGGCCTGCTGACCTACGCTTCTTCCCGCTACTCCGACGACGGCGTCGTCCTGCTCGGTGCGCTCACCACCGTCCTTCTGGCCTCGGGTCTTTACCTCTTCTTCAAAGGTTGGATCTGGCCCTGAGCGATGGATCTTTTCGAGGAGGCTAGCGATGGGTAGCCGAATTCATCCACCCCGGATTCCGCCGGCCGTTCCGTCCTGGCGACTTTATCTCATCCTTCTGGCCCGGATGGCCTGCTAGGGGGGAGCGAGGCCCGCGTGGGGTGGAATGCTGAAGCCGGAGGCGCTTGGCCCGGCCCTGGAGGGAACTCCCTCCACCCACCCCCAGGGGCCAGAGAACCGACAACCGAATACCGTATCCCGGGAAGAGGCCCGGCGGGGCCTCTTCTCTATGCCGGGGTCGCGCGACCGGGCAGCCGGCTCCGAATAGGCCGCGGGCCGCCCCAGGGCGGCACCCACAGGCCCTCAAGAAAAGAGAGGCCGGCCTCCCTCGGCCGGCCCTGGTGGAGATGGGGGGAATCGAACCCCCGTCCAGAGAGTTCACTACCGGGCGTCTACGAGCCTAGTCGGCTCTTTCCTTCTGTACCGACAGGACCCCAACCGACCGGGTTCCCATCGGCCGGCCGGCTTTCGTCTTTTCCCACCCTCAGCCGGCGTTCGGGGCGGGAGCACCCCGGCTTTGCCACGCCCTTTCCGAACCCACCGGGGCGGGGTCCGGAAGGACGCGCCGCCCTACTTTTTAGGCGGCGAGCGCGACAGGCGCGCGATGGAAGGTGTTGCCGCTTATTGGCATCGCCCGTTTTTACGGGGTCAGGCGCCCCGGCTCGCAGCCCGGCCCGTTCCCTCCCTGTCGAAACCGTTGCATCCCCACGTTTTCATTATACCAAACTTACGCCAAAAGTCAAATGGCAGACATCCGCTCATAAATCCCACCTAGGCCCTTACGGCGGCCCCCGACCGGCCGCGACGGGCCCAAAATCGCCTCCGCGACGGCCGTCCCCCGCCATCTCAACAGCGTTTCGGGCCGCCGTTCGTGCCAGAACGAGTTATGAGTGGATGTCAGTCAATGGCACTTGACATTTCCGTCCCCCTATGGTATACTATCGGCGAACCATGGAGCCCCGCCGCCCGGTGGGGGACAGGTCAGGCCACGGAGCGAAGGTGCGTGTGGCTGAGGAACGCCGATGGTGCAGATGGACCGCTCGACCAGCCCGGGATATTTCGGCTTGCCCGCCGGGTCCGGCGGTTTCCCCGTGGTGTTTTTGAAGGCGGGATCGCGTCCCCGAAAGGAGGTGATGGTATAGCAACGAGCATGTCGGTGTCCCTTCAGGAGGGCTTCCGAAAGCGGTACAGAAATCCAAGGAGGAGTACAGATGTCTACGGCTAAGAAGTGGATGACCGTGTCCTCGCTGGTGCTGCTGGCTGCCACACTCCTTTCGGCCTGCGGCCCCGGGGCCACAGTGGTCGTTACCCAACCGGTCGAGAAGGTGGTCACCCAGGTGGCCGTCACCGAGAAGCCGGTCCTGGTCACGCCCACCCCCGCTCCGGTCACGCGCACCGGCGCCTGGGTCGACTCGGTGATCGTGGTCGAAGAGGAGAACGCGCCGGCCGCCATCACCCGCCTGCAGTCCGGCGAACTGGACCTCTACGCCTACGCCATCGCCGATGCCAAACTCTTCAGCCGGGTCAAGGAATCCCCCGATCTGGCCTATGCGATGTCCTACGGCTCCTACAACGAACTCACCTTCAACCCCGTCGGCCCCGTCTTCACGCCGACCAACCAGTTGAACCCCTTCTCCGTGCCCCGCATCCGCGAGGCCATGAACTGGCTCATTGACCGCGACTATATCTGCCGTGAGATCTTCGGCGGCTTGGCCGTCCCGCGCTACACCGCCCTCAACACCACCTTCTCCGACTATGCCAAACTGGCCGATACCGCCCGCGCCATCGAACTCAAGTACGCCTACAACCCCGACAAGGCCAAGCAGGTCATCACCGAGGAGATGGAGAAACTCGGCGCCACCCTGGAGGGCGGCAAGTGGATGTACCAGGGCCAGCCGGTGACGATCATCCTCCTCATCCGCATCGAGGACGAGCGCAAAGCCATCGGCGACTATGTGGCCAACCAACTGGAGAGCATCGGCTTCACCACGGACCGCCAGTACAAGAAGGCCGCCGAGGCCTCGCCCATTTGGCTGAAAGGCAACCCGGCCGAGGGCAAGTTCCACATCTACACCGGCGGTTGGGTCACCACCATGATCAGCCGCGACCTGGCCGATAACTTTGACTTCTTCTATACCCCACGGGGTATGCCCCGTCCGCTTTGGCAGGCTTACACGCCCGCCCCGGAGTTCGACGAGATCTCCCAGAAACTGGCCGTCAAGGACTTTGCCAGCCTGGAGGAGCGCCAGGAACTGATGAAGCGGGCCCTGGAACTCTCCCTGGAGGACTCGGTGCGTGTCTGGCTGGCCGACCGGGTCTCCTTCTCCCCCGCCCGCGCCAACATCCAGGTCTCGGCGGACCTGGCCGGCTCCGTCTACGGCTCGGCCCTGTGGGCCCAGACCCTCCGCCGCAAGGGCGAGATCGGCGGCTCCATCACCATGGCCATGCCCAGCATCCTGACCGAGCCCTGGAACCCCATCGCCGGCAGCAACTGGATCTATGACATGATGCTGATTCGCGGCACGAGCGATGCGGGCGTCGTCCCCGATCCCTACACCGGCCTCTACTGGCCGCAGCGCATCGAGCGGGCCGAATGCGTAGTGGAGGAGGGCCTGCCGGTCGGCAAGACGCTCGACTGGATCGACCTCTCCTTCGCCCCCAAGATCGAGGTGCCGAGCGATGCCTGGGTGGATTGGGACCCCGTGGCCCAGACCTTTATCACCGCCGGGGAAAAGTTCACCCAGACCCAGACCGCCAAGACCAAGTGCACCGTCTACTACCCGGCCGACCTCTACAAGACGGTCAAGTGGCACGACGGCAGCAACTTCTCGGCGGCCGACGTGGTGATGAACATGATCCTCACCTTCGACCGCGCCTACACCCAGAGCGTGCTCTATGACAAGGCCTACGTCCCCTCCTTCGAGTCGTTCATGGACCACTTCAAGGGCGTCAAGATCGTCTCCACCGACCCCCTGGTCATCGAGACCTATGACGATATGTGGTACCTGGATGCCGAGTACATCGTCACCACCTGGTTCCCCTACTACTCTCAGGGGCAGGCGGCCTGGCACAACCTGGTCCCGGCCATCCTGGCCGAGGGCAACAAGGAACTGGCCTTCTCCGCGGACAAGTCCACGGCGCTCACCGAGAGTGAGGGCCGGACGGTCGAATACACCTCCTTCATCGCCGGCCCGAGCATCGACATCCTGAAGAAGTACCTGGTCACCGCGACCAACGAACTGTATGTCCCCTATGCGGCGACGCTGGGCCAGTTCCTGGGTCCCGATGAGGCCAAGGCCCGCTACGATAACCTCAACGAATGGGTGCGCACCAAGGGGCACTTCTGGATCGGCACCGGCCCCTTCTACCTGGAGCGCGCCTTCCCCGTGGAGGGCACGGTCGTCCTGAAGCGCTTCCTGGCCTACCCCGACCTGGCCACCAAGTGGGAGCGCTTCGCCGAGCCCCGGATGGCCACGGCCGAGGTTTCCGGCCCCGACAGCGTCAAGATCGGCGGCGAGGCCACCTTCGATGTGGAGGTCACCTTCAAGGGTGCGCCTTACCCCATCGCCGACGTGGACCAGGTCAAGTACATGGTCTTTGACGCCAAGGGCAACCTGGCCTTTGTCGGAGCCGCTGAAGCCGTCGCCGACGGCAAGTGGCAGGTCAAACTGACCTCCGACGTGACCTCCAAACTGGAGGCCGGCTCCAACCGGCTGGAGGTCGCCGTCGTGGTCAAGCCGGTGAGCATTCCCGCCTTCGCGTCTACCCAGTTCGTCACGGCTCCCTAAGGAGGCCGGGCGTCTGAGCGATAGGGGCGAGGCAGCGCCTTGCCTCGCCCCTATCGTTACCTCGATGCTTGAGGAAGAGGTGCAAGATGGCCGAAGCAGCCCCCGCCGTGCCGGCGGGAAAGCGTTTGTCCGCCGTGAGGGAGTCCGCTCTGCTCCAGACGTTGCGCCGCATCGCCCTCTACACCGGAGTCCGGGTGATCGTCCTCTTCATCACTGTGGTCATCGGTGTATACCTGACCATCCTGATCGCCAATATGGGCGGCTATGTGGATAAACTCCTGGAGGGGGAAATCGCCGAGAAGGTTGCCGTACAGGTTATGGGAGACCAGGCCATGAGGCGGCTTCCGGTAGAGAAGCGCAATCAGATTATCGAGGAGAAGATCCAGGACGAAAGGCAAAGGCTGGGCCTGGACACACCTTTTCCTGTCCGAAGCATGATCTATCTACAGAACGCGCTGACGCTGGACCTGGGGCATGCCCGGAATATGCACAGTGATAGCGGCTCCTCCCAGGTACGGCTGATTCTTCTGGAGCGTCTGCCCTCTACCTTGGTCCTCTTCGCTACATCGAATCTCGCCCTCTTCTTTATGAGCATCTTTATCGCCCTGGCCCTTTCCCGGGCCTATGGCAGTTTCTTCGACCGGCTGGTCATTGCTTTCGCCCCCACCTCCTCCGCCCCGGGCTGGTTCTACGGCATCTTCCTGCTCCTCATCTTTGCCGCCGTACTGGGCATCCTCCCCTACGGCGGGATGGTGGATGCTCCGCCGCCCACGGACCCCCTGATGTACGCCCTGAGCCTGCTCAAACACCTGATTCTGCCCATCCTGGCCCTGCTCATGAGCGCCAGCGCGGTCTCGATCTACAACTGGCGTACCTTCTTCCTCATCTATTCCAGCGAGGACTATGTGGAGATGGCCAAGGCCAAGGGGTTGCCCTCCCGGATGATCGAGCGGCGCTATATCCTGCGCCCCACCCTGCCGACCATCATCACCAGTTTTGCCCTCACCCTGATCGGGCTGTGGGGCGGGGCCATCATCCTGGAGACGGTCTTCAACTGGCCGGGGTTGGGCCGGCTTTACTACCAAGCCATTGGTCAGATGGAGACTCCGGTCATTGTGGCCGAAGCCGTGATCTATGCCTACCTGCTGGCGATCACCGTCTTTGTGCTCGACTTCGTCTATGCCCTGGTGGACCCCCGGGTCAAGGTGGGCGGAGGGGCCAAGCAATGAGAAGGCTGAAAGATACCTTTCAAGAGATCGCGCGCTATCCATCGGCCGTGCTCGGGCTTCTGATCATCCTGGCCGTCGTAGTTATGGCGATCTATGCGGTCATCGCCATCCCCTACGATGAGGCCATCCGGCTCTGGCAGGGAGGCGAAGGCGTCTGGGAGGAGTACCCACGGCTTTCTCCACCGGCCTGGTTCAACTGGTTCTCCGCCAAAAAGGCCCCCGAAACCATCGTCCTGAAGAGCGAGACCGGTGGCGCCAGGAAGGAAGTGGTGAACCTGAGCGAAACCTCGCGGGCCATCACCATCACCTTCACCTTCGATTACTCCTACGACGATTTCCCCCGGGAACTCATCGTCTTCTTCAAGCCGCATTACCCCACCTCTACCGAGTCCCCGCATCTGTCCTTTGCTTCCCTGACCTGGGTCACCCCGGATGGACGCGAGATCAAACTGGCCAAACTGAACCTGCGGCCGAAGGAGGTCTACCATATCTCGCAGGACAACGAACTGGTACGCCGCCTGGAAAAGTACGTCCCCCAGGGCGTCGCCATCCGTTCCCAGGACCTCGTCCCCGAGAAGGTGCTCTTCCTCGACCCCGGCCGGGAAACGCCCACCCCGCTCAAGGGTACCTATACCCTGGTCCTCCGCGGGACCACCTTTGAGGCCGGAGCCGATCTGGACGCTACCTTCGTCTCCTACGGCCAACTCTACGGCCTGGCCGGAACCGACCACTACCGCCGGGACCTCATGATCGCCCTGCTCTGGGGGGCCCCGATCGCCCTCTCCTTCGGCCTGCTGGCCGCCTTCGGCACCACCGTCACGACCATGATCATCGCCGCCATCGGCACCTGGTTCGGCGGCATCGTGGACGGCATCATCCAGCGCATCACCGAGATCAACATGGTCATCCCTCTCCTGCCCATCCTGATCATGGTCGGCACCTTCTACCAGCGCAGCATCTGGGTCATGCTGGGGCTGGTGATCCTCCTGAGCATCTTCGGCTCCGGCATCAAGACCTATCGGGCCATCTTCCTCCAGATCAAGGAGTCGCCCTACATCGAGGCCGCCCGGGCCTATGGGGCCAGCAACTGGCGCATCGTTTTCCTCTACCTGGTCCCGCGCATTATCCCGATGCTCATCCCCCAACTGGTCGTGCTCATCCCGTCCTATGTCTTCCTGGAAGCGTCGCTGGCCTATCTGGGCCTGGGCGACCCCACCCTGCCCACCTGGGGCAAGGTGATCAACGATGCCAACGCCAACGGGGCCCTGAACAACGGCCAGTACTACTGGGTGCTCGAGCCGGCCATCCTCCTGATGGTTACCGGCCTCGGCTTCGCCCTGGTGGGCTTTGCCCTGGACCGCATCTTCAACCCCAAGTTGCGAGGTGTGTGAGATGGCCGAGGAAAAACGCCTGCTGGAGGTCAGAGACCTGGTCCTCTACTTTCGCACGACCAAGGGCGTCGTCCAGGCGGTGGACAAGGTGGACTTTGACCTGGGCTATAACGATGCCGTCGTGATCATCGGCGAATCGGGCTGCGGCAAGACCTCGATGGCCCGGGCCATCCTGCGTCTCCTTCCGCGCAATGTCCATACCTACTCCGGCAAGGTCCTCCTGGGCGGCACCGACGTGATGAAACTGGGGGAGGAGGACTTTCGCCAGAACGTCCGCTGGGTGCGCATCTCCATGGTCCCCCAGGCGGCGATGAACGCCCTGAACCCGGTCCTGCGGGTGGGCGATCAGGTGGCCGAACCGGCCATCATCCACAGCGGAATGAGCCGGAAGGAGGCCCTGGAACAGGCGCTCAAGATGTTCCGGATGGTCGGCGTTCCGGAGGACTTTGCCACGCGCTACGCCTTTGAACTGAGCGGCGGCATGCGCCAGCGCGTGGCCATCGCCATGGCCCTGGTGACCGCCCCGGAACTGGTCATCCTGGACGAACCGACCTCGGCCCTGGACGTGCTGACCCAGGCCAACATCATGAACATGCTCAAGCAGATCAAATGGAATATGGGGATCAGTTACATCCTCATCACCCACGACATCTCTACCTCCAGCGAACTGGCCGACCGGGTGGCGGTGATGTACGCCGGCCAGATCGTCGAGGTGGGCGATGCCTTCCGCTTCTTCGCCTCCCCGCTGCACCCCTACTCCCGGAAACTCATGGACAGCGTGCCCCGGCTGCGGGCCGACATCGAGCCCGATTTCATCACCGGCCAGCCGCCGAGCCTGATCTCCCCGCCCACAGGCTGCCGCTTCGCCGAACGCTGCCCCTCCCGCTTCGAGCGCTGTGCCGAGGAACCCCCAACGGTCATCCAGGACGGCCGCCTGGTCAAGTGCTGGCTGTATGTGTGAGGTGCCTCTGATGGTTGCGGAAGAACGTCCCCCGAGTGTCCCTGCCACAATCGAGGCCCGGAAAGGGCCGGTGCTCTCCATCCGGGACCTGCACGTATGGTTCGAGTTGCGGCGATGGGGTTTCCTGCCGGCCGGCCACGTGCGGGCCGTGGACGGCGTCAGTTTTGACCTGGCCGAGGGGGAGGCCATCGCCATCGTCGGCGAAAGCGGTTGCGGCAAAACCACCCTGATGCGCACGATTCTGGGGCTGGTCCGGCCCACCCAGGGGCAGGTCATCTTCGCCGGCCGGAACATCAGCGAGATGGGGATGGCCGGGCTGCGCTGGTATCGCTCCCACGTGGGCTATGTCCAGCAGGACCCCTACGGGGCGCTGCCCCCCTTCCTCTCCGTGCGGCGCATCCTGGAGGAGCCGCTGGTTATCAACCGGATCGGCAACCACGGGGAACGGGAACGGCGCATCCGCAAGGTTCTGGAAGAGGTCAAGATGGCCCCGGTCGAGGATTTCCTGCCCAAGTTCCCCCACATGCTCTCCGGCGGGCAGCAGCAACGGGTGGTCATCGCCCGGGCCATGGTCCTGGAGCCCAAGATTCTGGTGGCCGACGAGCCGGTCTCCATGCTGGATGCCTCGGTGCGGGTGGAAATCCTCAAACTCCTGGAGGGCCTGCGCCGAACCCACGACCTCGCAGTCATCTACATCACCCACGACCTCTCCACGGTGCGCTATTTCTCGGATCGCATCTTTGTCATGTACGCGGCCAAGATCGTCGAGCGGGCCCCGGTGGACATCCTCCTGAAGCGCCACCGCCATCCCTACACCTATGCCCTCCTGGAGGCCACGCCCGACCCGGATGCCCACAACGCCACCGTCCTCAAGGAGGTGCCGCCCGGGGAGCCGCCTAGCCTGGTCAAACCGCCCAGCGGGTGCCGTTTCCACCCGCGCTGTGTGCACAAGATTGCCGGCCTGTGCGATGTGGAGGAGCCGCCGTACTTTGAGCCGGAACCGGAGCACCTGGTAGCGTGCTGGCTGTGCCGATGAGATTTTCGCCCTGGGGCGCGATCGCCCTCGGCTTTGTGCTGGTCGTGCTGGGCTGGCTCGGCCCCTTTCTCATGGTCATCAAGGTCATCCCGGCCTCCTTCTGGCTGAGTTTCCTGTCCTACGGCCTCTCGGTGCTGGGGCTTTTCCTGGGAATCGCCGGGGCCTCGCTGTATGCGATCGGCCGGAGGAGAAGGTAACGCCGTGCGACAGGTCGGAACCGAACCCCGCGACGCCCCCATCCTGGCCGTCCGTAACCTTCGCACCTACTTCTACACCGACGACGGCGTGGTCAAGGCGGTGGATGGGGTGGACCTCACCGTGCATCGGGGCGAGGTCCTGGGCCTGGTCGGGGAATCGGGGTGCGGCAAAAGCGTCACCTCCTACTCCATCCTGCGCCTGGTCAGCCCGCCCGGCCGAATCCTCTCTGGGGAAGTCTGGTTCGACGGCCAGGACCTTTTGAAGTTGAACGACGAGGAGATACGGGAGATTCGGGGCAACCGCATCTCCATGATCTTCCAGCAGCCGGTCAGTTGCCTGAACCCGGTCTTTCGGGCCGGCGATCAGATCACCGAGGTCCTGAACATCCACCGCCACCTGGACCGGAAGGGAGCCTGGGAACGCATGATCGAACTGATGCGCCTGGTGCGCATCCCGGACCCGGAGAAGCGGGCGAGATCGTTCCCCCACGAACTTTCGGGCGGGATGGCCCAGCGCATTATGATCGCCATGGCCCTGGCCTGCGAGCCGGAACTCCTGATCGCCGACGAGCCCACCACCGCCCTGGACGTGACCATCCAGGCCCAGATTCTCGACCTGATGCGCGAACTGCGGCGGGAGATCGGCAGCGCCATCATCCTGATCACCCACGATATGGGCGTGATTGCCGAGATGGCCGACCGGGTGGCGGTGATGTACGCCGGCCGCATCGTTGAACAGGCCGATGTGCGCACCCTCTTCGCCAACCCGCTTCATCCCTATACCCGGGCCCTCCTGGCCTCGATTCCTGTCCTGGGGGTCGTCCGGCGCCGGCTAGCGGTCATCCCCGGCATTGTCCCCAGCCTCATCAACCTTCCCCCGGGCTGCACCTTCGCCCCCCGCTGCGAGGCCCGGCTGGCCCACGGCCTGGAGCGTTGCACCACCGAGGAGCCGCCCCTCCTGGCCCGGGAAGCGGACCACTGGGTGCGTTGCTGGCTCTATTGAGGAAAAGGATGGACGCCACGGCTTCCCCAACCTCTCAGGATCACGACCTGGTCGTGGTCGAGAACCTGGTCAAGTACTTTCCGATGCGCCGGGGGCTACTGCAACGCGTCTACGCCAACGTCCACGCCGTGGACGGGGTCAGTTTCACCGTCCGTCGGGGGGAAACGCTGGGGCTGGTCGGCGAGTCGGGCTGCGGCAAGACCACGGTGGGACGGACGATCCTGCGCCTGGTCCCGGCCACCTCGGGCAAGGTCTATTTCGAGGGCCGGGACGTCTTTGCCCTCAAGCCTCCGGAGATAAAGGCCCTGCGCCGGCATATGCAGATCATCTTTCAGGACCCCTATTCCTCCCTGGACCCCCGGATGCCGATCGGGCACTCTATCGCCGAGGGGCTGGTCGTCCACGGCATCGGGACGGCCAAGGAGCGCTACGAGGCTGTGGTGGAGATGCTGCACAAGGTGCAGATGCGCGGGGACCACGCCAAACGTTACCCCCACGAATTCTCCGGCGGGCAACGTCAGCGCATCGGCATCGCCCGGGCCCTGATCCTCCGCCCCAAGTTCATCGTCTGCGATGAGCCGGTCTCCGCCCTGGACGTCTCGGTGCAATCGCAGGTGCTCAACATCCTCCTGGACCTCCAGGAGGAGTTCGGGCTGACTTATCTCTTCATCGCCCACAACCTGAGCGTGGTGGAGCACATCTCCAACCGGGTGGCCGTGATGTACCTGGGAAAGATCGTCGAACTGGCCGACCGGGAGGAACTCTATCGCCATCCCCTGCACCCCTATACCCAGGCCCTGGTTTCGGCCATCCCTATCCCCGATCCCAACCTGCGGCGGGAGCGAATCATCTTGAGCGGGGATGTCCCCAGTCCGGTCAACCCCCCTCCTGGCTGCCGCTTCCATACCCGCTGCCCCAGGGCGATGGAGCGCTGCCGCCAGGAGGAGCCCCCCTGGAAGGACTATGGCGGGGAGCACCGGGTAGCCTGCTGGCTGGCAGAACGCTAGGGCAGCGCTTCGCGCTCCTGGCAGACGATGCAGCGACGGGCGTACGGGCGGGCCTCCAGGCGGGCCGGCTCGATCTCCCGGCCGCAGGATATGCAGCGTCCATAGGTGCCCTCGTCCATCGCCTGGAGGGCGGCCTCGACCTCGGCCAGCGTTTCCTGCTCGCTTTCCATCAGGGCCAGCAGGCCGTCATAGGAGATCGTCCGGGCGGCGATATCGGCATCGTCCTCGGCCGAGCCGATCTCGCGATCTTCCAGGCGAAGCATCTCGCCCAGTTCGGCGATGTGCTGGCGCAACCGTTCCCGCTCTTCTTCCAGGCGCCGACGCAATTGCTGCAGGACCTGCTCACTCAGCATTCACCGATCCTCCACGAGCCTCAGGGGCTCATCCACCGGCGGGCATTGCTCCGTTCGCCTTCGGGAGCGACGGTGATCTTATCCCCGCCTTTCTGCCCGTTTCCGGCGCAGCCAGTCGGCCCAGGCCGGGATGCCCTCGCCGGTGCGGCAGGAAACCTCGAACAGGGCCACGTCGGGGTTCAGGCCCTCGACCCGGCGACGGAAGGCCTCCCGGTCGAAATCCAGGTAGGGGGCCAGGTCGATTTTGTTGATGACGACGGCATCGGCCTGGGCAAAGAGGGCCGGGTATTTGAGCGGCTTGTCATCCCCCTCGGGCAGGCTGGCGACGGCCACCTGGAGGTGCTCGCCCAGGCGGAAGGCGGCCGGGCAGATCAGGTTGCCCACATTTTCCACCAGCAGGATGTCCAGTTCCTCCAGGGGAAGGTTCTCCAACGCCGCCCGGAGCATGTTCGCATCCAGGTGGCAGCCCCCGCCGGTGTTGATCTGCACGACCGGGACGCCGGCCTCGGCCACCCGTTCGGCATCCACCTGGGAGGCGACGTCTCCCTCCACCACGCCCAGGCGGAGACCCGGCCGCAGTGCGGCGATGGTGCGGAGCACCAGGCTGGTCTTGCCCGCTCCGGGGGCGGACATGAGGTTCAGGACGAGCACGCCGGCCCGGTCAAAGCGCTCACGGTTTTCCCGGGCGATCTCGTCGTTGGCGCTCAGGATGTCCTGGACGACGGCGATCTTGGGCATCTCTTTCTCCTGCTGGCTTACTCCACCTCGATGCTCTCCAGGTAAAACTCTTTCCCCTGGACGATCTCGACGCTCCAGCCCCCACAGGCCGGGCATTGCCAGGCCAGGCCGTGCTCCGGGGAAAATTCTTCCCCGCAGGACCGGCAGCGGTAGCGGGCCGGGAGCCGGGTAAAGTACAGGCCGGCCCCCTCGGCCGGCGTGCCCGGAGAGAGGTGATCGAAATAAAACTGCACCGAGTCGTCCACGACCGAGGAGAGGTCGCCGATGACCAGGTGGATGGCCGTGATCCGCCGGGCGCCGGCGCGGCCGGCGTGCTCCAGGGCGATTTCCAGAATCCGCTGGGTGATGGCCAGTTCGTGCATCTTTCCTCGGCCGGCCCGACAAAGTAAGCGATATTATACTATAACCCCTGCGGACGCGCAAATGGACTTGCCATTTGACGATAAGGGGGTATAATACAAATAACAAATATATTCCGAGTCTCCAGGGGCCGGTCCAGGCCGCGGTTGCCGGCGGGTGGGTTGTGGTGGCCGGAACCGGCGACCGGGCTACCCGGAGGCCGTTCCCACCGCAGGAGGCGGCGATGAGCAAGGGGCGACCCTCGCTGGTGATCGGCGAGCGCGATCCCTTTATGCGCGAGGCTCTGCGGGCGGCGCTGGAGGCGGACTATGACCTGGAATTCTACGCCGACGGCGCGGCCCTCCTGGAACGGGTGCGCCGCTGCCCTCCGGACCTGGTGATCCTGGAGGTGCTTCTGCCCGGCCTGGACGGCTTCCAGGTCTGCTGCCAGATCGTCAGCGACCCGGCCTGCGGCCACGTCCCGGTGCTCATCTTCACCTGGCTTCGGGCCCGAGAGCGGGCCGCCCAGGTGGGAGCCGGGGGCTTTATCCTGAAGCCGCTGCGCCGGGAGGAACTTCTGGAAACGGTGCGTCGCCTGCTGGCCGGTAGGCCGGCCGACAGAGGAGAGGAACACCATGGAACGTCTGCCCACCCATGTGCCCCACCTGGATGAAATCCTGGGCGGCGGCCTGCCGGAGCACAGCACCCTCCTGGTCATCGGCGCCCCAGGCACGGGGAAAACCATCCTGGCCAGCCAGATCGCCTACGGCAACGCCACGCCGGAACGCCGGGCCCCGATCGTCACCACCGTCTCTGAGCCGCTGGCCCGCCAGATTCGTTTCGTCCAGAACTTTGCCTTCTTTGACCTGGAGAAGGTGGGCGCGGCCGTCCTCTACGAAGACATCGGCGCCCAACTGCTTCAGGATCGCGGAGAGGAGGCCCTGGCCGCCATCACCGAACTGGTCCTCCAGCACCGGCCGGCCCTGCTGGTCGTGGACAGTTTCAAGGCGATTCACGATCTGAGCGAGAGCCGGCCGGCCCTGCGCTGGGCGCTTTACCGTTTCTCCGCCACCCTGGCCACCCTGCCCTGCACCACCCTGCTGGTCGGCGAGTACGCCCCTGACGGCATCGCCGATATGCCGGAGGCCACCATTGTGGACGGCATCATCGAACTGAGCAACCGGACGATCGGTCTGCGCGACTACCGTTCCCTGCGGGTGGCCAAACTGCGCGGCTGTGCCTACCGTTCCGGCGAACACGCCTTTCGCATCACCTCCGACGGCATCGCCGTCTTTCCCCGCTTTGTCACGCCGCCAACCCCCGCCGTTTACGCCGCTTCCCGGGAACGGGCGGCCACGGGCATCGCCGGGCTGGACGAACTCCTGCACGGCGGCCTTCTGCGGGGCACGACCACCCTGGTCGTCGGCGACCCCGGGGTGGGCAAGACGGTGACCTCGCTGCACTTTCTCCTCAACGGCGTCCGCCAGGGCGAACCCGGGGCCTATATCTCCTTCCAGGAGGACCCGAACCAGTTGGCCCAGATCGCCCGCAACTTTGGCTTCGACCTGGAGCCGTGGGAACGGGAGGGCCGGCTGGCGATGCTCTATACCTCGCCGGTGGAACTGGACGTGGACGAGCAGGTGCTCCAGATCGTGGGGGCGGCCGAGCGGGTTGGGGCGCGGAGGGCGGTGATTGACAGCATCTCCGACTTTATCGCCGGCACCCAGCAGTCCCCGGAGCGCTACTTCAACTATATCTACTCCCTGGCGCAGTACTTCAAAAACCGGGGCACCACGGCCCTGCTGACCTATGAGATCAGCACGATGTTCGGTCGGGAAGTGCTGACGACCGGACGGGGGGTCTCCCACATCGCCGATAACGTGCTCCTCATGCGCTACCGGGCCGATGGCGCCCGAATCCGTCGGGTGCTGGCCGTGCTAAGGCCCGGGGCAGCAGCCACAGCGACGAGGCGCGCGAGTTCCTGATCAGCGAGGCCGAGGGCGTGCGGGTCGGTGGGCCGCTATCGGTGTCCTCCTTCTTCCTGGATACGCTCTCCGGAGATGATCCGGGGGCGCGGACGCGGTGAGGAACCGGCCATGGCGGATGACGAACTGGAGCGCCTCTTTCGGCTGACCGTTGCCCTGGGCAACACCCTGGACCTGGAACGGGAAGCGGCCGCCTTTATGGACTGGCTGGCGCAGGCCGTTCGGCCGGCCCTGGCGGCCCTCTTCATCGTCGAAAAGGGGCGGGACACCCTCCTTCTGGTGGGGTGCCACGGACTGGAAAGGCCGGTCGAGGGGAGGATGCCGCTGGGGGAGAATCCCTGGCGCTGGCTGGCCGAGCAGGGGGTGCCGCTTCCCGGGGAAGAGGCCGGCCGCTACCTGGTGCCGGTTTCGGTGGAACAGGAACTCCTGGGCATCCTGGCCCTGGTCGGCTTGCCTCCAAAGGAGGCGACGGCCGCCGAACGCCTGGTGGAGACGGCGGTCGGCGGCCTGGCTCCGGTCCTGCGCAACCTCTTGCGCCACCGCCAGGTGGAGGAGGAGGTGGAGCAACGCACCGCCGCCCTGCAACGGGAGGTGGCCGAACACCATCGCCTGCTCGAGCAGGTGCGGCGGCAGATGGAGGAGTCACATACCCTCTACCAGATGGGGCGGGCGCTGGCCTCCACCCTGGACCTGCCGTCCCTGGGACGCATCGCCTACGAGTACGTCTCCCGGCTGGTGGACTGTTCCGGCTTTGGCCTCTCGCTCTATGACCCGGACACACGCCTGCTGCGGGCCGTGTTTGTGGCCGATGAAGGGAAGCCGCTGGATGTCAGCCTCTTTCCTCCCCTTTCGATGGACGTTTCGCCGGCCCGGGGGCGGGCCCGGGCTGTGGCCACCGGCGAGCCGGAGATCGTCGGCGACCTGCCGGCGGCCCTGGCGCAGGATGGGAAGGGGATGGTGTTCGGTTCGGGGGAGCCGATCCGACTCAGCCGTTCGGCCCTGTCCGTGCCGATGATCGTGCGCGGCCAGGTGATCGGCCTGCTGGAGGTGCAGAGTTACCGGCCGGAAGCCTACGGTCCGGCCGAGGTCGCCCTCCTCCAGCCGGTCGCCAACCAGATCGGCCTGGCCCTGGAGAACGCCCGTCTCTTCCAGGAAACCCGCCGCCTGGTCGAGTTCAACGAACGCATCGTCCAGAACCTGGCCGACGGCGTCCTGCTCTTCGATGAAGAGGGGCGCTGTACCTATGCCAACGCGGCCGCCGGGCATATCCTGGGGTACGCTGCCGAAGACCTGGTCGGCCGGCCGTGGGAGACCTTTTTCCCGGAGGAACGCTTCCGGCCGGTTCGGTCGGACGAGCCCGACCTGGGGGAGGGCGCGGTCCGCCTGGAACTGGAGATGAGCCGCCCGGACGGCCGTCCGCTGACGGTCCTGGCCGGCCGGACTCCCTACCCCCAGGAAGGCCGGCCGAGCGGCACCCTGGTCGTCCTGACCGAGATCACAGAACGCCGCCAGGCCGAGCGGGCGCTCCGGCAGAGCGAGGAACGCTACCGCGCCCTGGTGGAGCAGTTACCGGCCATCACCTACATCGTCGCCCTGGGCGATTCGCCCCGCACCATCTACATCAGTCCCCAGGTCCAGGCTTTCCTGGGCTTTTCGCCGGAGGAGTGGCTGGCCGATCCCCAACTCTGGCTTCGCCAGGTTCATCCCGACGAGCGCGAGCAGGTGCTGGAGGCGGTCCGGCGCCGGGATGCCCGGGGCGAGCCGCTGGACCTGGAGTATCGTATCCTCACCCGTGATGGGCGGGTGCGCTGGTTCCGCAACCGGGCCACGCTCCTTCGGGATGAGGCCGGCCGGCCGCGTTATTCTCAGGGCCTTTTGCTGGACGTTACCGAGAGCCGGGAGGCGGAGGAGGCGTTGCGCCGCTACGCTGCGCTCCTGCAGACGCTCAATGCCGTCATCGCCGCCGCCTCCGCGGTTTCCAGCCTGCCCGACCTGCCGGAAAGTGCCCTGGAACAGGTCCTGCGCGCCCTGGGGCTGGAGATGGGGGGAATCTGGGTGAAGGGTGTGTGGGCCCTGCGGGGCCTGCCGCCGGACATCGGCCGGGCCTGCACCCGGCTGATGCCGGGACTTTCGGGCGTCGTGGCCGTCGAGGACTGGGGGCAGGTCCCCGGAGACGATCCGCTTGCCGGGATGGCGCCGGAGATGCTGCGCCACGGGGTACGGGCCAGCCTGACGGCGCCGATCCTGGCCGATGGAGAGCGCCTGGGTGGGCTGAGCGTGGCGGCGGCGGAGGCGCGGGCCTGGTCCGCCGAAGAGCGGGGCTTCCTGGAGGCGGTCGGGCGGCAGTTGGGCAACGTGGTGCAGCGGCTGTGCCTTCTGGAGCGGCTTCAGGAGCAGGCCCGGCAGATGCAGCAGATCATGGATGCGGTTCCCGAGGGCATCCTGCTGCTGGATGCCGGCCGGCGCATCGTCCAGGCCAACCCGTTGGCGCGGGCCTACCCGGAGGAACTGGCCCGTTTCCAGGAGACGATCCTTTCCCACCTGGGGGGCCGGCCGCTGGAAGAAGTGCTGGAGATGACGGGTGGGGGCAGGGCGTATGAGGTCCAGGTGGGAGGGCGCACCTTTGAGGTGGTGGCGGAAGAGGTCCGGGGTGAGGGAGGACCGGCCGGCTGGGTGACCCTGTTGCGGGACGTGACCGAGGAGCGGGAGAGCCAGGCCCGGATGGAGCAGCAGGGCCGGCTGGCGGCGATGGGGGAACTGGCCGCCGGAATCGCCCACGACTTTAACAACGTCCTGCAGGGGATTCTGAGTTTTGCCGAACTCTTGTCCGGCCGGCCCAACCTGACGGAGAAGGATCGAGAACTCCTGCTCATGATCTGTCAACTGGCCGAGCGGGCCGCGCAGACGAACCGGCAGATTCTGGATTTCAGCCGGGCCTCCGTCGCCGAACGCCGGCCGATGGACCTGGCCGCCTTCCTGGATGAAGGGGTGCGGCTGCTGCGGCGGACGCTGCCCGAGACGATCGAGGTGCTCCTGAAGGTGGAGCCGGGTGAGTATACAGTGCAGGCCAACGAGGCCCAACTGCAGCAGGTCCTCCTGAACCTGGCCACGAACGCCCGGGATGCCATGCCGGAAGGAGGCCGGCTGGAGATTCGTCTGTCGCGTCTCTCCCTGGGCGCCAGGGAACGCCCTCCCTGTCCGGAGATGTCGCCCGGGGAGTGGCTTTGCCTGAGCATGGCCGACTCCGGGGTGGGCATCCCTCCGGAGGTCCTTCCGCACATCTTTGAGCCGTTCTTCACCACCAAGGAGCGCGGCCGGGGGACGGGCCTGGGCCTGTCCCAGGTCCACGGCATTGTCCGGCAACACGAAGGGCACATTGTGGTCACCTCCCAGGTTGGGAGGGGGACGACCGTGTGCATGTACCTGCCGGCCCTGGAGGAAAGGCCCGGCGCCCTCCCGGCCGTCCTTCCCAGCGTACCGGTGGAGGTGGGGAGCACCGTCCTGCTCGTCGAGGACGATCGGTTCGTGCGAGAGGCGGTGCGGGCGGGGTTGGAACATCTGGGGTGCCGGGTGCTGGCGGCGGAGAGGGGGAAGGAGGCGCTGGCCCTCTATGAACGCTGGAAGGGGGAGATCGGCCTTCTCCTGACCGATATGGTGATGCCGGACATGGGCGGGTTGGAACTGGCCCGGACGTTGCGGGTGGAGAACCCGGACCTGCTGGTGGTGGTGATGACCGGCTACCCGCTGGAGGAGCGTTCCCGGGAGGCGCTGGCCCGGGAGGCGCTGGAGTGGCTGCAGAAGCCGGTGGATCAGGCGAAACTGGCGGAGTTGCTGCGTCGGATTCGGTCGAGGTGATGACCGGGGGCTGAGCCCACCCCTGCCGGCGCTTTGTCTCGCGGCAAGCGGGCCTCCCTCCTCGGGCCTGGTCTTGTCCTCTTCTCCGGCCTGGGATATAATCGAGCCGCTCGTCCCAGGCATGCTTCCGGGCCGAGCGGGGGTGGCCGGTGGCCTATGCGGTCGAGGCTGAGGAATTGACCCGGACGTTCGGCGATTTTGTCGCCGTGGATCACATCTCCTTCCGGGTGTCCGAGGGAGAGATCTTCGGCTTCCTGGGGCCGAACGGCTCTGGGAAGACGACCACCATCCGGATGCTCTGCGGGCTACTCCTCCCCACCTCCGGCCGGGCCACCGTACTGGGCTATGATGTGGCCCGCCAGCCCGAGGAGGTCAAGGCCCATATCGGCTATATGTCCCAACGCTTCTCCCTCTACAGCGACCTTACGGTGCGCGAAAATCTCGAATTCTACGCCGGCATCTATCGCCTGCCCCGCCGGCTGGCCCAGGAGCGCATCCGGGAGTTTCTGCAACTGGTCGGCCTGGCCGGAAGGGAGGGGACGCGGGTGGAGCATCTCTCCGGCGGCCTCAAGCAGCGGTTGGCCCTGGGCTGTGCCATCCTGCACGAGCCACGGATGCTTTTCCTGGATGAGCCGACCGGGGGGGTGGATCCGGCCTCCCGGCGGGAGTTCTGGGACCTGATCTACGACATGGCCGGCCGGGGGACCACCGTTTTCGTGACCACCCACTATATGGACGAGGCCGAGCACTGCCACACCGTCGGCCTGATGTACCAGGGGAAACTCATCGCCTGCGACAGCCCGGCCGGGCTCAAGGCCCAGGCCATGCGCGGCCAGGTCTGGGAGGTGGCCTGCGAGCCGCTGGTGGCGGCCCTGAACCTGTTGCCCGCCGTTCCGGGGGTGCAGGAGGTGGCCATCTACGGCACCCTCTTGCATGTGATCGCCGAAAGCACGTCCGGGCCGAGCCTCCGCGCCGCCCTGGAGGAAGGCGGCATCCGGGTGAGGAGCGTGGAGCCCATCCCGCCCACGCTGGAGGATGTCTTTATCTCCCTGGTGCGGCAGCCGGTGGACCTGCATACCCCTCCCGGGTAATCTCCACCTGCTCGATACGCGGCCCGCGCATCCTGAGCACCTTCAGGCGCATCTCCCGATAGCGGAACGTCTCCCCTTCCGCCGGCAGGCGCTGGAGGTAGGTCAGGATGAAGCCGGCCACCGTCTCATAGTCCTCGCTTTCGGGCAGGGCAAGCCCCAGTTCCTCGTTGGCCTCCTCCACCCGCATCTGGCCGGAGATGACCACCGTATGCTCGTCCACCGGCTGAAAGGGACGGGGGCGGCGGTCCAGTTCGTCCCCCAGTTCCCCGACGATTTCCTCGACGATGTCCTCCACCGTCAGCGCGCCGGCCATGCCGCCGTACTCGTCCACCAGGATGGCCATGCGGGTGCGGTCCCGGCGCAGTTCCTGGAGGAGTTCGGCCACCGGTTTGCTCTCGGGGAAGAAGAGGGCCGGCCGCATCCATTCCCGCACCGGGCGTTCCAGGTCGGCCTCCGAAAGGGGCATCTTCTGCAGGAGGTCCTTGACCGAGACCACGCCCACCACGTCGTCCACACCGCCCGCGCCCAGCACCGGGAAACGGCTGTGGCCGCTTTCGCGGAAGCGCTCCAGGATTTCGCGCGCCGGGGCATCCTCGGAGACCGTCACCACATCCGGACGGGGAATCATCACCTGCCGGGCGGTCAGTTCCCCCAGGTCGAAGACGCCGACGAGCATGCGCCGCTCCTCCTCTTCCAGCACGCCCTCCTTCTGGCTGGCCTCGAGAATCATCTTGAGTTCCTGGACGGAGTGGACCCGTTCGTGGCCGCCGGCCGGCCGCACCCGGAGCAGGCGCAGCACCAGGTTTCCGGTCCCGTTCAGAAGCCAGATCAGAGGCAGGAAAAGGTAAAAGGTCCAGAGGATCGGCCGGGCAACCCGCAGGGCGGTCCGCTCGGGGTTCTGCAGCGCGACAGATTTGGGCACCAGTTCCCCGAGGACGACGGTGAGCAGGGTGATGGCGACGAAGGAGATGGTGACGGCGATGCCGGCATGGGTCGGGCCGATCCAGGCCTCGGGAATGGCCCGAAAGAGCGGTTCGAAGAGCGGGACCAGCGCCTCCTCCCCGATCCAGCCCAGGAGGAGGCTGGCCATGGTGATTCCCAGTTGGGTCGCCGCGATGAAGCGGTCGGGGTTTCGGATGGCCCGTTGCACCAGGGCCGCGTTGCGGTTGCCCTGGGCGACCAGTTCCTCCACCCGCGTCCGCCGCACGCTGACCAGGGCGAACTCGGCCGCCACGAAAAAGCCGTTGGTCGCCACCAGGGCGGCCACGGCCAGAAGCCGCCAAAACGTTTCCACGCTTCACCTGCCTGCGGCCGGAGGGTACTCGTCTTTTCTCACCCGGTATTCCGGCCGCCGGGTCTATTATATCCGGTCTGTTCGGCCGGGGCAAGGAGGGATGGGTCGTTTTGACGCCCCTTTTCTGCTGTGGTAGAATGGCCGAGTCGGGTGGTGGCTTGGACCGAGGAGGGACCGTGGCCGAGGAAATCGTCCAGGATGTGCTGGGCCGGGTGGACATCTTCCGGGGGTTGACCCCGGAGGAGTTGCTGGAAGTCGCCCAGATTTGCAGTGCTCGCTCCTACCGGAAGGGCGAGGTGGTCGTCGAGGAGGATGCCGAAGGGGACGACCTCGACATCATCCACCGCGGTTCGGTGGAAGTGCTCATTTGGGCCCGGGGTCCGGAGGGGGAAGTTCGCCAGACGCCTATCCATAACCTCTGGGCCGGCCGCTCCTTCGGCGAGATGGTGTTGGTGGGCGGCGGGAGGCGGTCGGCCACCGTGCGCTGCGCCGAAGATTGCCTCCTCCTGATCCTCAACCGCTTCGATTTCGACCGCCTCTGTGAGCGCCACCCCCGCATCGGCTACCGGGTGATGCGGAACATTGCCGAAGACCTGGTCTATAAACTGCGTAGTTCCAGCCTGCTCCTGCGGGGGCAGATCAAGTGGCAGGAAGGCGAGTTGGGCGTGTGGCGCTAGTCCGGTGGAGGAAAGGGGCGATGGAAAGGCAACCGACCGCATTGATCAGCCTGGTGCATGAACCGCTGGAGGCGCTGGCCCGCCTGCTGGGGCGGAAGAGGCGTCGGCGGAGGGTGGGTCTGGCCCTGAGCGGAGGCGGGGGGCGGGGGATCGCCCACATCGGCGTCTTTTCCGTGCTGATGGAGGCCGGCATTATTCCCGACTGTGTGGCCGGGACGAGCGCGGGCGCCGCGGCCGGCGTGCTCTTTTGTCGGGGTTGGAGTCCGGAGCAGATGCTGCGGCTGGTGCGCGGGCTGAGCCTCCTGGACCTGGGCCGGCCGCGCCTGCGCCGCCTTGGCCTGCTCGACGGGACGCGCTTCGAGGAACTGATCCGGGAGTTGGTCGGCGACCTCACCTTCGCCGACCTTTCCATCCCGCTGGCGGTGGTGGCCTGCGACCTCCTCACCGGCGAACGGGTGGTCCTTCGCCAGGGCGCTCTGGCCCCGGCGGTGCGGGCCAGTTGCTCCATCCCGGGAATCTTCACGCCCGTGGAGATGGAGGGACGCCTCCTGGTGGACGGCGGGCTGGTGGACCACCTGCCCGTCTCCGTGGTCCGGGAGATGGGCGCGGATTACGTCATCGCCGTGGACGTACATCCGCCGCTGCCGCCCGGCCGCCGGCCGCGCAACCTCTTCGAGGTGGTCATCGCCAGTTACCAGATCATGACCCGGAACAACACCGGTCCCGACGGCCGGCCGGACTGCCTGATTCGCCCGGATACGGCCCGTTTTGACTGGCTCCGCTTCGGTTCCCAGGCCGAGGCCCTCTTTCGGGCCGGCCGGCAGGCGGCCCAGGAAGCGCTGCCCGGGTTGCTTGCCGATCTGGAGCCGGCCTAGCGGCGTTATTCCCCCCAGCCGACCAGGAGGGCCGGCCGGTCCAGCGGGGACACCTGGGAGGATTCCAGGGTAGAGGCCTGCACCACCCAGAGGCCCTGGGGCTTCGAGAGTCCCCCCTCGCTGACCAGCAGGATCAGCGCCAGGTAACGCCCATCGGCCGACCAGACGAGCGGCTCCTGAACGGTTGTTCCCGGCGGCAGGGTCAGGGTACGGGGGGATGTGCCGCCGGCCAGGGCGTAGAAGCGGAGGAAGTAACGGCCGCTCTCCTCGTCGTAGCCGGTGGCGGCGGCCTGCCGGCGGTCCGGGGAGAGGGCGGCCGTCCCATAGCCTTCGACCGGCAGGAACTCCCGGACCTCGCCGGTGGCGCTGTAGACCTCCAGCCGGGTGAAGAGGGCGCTGCCGCTGTAGGGGAGGAGCACGGCTTCCCGCCGCTCTTCGTCGTAGAGGAGCGGCAGGGCCAGGCTGCGGTCCGGGAGGGAGGTCAGGCGGCGCACATCCGTGACTTCCCAGGTGTACGGCTTCAGGTAGAGGATCCCCACGTCCACCCGCCGGCCGAAGGGGGCATCCTTTTGCTCATAGGTGGCCGTATAGAGGAGGGCGTTGCCCTGGAGCGACCAGGCCACGGCCAGGCGCACCAGCCCTTCCTGCTGGAAGGAGTAGATGCGTCGGGGGCTGCCCCCCTCCAGGCGCAGGACGTAGAGGTCCGGCCCCAGGGAAAAGGCCACCACGCCCTGGTGGAGGCTGAACCCGGAGGCAGAGGCCAGGCTGGTGGGCAGGTCTTTGTAGTGCTCCGGCTCGGCGTAGGCCCGGGTGCGGAAAAAGGTCCCCTGAGAATAGTAGATCAGGGGATAGTCCACCTGCAGGGGGGTGGGGGAAGGCGTCGGTGTGGGGGCCGGCAGGGGAAGGAGGAAGGGCCCTCCAGCCCCCGGGGCGTAGCCGTACAGCCGGCCGTCCGAGACCCAGTAGAGCGTCCGGCCGTCGGCATCCCATTGCATCTGCTCGGGGAGGTCCGGCAGTGTCTCCCCCTTCTGGATTTGCCCGGAGGTGAGGTTGGCGACCCAGAGTTCGTAGCCGGCCGATTCGGGGGCCTGGCGCAGGCCGGCCAGCCGTTTCCCATCGGGGGAAAGGCGCAGGAGGCCCACCACGTGGTCCAGGGTGATCAGCACCCGCTGCCGGCCGCTTCCGTCGAGCGGTGCCGCCCAGAGTGTCCCGCCGTCCCTATTGTTGACATAAACCAACGAGTCTTTGGGGGCCACCGCCGTGTCGTGGGTCAGGACCAGGAAAGGGAGCGAGGCGGAGTAGCCGCCGGTGTAGGAGAGTTGCACGCCGGCCCCGTCGGTCACCCGGACGGCGAAGAGTTCGGGGGGGCCCAGCCGGGTCAAGGGGCAGACCAGGGTCTGGCTGTCGGAGGACCAGGCCGGGACAATCGGGCCCTCGCCCAGCGCCCCCACGTCGGTGCAGAGCACCCGCTGGAGAGTGCCGGTCGGGTCGGTAACCACGAGAACGGAGTCGTAGGTATAGGCCAGGGCCTGGCCGTCGGGCGACCAGGCGGGCGGGTGATAGGCGGCCGGGGGGCCGCTCACCAGGGCGATGGTGCCGTCGGCCAGGTTGAGCACATAGACCAGGCGGGCCGGCGAGGTGTGGGTTACGGGCAGGAGGTAGGCGATGCGTCCTCCGTCGGGAGAGAGGGCCGGCGCTTCTCCGTAGGTGATGGCGTAGGGAGGGGCATCCTCGGCCAGCCAGACCTTGCCCAGGTGGGAAAAGAGGAATCGCCCCTTGGGCCAGGGAAGAGGGGTGGCGGTCGGGACGGTGGGAGGGGGTGTGGGGGTTGGCGGCGCGGGTGTCTTACGGACGGGAGGGGCGGCGAGTTGGCAACCGCCCAGGATCACGGTCAGGATCAACATCCCCAGGGCAAACCTTCGGACGGCCATCTTTCCTCCTCTCGCGCACCGGGCCCTTCCGGCTAACGGTTCAGCGGCGCTGCCGGGTCTGGGTGAAGCGGGCGATCGAGCGGTCATAGGTTCGTTCCACGTCGGGAGGAAAGTAACAGGCCGGCAGTTCCCCCATGCGGCGGTGATAGGCCAGGCACTGGCAGCAGTACCCCTTGCGCTCACACGGTTCATAGGTGCAGTTGCAGGCCCGCCGGTTTTCCTCATAGTGCAGGCATTCCATCGTTTCCTCCAGGAGTTTCCTTGCAAGCGCATTATAGCCAATTTGACCCGGGGGCGCAACATCTTCGCCTAGATTAGGCTACAGCCGGGAGACTCGGCCTCTCAAACCGTGGATCGTAGATGGTTGATCGTTGATCGTTCTCGGGTGGTGGCCCGGCATCGCCGGGCTGGCCGGGGCGTTTCCCGAAACGGCCGGCGGCGAACGATCCACGAGGATCAATGCCTTCGGCGGCTTGGGGGATCGCCCCTCTTTGGCTCGCATCCAGGGGGACTTACTGAGGGGGGGGTGAAACTTGAAATACCGAAATCTTCTTGACAAATCTCCAAACCTGTGCTATAATATCCTCAAGCCCCGCCGGAGGGCGGGCAAGCGACGACGGGATGATGGCCGGCCTCCTGGGAGGCCGAAAGGAGGTGCGAGGGGAACGTAGAAAGGACGGACGTCGGTGAAATTGCTGACAGGAGGAAGACGATGCGTATCCTTCGCCCGATGCTTTTGCTTCTTCTCGGTGTTT
>JBMFNL010000013.1:0-20037 GCA_049970175.1 Chloroflexia bacterium
GGCGGTGATCACCGGAGGAAGGTGATGAAAGGTCGGGGGCAGGTACTCGTTCTTCTGGCCGCATCCTTGGGCGTCATCGCCGTTGCTGTCCTCATATTTCTGGCGCTCTCCACGCTCTACAGCGTCCGCAGCCACGCCCGGCAGTCGCTCCAGGTCGCGGCCGCCGTCGGGGTGCACCTGGTGGATTACGTCAGGGGCGGCGCGGACGCGGTCGTCATCCGGGAGGAGGCGGCGGAGCAGGTGCGCGAGGTCTTTGGGCGCGCCCTGGGGACGGCCCGGTACGGCCTGGGGGCCGACCCGGAGGAGATCGCCGGGGCGCTGGAGGTCGAGATCCACAATGAGGTTCCCTGGCTCAGCCCGTACACCGGACTGGAGCACCAGGTGCCCACCCTGGCCGCACGGGTACGAGTTCCGGTGCGTATCCTTTTCTTCTCGGTGAACGTTCCGATGGTCGTGGAAACGGAGGCGAACACGCCGTGAAAGCAAAGACGCGGGGTCAGGCGTTGGTCGAGACGGCGCTCATCATCGGGCTGGTGATGCTTCTGGTCATCGGGGGGATTCAACTGCTCCAGGCCCTCTACATCATCCGGAACGTTCGGGCGGCCGCCGAGGATGCCGTAAACATCGCCGCCATCTACGGGGGCGACACAGAGGAGTTTCGGGAACAACTGCCGATCCTCCTCCAGACTTACCGGCTGGACCCGGCCCGGACGGATGTCCGTGTGGAGCCGTCCCAGGGGCGCTTCCTGGAGCCGCTGACCGTGACGGTGGAGTACGCCGCGACCGTTCGGGTGTACGGGCTTTTCGACATCTCCATCCCGCCGCAGGAAGCGCGGGCGCTCTCGCAGAAGGACCTGAACGAAGACGGAGGGTGGTGAGGAGGCCACGGCCGCACGGTTCACGCAGTGCATGGAGCCGTCGGGTTTCGATACGCGCCATCGTGCTACTCAACCCTTGGGTTGAGTAGCGGCTTGGGCCTCGGTACGCTTCGCTACTCGGCCTAAAGATTGAGTAGGGTGCGACTTGGGTTTCGACAGGCTCAACCCGACGGGTCGAGTAGTCCCCTATGGTCGGATCCCCCTGCATCTGGGAACGGGAGAGAGCCGGCGTAGCCTCCCGGCCGCTCTCTTCGAACCCTCCATTGGTGTGGAGGTCCTGGGAACGGGCCGGCCTCCAGGTGCGGTGAGTGGCCCGTTGGGATGCGGCCGGCTGGGCGGTATGGTGGGAAATTCTGGCCTGCCTGGAGGGAGCGCTCAGGTGGGCCGCGTTGGGCAGGGATAGTGCCATCAGCCGGAGGGCCATCCTCGCCGCCGGTCTCCGGGATAGGCGGCGCATGCTGTCCTCCTTAGGATTTCCATAGCCGTCAAAGCCCTGAATCTGGAACGAACCGGGCTTGCCGGCCGGGGTCTTCCGTGCTATAATAAAATCAGACTCCCCACATGCTGCCTGGAGCAACCGGCCGAGGTGGGAACACCCCGGGGTGAGAAGATGGGTGGGACGAAGGCTCGAAGCACCGGGGAAATCGTTTTGGACCAGCGGGCCGCACTGGACCGTCTGGCCATGCGCACGTTTTACTGGCTACGCCTGGAAGGAGAAGCCCGCACCCTTTCCCGAACCTTGGGGCGGCGTATCGTCGAATGCCTGGACGGCCTGCTCCAGGCCCTGGAGCGGGAGGACTTTGCCCCCCTGGCCCGGTTCCTGGCCCAGGAACAGGAGCGGGTGGCCGAACTGGGCTCGGAGGAGCGCGTCCTCCAGACCGTGGCCCTGCTGGATGCCTGTGAACGCACGCTGGTCGAAGCCTTCACGACGGACGACCACACGGTGGGAACGCTCCTTCCCCTGCTCCACTCCTTGGTCCACCAGGGAAGACGGCACTGGCTCCATCTTCTCCTGAGCCGGCCGGCACCGGCCGCCGAGGAAAAGGCCGCCGGCCCGATTGCCGCCCTGGGACGGGCCCTGAACAGCGCCACCGACCTGGATACCCTGGTCACCCTCCTCTTCACCAACCTGCAGGGCCTGATTCCCCACGAAGACGGTCAACTCCTCCTCTGGGGGCCGCGGCAGGAGACGCCGTTGGTGCGCTGTGCGAACAGCCGCCTCTTTGTGGGCCACGGCGGTGCTGTGGATCGTTACAGCAGCTGGGTCGCCTTCCAGCGCACCCCGCTCCTCCTGACCGATCTGGGAGCCGGTCCGGATCGGCCGGAAACCGCCTACAACTCCTACATCGGCGTCCCCCTCCTCCAGGGCGACCACCTGGTCGGCACCCTGGCCCTGGTCAGTACCCAGGCCAACGCCTTTGATCAGGATGACCTGGACCTCCTGATGGCCCTCGCTCCCCTGCTGAGCGCGGCCATCCAGCGCGTTGTCCCCGAGATCGGCCCTCTGGAAAACCTCCAGCGCCGGCTGGAGGAGCAGAACATCATCCTGACCTTTGGCCGGGAGATGAGTGCGGCCCTGGAAGAGGGGCGCATCTACAGCCTCCTCCTCTTCAAGGCCATGGAACTCACCGACAGCGATGCCGGGGCCGTCCTGAGCGTGGATGCCCGGCGGCAGGAATACGCCATCCAGGCCCTTTCCGGCTACGCCACCGATGTGACCGCCGAGGACGCGCTGCTGGCCGAACGGGCGATCAACTGGAACGTCGGCATCGTCGGCTGGGTGGCCCGCACCGGACAATCGGCCCTCATCCCCGATGTGCGCGAGGAGCCCGATTACCTGGCCGTCCGCCCGGAGACACGTTCGCAACTCACCGTGCCGATCAAGTGGCACGGCGAGGTGATCGGCGTGCTCAACCTGGAAAGTTCCAGCCTGAACGCCTACACCGAGGAGCACCTCCAGACGGCGGAGACGCTGGCCGAGCACGCGGCTGTGGCCATGGCCACGGCCCGCCTCTTTGCCGAACTCCAGGCCCGGCGCAAGTGGCTGGCCGGCCTAGTGGCCAACCTGCCGGAGGGCGTCATCGTCACCGACGAGCATCTCCGGGTCATCTTGTCCAACCCGGCCAGCGCCCATTTCCTCGGCCTGGAGCAGCCTCCCCCCGAGGGCGTCCCGCTGGATGAGCATCTGGCTGCGGAACTGGGCCCTGCACTCCAGGAGCCGTCCGCCCTGCTTCGCTTTCTGGAACGCACCCGGACGCTGGAGCGCGGCCTGTCGGAGGCCTGGCTGGAGTTGCGACAGGCCGGCCGGCGGCTCTGGCTGGTCGGCGCCCCACTCTGGGAGGAAGAGGAGCGGCCCGGCGGCCGGGTGATCCTCATCCGCGATGCCCGGCAGGAGGAAGAGAGCGAGCGAGAGAAACTCGGCTTTATCACCGTTGTCTCCCACGAACTCCGGTCGCCGCTCACCTCCATCCTGGGCTATAGCGAACTCCTGCTCACCCGCGAGTTCCGGCGCGACCGCCGCCAGAGTTTCATCCAGGCCATCTTCGACCAGGCGCAGCACCTTTCCCGCCTGGTGGACGACCTCATCAGCCTTTCCCGGCTGAGCCGGGGCAAGATCAAGATGTACTGGAGCAAGGCCACCTTCTACCAGGTCGTGGCCGGCCTGGCCACCCAACTCCAGGCCCTGATGACCGAGCGCCATTCCCTGCTCATCGACGTTTCCCCGGAACTTCCCCCCTTCTACCTGGATCGGGATAAGGTGCGGGTCATCCTGAACAACCTGATCGGCAATGCCGTCAAGTATTCCCCGGATGGAGGGGAGGTGATCCTGCGGGCCGAAGCCATCCTCTCCCCGGAGCAGGCCGGCCAAGTTCCGACCCCTCCCCCCTGTCTCCTCATCAGCGTGGAGGACCAGGGCATCGGCATTCCCGAGGAGGCCCTGCCCCACATCTTTGACCGCTTTTACCGCGCCGACAATACGGCCACGCGGCAGATCGGCGGGACCGGCCTGGGGTTGACCATCGCCAAGGCGTTGGTGGAGTTGCACGGCGGGAGCATCTGGGCCAAAAGTGTGCTGGGCCAGGGCAGCACGTTCTATTTCACTCTGCCTCTGCGGGACAGCCCGCCGGAGGAGGAGACGGCTCAGGAGGAAGCCGGTCTCTCTGGGAGGAGCGAGGATGAGGAAAAAAGTCCTGTATGTTGAGGACAACCCCGAAAGCCGCCTGCTCGTTTCCCGCATCCTGACCGCCCACGGCTACGAGGTGGTCGAAGCCGAGGACGGCTTCAGCGCCATCCAGCGGGCGCAGGAGGAGGCGCCCGATCTGATCCTTATGGATATCAACATCCCCGGAATGGACGGTTTCGAGGTCACCACCCGGCTGCGGAGCATCCCGGCGCTGAAGGACGTGCCCATCGTGGCCCTGACGGCCAGCGCCGTGATGGAGGGAGATCGGGAGCGGACGCTGGTGGCCGGCTGCGATGGCTACCTCCAGAAGCCGGTGGATGTCGATCGCCTGCCCCAGCAGGTCCGCGAGTTTATGGAGGGGAAAAAGGAGGTCGTGGAGCGGGAGGAGGAGCCGATCTACCTGCGGGAGTACAGCCAGCGGCTCGTCGCCCGGCTGGAGGAAAAACTCGCCGAACTGCAACGGGCCCACGAACAACTCCAGGCGCTCGACCGTCTGAAGTCCGATTTTCTTTCCACCGTCTCCCACGAACTGCGCACCCCGCTCACGGCCATCAAGGGGTATACCCAGTTGCTCATGGACGGGCGGGCCGGCCCGCTGACGGATATGCAGGCCGAATGCCTGAACGTGATTGCCGAGAACACCGAGATCGTGATTCGGCGGGTGAACGACATCCTCTTCCTTCAGGAGAGCAACGTGATCCTGCCGGTGCGGGCCCCCCTTTCCCTGCGGGATGTGGTGATCGTGGTGGCCGATTCCATGCGCGAACGGGCGCGAGAGGCCGGCATCGAATTGGTCCTGGATATTCCGCCGGACCTGCCCCGAATTCTGGGCGATACCGAAGCCCTGAAACTCCTCTTCCTCCATTTGCTGGACAATGCCGTCAAGTTCAGCCCCAACGGGGGGCGGGTGACCGTCACCCTGCGCGATCGGGGGGAAGAAATCTGGGGCGAGGTCTCCGACACCGGCATCGGCATCGCCCCGGAGTACCATGAGCGCATCTTCGAGCGCTTCTTCCAGGTGGACAGTTCCACCACCCGGGCCTACGGGGGGGCCGGCCTGGGCCTGGCCATCTCCCGGAAGATCGTGGAGGCCCACGGCGGCCGCATCGGAGTGCTGCGCAGTGCCCCGGGACAGGGCAGCACCTTTTACTTCACCTTCCCCAAAGGATGACGCGGCCGTTCACAGCCCCAGGTCGCGGGCGGTAAAGGCGCCCGGCAGCAGGTCGCCGGCCGTGGTTTCGAGCACTTCCCCCTGCAGGTTGGCCAGAATCAGGCGCAGTCCGGGGTTGAATTCCACCATGGTCTGGCGGCACATCCCACAGGGCGAAACCGGACCGGGGGAGGGGGCCACCACGGCCATGGCGACAAAGTCGCGTTCTCCGGCGGCCACCGCGCTGCCGATCGCCACCCGCTCGGCACAGAGGGTCAGGCCGTAGGAAGCGTTTTCCACGTTGCATCCGGGAAATACTTTTCCCGAGGCGGTGAGCAGGGCGGCTCCTACGGCGAAGCGGCTATAGGGGGCATAGGCCCGCTTTTGCGCCTCCCGGGCCGCCTCCAGGAGGGCTTGGAGATCGCTATTCATCGGGTTGTGTCTCCTTTGGGTCCTGGGACGCGCCGGCCGGCGGGACCGGCCCGCCGTGGCGGATGCGCAGTTTGATCGGACGTACTCCCTCCACTTCCTCCACGGTGATCGCGTCTTCCCCCACGAACACCTGATCCCCCACCTTGGGTATCGCCCCCAGGCGGTCGTAGAGAAATCCGCCCAGGGTATCGAATTCGCCCGGCGGAATCTTCAGGCCGAGCCGCTTCTCGGCCTCGTCCACGCTCAGGCGGGCGTCGCAAAGGTATTCCCCGTTTCCCAGGTCGCGGAGGAGCGGTTCCTCGCGATCGTACTCGTCCTGGATTTCCCCGACGATCTCTTCCAGGAGGTCCTCGATGGTGACCAGACCGGAGGTGCCGCCGTACTCATCCACGACGATGGCCATATGGATGCGGCGATGCTGAAGTTCGCGCAGGAGGTCGTCCACCACCTTGGTCTCGGGGACGAAGTAGGCCGGCCGCAGGAGTTCCCGCAGAGGCAGGTCTTTCCGGCCGTCGCGCAGGGCCGGCAGGAAGTCCTTGGCGTAGAGCAACCCCACCACCTGGTCAACGGTTTCCTGGTAGACCGGGATGCGCGAGTGGCCGGCCCGCAGGATGACCTCCAGGGCTTCCAGAAGCGGGGTCTCCACGTCCAGGGCCACGATGTCGGTGCGCGGGATCATCACCTCGCGCACCAGCGTCCGCCCCATCTCCAGGATGCCGCTGATCATCTCCTTCTCTTCGACGGCGATGGCTCCCCCCTCTTCGGCGGCATCCACCAATGTCAGGATTTCCTCTTCCCGGCCGTAGGGTGGGGCGGCCGGCTGCGCCCCGCCCAGGAGACGGGCCAGCAGCCGGTTCAGGATGCCCCAGAGCCAGGCCGGCGGTTGGAAGAGCAGGGTCAGGAGGTACAGCGGCCAGGCAACGAGACGGCCCACGCCCAGGGGAAAGCGGACGGCCAGGGCCCGGGGCAGGAGGTAGCCCAGAAGGAGCAGGACACCGGCCAACGAAAGCACGCTCAGGATCAGGGCCCAGGCGCGGGAGAGGGCCAGGCCGGCCGCCAGGTCGGGGGCCAATTCCAGGCCGACGAGGGCGGCGGAAAAGAGGCCGGCCAGGGCGCTCCCCAGGCGCACGGTGGTGAGCAGGCGGGTGCTTTCCTCTCCCAGGCGCAGGAGAAGCCGCGCCGTGCTCCCGGAGGCGTGCTCCAGCCGTTGCCGCAGTTCCGCGCGTCCGGCGAGGGAGGAAAGGGCCACCTCGGCCGCCGAGAGCAAGGCCTGCACCAGAAGGAGGCCGGCCAGCGCAAGCCAGGTCAACCCGCCGTCCGTACCCAAATCCGCCGACTCCAGGTAGCCCCCTACTCCCACCGGAAGAAGCGGGCCGAAAGGGCCGAACTCACGATCAGGACACCCGCCGGCACGACCGCCGAGACCCATACCTCTTCCCACGACCCGCCGGCCCACAACTTCCGCAGCACCCTGACCACGTGGGTCAGGGGGACGAACTCGGCCACCCGCCGAACACCGTCGGGCAGGATTTCCCAGGGGATCGTCGCCCCGGAGACGAACATCATCGGGAAAGCCAGCACCATCCCCACCGTCTGGGCGATGCGCGCGGTGGGAGATAGGCAGCCCACCAGGAAACCGAAGGCGAAGATGGAGAGCATTCCCAGGACAAAGCCGCCCAGCATGCTCAGGGCGTTGCCCTCGAAACGCAGGTTCCAGCCCACCCGGCCGACCAGGACGAGCAGCAGTACACCCAGCAGGGTCATGGCCAGATAGGTGACCACATCGGAGACCAGGTAGGCCAGCGGATGCAGAGGTGTGGCCCGATAGCGCCGCAATATCCCTTTCTCTCGCTCGGTAGCGATGGCAATCGGTAGGCCTATCAATCCCACCGAGGCGCCGACCAGGGCCATATAGGCCGGCACGCTGATGTCGACGGTCCCCCGGCGGCCAAACATCGGGTTCGGCTCGTTGCCGTAGATGGAGCCAAAGAGGATGAGCATCAGGGGGGCATAGAAGATGGTGAAGAAGGTGGCCACCGGTTCCCGCAGGTAGAGTTTGGCCTGGGTCCAGATCAGCGGAGCCAGTCCACGCATGAGACCTCCTCTACTCGCGCATTTCCCGCCCGGTCAGGGTCAGGAAGACGTCCTCCAGGTTGGGCTGTTCGGTACGTAGGTCGCGGAAGGAAAGGCCGGCGGCGCCCAGGGCGTTCACTACTGCCGCCACCAGCCCTTCGCCGCGTCCGTAGACGATCACCCGCTCGCCGGAGCGCTCCACCCGTGTGACGCCGGCCTGGGCTCGTAGCGCTTCCAACATCTTGTCGGTGGCTTCCTCGCAGGAAAAGACCACCCGGCTTTCCGCCCCCAGGGAGCGGATGAGGTTCTCCGGGGTATCCAGGGCCACGATGCGGCCGTGGTCGATGATGAGCACACGGTCGCAGAGCCGTTCGGCCTCTTCCATGTAGTGGGTGGTCAGGAAGACCGTCTTGCCCCGTTCGCGCACCTCCCGCACCAGGTCCCACATGGCCCGCCGGGCCTGGGGGTCCAGACCGGTGGTCAGTTCGTCCAGAAAGACGATGCGGGGGTTGCCTACCAGGGCCAGGGCGATGAAGAGGCGCTGTTTCTGGCCGCCGGAAAGTTTGGCAAAGGGGGTACGGGCTTTTTCGGCCAGGCCCAGTTCTTCCAGGAGCGTCTGGGGCGGGAGGGGGTTTTCGTAGAACGAGGCAAAGAGCGAGAGGGCTTCCCTCACCTGCAACCGGTCCGGCAGGGCGCATTCCTGGAGTTGCACCCCGATGATCTGGCGCAGCGCGCGGCCGTCCCGCTGCGGATCCAGATCCAGGACGCGCACCTCCCCTCCATCGGGCCGGCGCAGCCCTGCCACACACTCGATGGTCGTGGTCTTGCCGGCCCCGTTGGGTCCAACCATGCCGAAGATTTCCCCCTCATAGACCTGGAAGGAGATATTGTCCACGGCGCAGAGACCCCCGTAGGTTTTCCGCAATTCCTGGGCGGTGATGGCCACATCCATCTCGTTCTCCTTGGGAAACATGCGTGGGGCTGTTTCCCTGGCGATGCTCGGGCTAGGCCGGCGGGGGTTCGGGGGAGGCCGGCTGCTCGCCGAAAAAGGTCACCCGGGCCTTGTTGAAGACGATCGTGCCGGCCCGAATCGTCACCTGGGGATAGAGGACGTAGGTCGCCGTGGCATCGGTGAGGGGGATGTAATCCTCCGGGCGTACCACCAGGACCCGGCGGACGTCCAGACGCTCGCTCAGGTGAATGACCCCCCGCAGTTCAAAGTTGGGCAGGCAGACGACGACCGGATATTCCAGCCGGCTGGCCCGCCGATAGAGGCTCTTGTGGGTCAGGTCGCGTTCGGCCACCGGGATGGCGAAGAGGAGACTGCTTTTCTCCACCCGCACCAGCGGCAGTTGCATGGGCGGAGCCTTGGCCACGTTGAGCAGGCGGCTCACCTGGGCCCGGCCCAGGTAGATGGCCGACTCGGTCTTGTTGTTGAGCACATCCGAGAGCCGTTCCCCGGCCGTCTCCAGCATCCCGCGGATGATATGCTCCGCGGTGTAGATTTCCACCTCAATGGCCATGTCATTCCCTCCGGCGGCTTTATTTTATTATACCCCAAAACCTCCATATTGCAACTACGATGGGCAAAACTGCCCGGTTTCGGAAGGAAGTTGACAAAAAAGCGCTCCTGTACTATGATAAGCGCCGGCCGTTGAGAATAGGAACGAGGTGAGGATAATGACGCGAAAATTTCTATCGGGCTGGCTCTTGACCCTTCTTTTGCTCCTCCTCCTGGTTGCCTGCGAGTCGGCCGGGACACCGGTGCCCACGGCGACGCCCCAAGCCGGCACCCCACCGGCCGCCACCACCTCTACCCCGGCCCGGACGCCCGTTCCGGCCGCCACCCCTGCCGGGGGGTACCCGGCTCCGGCAGCGGACCAAACCCCTTATCCCACCCCCTAGATGTCGCCCGTTTGCCGGCTTCCCTCCTCCCGTTTCCGTAAGCAGTTCCTGCCGCTGGCAGGGCTGCTTGTTTTTGTGCTCCTCCTGGCCGGATGTGTGGAAAAGGCCGATGGGGAAGCCCAGCAGCGGTCGGCCGGCATCCCGGCCGGGGACCTCTATGCCTTCCACACGGTCGGGCAGTCCTTCATCCCCACCCGGAACGGCCTGAGCGGGGTCGAGGTGGTGCTGGTGGATTACGGCCCCGAGAGCGGCCGGCCGGCCGTTCCCCTGGAACTGCGCCTGTGCCGCGATTCCGCCTGCCGGGAAGTCATCACCCAGACGACCGTTCTCCCGGAGGAACAGTCCCATAACCGCTCCTTCCGGCTGCGCCTTCCCCCACAGGGTGACTCGGCCGGCCGGACCTACTTCCTCCTGGCCTCGGCGCCGCAGGCGGCCACACCGGCCCGGGCTACCCTCTGGGCCCACACCTCCGACCTGTACCCCGAGGGAACCCTCCTGCGCGACGGCCGGCCGGCACCCGGCGACCTGAACTTCTGGGCGTTCTACGAAGTGGGGGTGGCGGAGGCGACCGTCAGCCTGCTCCGGCAGGCCGGCGAGGGCCTTTTCTCCCTCCTGTGCCTGGCTCTCCTGCTGCTTTCCCCGGGCTACCTCCTGGCCCGGCTCCTTCCCCGCTCCGGCGAGGAGGACCCCCTGGCCCTCCTGGGCATCTCCCTGGCGTTGAGCGTGGCCGTCGTTCCGGTCCTTTTGCTCCTCCTTTCGCAGACGCCGCTGCGGTTGAGCCCGTGGGCCGTCCGGGCCGGCGGGGCACTCCTGGCCTGGCTCTCGTTGGGCCTGTTTCTTCATGACTTGCGGCGAGGGCGCTGGCGAGGATGTGGCCGGGGGATGGCCGCGCCGCTTCTGGCCGCCGTCGGCATCGTCGGCACCGGCCTGGCCCTGCGGGCCGTCCATGCCCTGGATCTTGCGGGGCCGCTCTGGGTGGATGCGGTCCACCACGCCCTTCTAACCCGCCTGATCGTCGAGCGCGGGGCCATCCCCGGCGATTACCTGCCCTATGTCCAGGCGGCCCCGGCGACCTACCACTTTGGCTTCCAGAGCCTGGTGGCCGTCCTGCATGAGATGGCCGGGCTGCCCATCTCGCAGGCCCTGCTCCTCCTGGGGCAGGTGCTGAGCGGCCTTTCCGGGCTACCGCTCTACGTCCTGGGGAAACGCTGGGGAGGGAGCGTCTGGGCCGGGCTGGGGGCCATGGCCGTGTCCTCGGCTTTATCGCTCCTGCCGGCCTACTTTGTGAGTTGGAGCCGCTACACCGAGATGGCCGGCCTCTTCCTTTTGCCCGTGGGGGCCGTGCTCCTGGAACGGCTTTTCTTCCGGAGATCCTGGCACTGGGGGCTGGCAGGGGTCTCGGCCGTGCTCCTGGCCGGCCTCCTCCTCACGCACCTGCGGGTGGCCGCTTTCCTGGCCGTGCTGGCCTTCCTCATCCTCCTGCAGGCCGCCTTCAGGCGACGCTACGAGGCCCGCTCCCTCGTCCACCTCGGGGCCCGGGCCCTGGGAGTGGTAGCGGCCGTTATGCTCCTGACCTCGTTCTGGCTCTTTCCCTCCATCCGGCATCTGTGGCTGCCGGCCCTCCGGCAGTGGCCGGCCGCTACCGATGAAACCACCCTGTACTATGTCCTCTTCGGCCCGGGGAAACCGGTGGCCCGGGTCGCCCTCATCGGGGCCGTTCTGGCCCTGCTCTGGCGACGTCGGGAGGCTTCCCTCCTTTTCCTCTGGGTGGGGCTTTTGCCCCTCCTGGCCAAGCCTTCCCTGATCGGGTTGCATATCGGTGGCGTGATGGATGGGCTGTCGGTGAGCATCGCCCTCTATATACCTCTGGCCCTGGCCGCAGCCCTGATGGTCGGAGGGGTGGCCCGGGCCCTGGGCCCCCGACTCCGTGTTCCCGTGCTACGCTGGGCCGGGACCCTTTTCTTCATCGGGCTGTGCCTGTGGGGGGCCTACGAACTGCGCAACGTCGTCCACGCACGCACGGCCCTCCTCTCCCGGGCCGACCTGGAGGCCATGGCCTGGATCGGGGCCAACACCGACCCGCAGGCTTGTTTCCTGATCAACGCCTACGAATGGATGAACGCCGTCTATGCCGGGAGCGATGGGGGGGCCTGGATTTCCCCGTTGACGGGTCGGCGCACCTGGCCGCCGCCGGCCCTTTACGGGCTGGGCGAGCCGGCCTATGTGGAGGAGGTCAATACGGTGGCTCGGGAGGCGATGGAAAGCCCCGATGCCGGGACGCTGGCCGCTCTGCTGCGCCGCCACGGGATTACCCATGTCTATCTGGGGCGCTATGGCGGGGCGCTCACGCCGGAGAAGTTGCTTTCTTCTCCGGACTTTCGCCTTCGCTATAGGCGGAATGGGGTCTGGATCTTTGCCCTGGAGCCGCCAGGGCCGGCCGGGAGGTCGGGCCGGCCCTAGCGGGGCAACGGGGGAATGGGCGGGCCGGCCAGCCGCTTCAGCCTGCCCTTGGAGAGGCGCGGGGCGCCGGCCCGGATCGCTTCTTTGCGGCGCTCTTCCAACCGCCGCATCCGCTTCCTGTGCTTGCGCATCGCCACTTTTTTCCGTTTGTTCATCCCCGATCCTCGCTTATGCTGTCCAGTATTCGCCCACAAGACGCGAAACGGCAAGTCACTGTCGCCTGTACCGTTCCAGGCAGAGGGGATTATATCGGCAGCCCCGCGTTTCGTCAAGCCGCCGCGCCCGAGCGAGTGATCAGCAGAGGTCAGGCCGGCCGGCCTGCTCCACCACCTGGGGGCTGCCGGGGCCGGCCGACCCCGGCCCGTGTAATCCTTCTGTAACCTCCCGGCCGGCCGATTTCCGACCGGCTGTAGTACACTTGTTTGTAAGAACTTCTGGAGGGAAATATGAGCGAGATTCGGATGCGTTTGCACTTTGACCCTCGGCAACGTGGCTTGGGGCAGGTTCTGGGGCCGCTGGAGGCCGAAGTGATGTGGTTGGTCTGGCAGCAGGGTCAGGCCACGGTCAGACAAGTTCACCGTCTGCTCTCCCGGAAGCGGGAACTGGCCTATACCACCGTAATGACGACGATGGCCCGGCTGGCCGAAAAAGGCTTTCTCCGGAGAACCCGCCGGGGGATGGCTTACCTCTATCGCCCGACCATGACCCGGGAAGAATTCGACCGCTGGGTGGTGCGTTCCGTGCTCTCCGGCCTCCTGGAAACGTTCGGCCGGGAAACCGTGGAGTACCTGGTGGAGTATCTCTCCCGGGAGCGCCCCGAAGGCCTGGAGTACCTGCGCCATGTCCTGGCCCGGCAGGCGGCCTAGCCTTTCGACTCACGACCCTCCGGCCCCAAGACGGTCAACGTTCCACGACCTCCCCCCACAGGTCGTAGGTGGAAGCGGCGGTGATGCGTACGGGGACGATCTCGCCCACCCGGGCCGGCCCCTGGGCCAGCACCAGGCCGTCCACCTGCGGGGCATCCCAGCGGGTTCGGCCGACCACCAGGCCGTCTTCCCCCACGCCCTCGACCAGCACCTCCACCGTTTTCCCCACCTGGCGCCGGCCCCAACGTCGGGCGATCTTCTGCTGCAGGCGGAGGAGGATATCCCGTCGCCGTTCGGCCACTTCCGGCGGGACCGGGTTGGGCAGGCGGGCGGCCGGTGTGCCCTCCTCGCGGTAGTAGGGAAAGACGCCTACGCGTTCCAGGGCTTCCTCCTGGAGGAAGGCGCACAGTGTCTGGAACTCGTCCTCCGTCTCGCCGGGGTAGCCCACGATGAACGTGGTGCGCAGGACGAGTTCGGGGAGGCGTTCCCGCAGGCGGTGCAGGAGGGCCCGGACCTCCTCGACGTTGTCCGGCCGGCCCATGCGTCGCAGGACGGCCGGGTGGGCATGTTGCAGGGGGATGTCCAGGTAGGGGCAAATCTGGGGATAGGAAGCCAGCACCTCGATGAGGCGAGGGGAGATGTGACTCGGAAAGGTATACATCAGGCGCAGCCAGGGTAGATCCGGCACGGCCCGGAGGAGCGCCTCCACCAGGTCCGGCAGGCCGTCGGCTTCGCCCCGGTCGCGCCCGTAGAAGGTGGTATCCTGGGCCACCAGGATGATCTCCTGGACCCCCTGTTCCCGGAGGGCGCGGGCTTCCGAAATCAGCGCTTCCCGGGGAAAACTCCGGTACGGCCCCTTGATCTGAGGAATGGTGCAGAAGGCGCAGCGGGCGGAGCAGCCCTCGGCGATCTTGAGGTAGGCGCTGGCGCCGCTGATGGCGCTGAGGCCGGCCCCGGGCGGGGGGGTCTCCGGAGGGCGGGGTGCCTTGGACAGCAGGCGGGCCAGGAGGGCCGCGATTTCTCCCCAGCGTTCCGTTGGAAGGAGCGCGTCCACGCCGGGAACGGCCTGGAGGGGTGCGCCGTAGCGGCCGGCCATGCAGCCGGCGGCTACCAGCACCTGTCCGGGCCGCTTCCTGCGGGCCAGTTCCTCCACCGCCCGAAGCGATTCCTCCCGCGCCGGGGCGATAAAGCCGCAGGTGTTGACGATGAGGGCCTGGGCCTCCTCCGGCTCATCCACCAGGGTGTAGCCGGCCCGGCGCAACAGCGCCGCCATGCCGGCACTGTCCACCTCATTTTTGGGACACCCCAGGGTGACCAGATAAACGTTCACCGACCCTCCTCACACAACCGGCGGTCACGCAGCCGTATGGTACTACAACCGGCTTGGGTATGCAACCGGGCCTTTTGACAAACGGCCGGCTTTCTGGTACCCTGCAGGCAGCCGTCCGGGAGGCAGAGATGTGGGATGAACGGGCGCTGAGCAGCCTGATCGCCGGCCATCTGGCTCGACATCGCGCGATGGCCCCTTGCGATGTGTACAAACTCCTGTACCAGGGAGTACTGGGGCCGGAACACCTGGTGGCCTCGGCCGATTTTGACGACCGGCTGCGGGCCGAGTATGCTGCCCTTCCGGCCGAGGCGAACGAACCGCTTTGGGAGGAAGTTCGTCCCGACGGAGAACTGGGCCGGATCAACCTGCGCCCCTTCAAGGCGCGCGGCGGCGACCTGGAACGCCTGCTGGCCGCCTGTCGGAAGACGGCCGGGCAAATCTGGGGAACGGTGGAGGAACTGCGGGAGGTCTGGGCCCGCTTCGTAGAGCAGTGCCAGTCCGGCCTATGGGAGGAATTTCCGCTGCCCGAAGTGCGGGCTTTGGCGGCCTGGTTGGAGGAGCAGGGGTATCCGGCGGTACACCACTCGCCGGCCTACCGGGCGGCCAATCGGCCGGCCTATCGCCTGCTGGCCCGCGCTTTCTGGCCGGAACGAACCGAGTAAGTACACGGTTCTGCCCGTTCGTATCGGCTGTCCCGGCCGGATGATAAAAGGCGGGAGTGCGTCGGAGTCGAACCGACCCGGGACGCTTCCAGCGCCCCACAACGGTTTTGAAGACCGCGGGGCCCACCGGGACCCGTTCACTCCCGTGTTTATAGCATACCGCCTTTTCCCCGATTCGTCAAGTACAGGTTCGAGGCCGCGGGGAGTGCTCTTTCCCTGAATTTGCAATTTTCGCTAAACGGAGTGATAATGTGCCTCCGTGAACCGAGTATATCTGACCCAAAAGGAGAGACCATGGCGCGCCGAAGTGATGGGCAACAATTCATCGGCCTCGATCCTCATCGGCCTGGGGTTCCTGGCCGTGAACCTGTTCCGCATCCGGCTTATGGGACCCCTGATCCTTGGCCTGCTCGGGGCCGCCTTCCTGGTTGGGTACTTTTCCCGCCGCCTTTACGGGTTGCTGATTCCCGGCTGCCTTCTGCTGGGCCTGGCGCTCGGCTCCGCCGGGGAAAGCGTCCTGAAGGCCGGCCTCACGGTGCTGGGGTTGGGGCTGGGCTTTCTCGCCATCTACGGGATCGACCTCCTCTACCGCCGCTCGACTCACTGGTGGCCGCTGATTCCCGGTGGCATCCTGGTCCTGGTGGGACTGACCCAGATTCCCGGATGGGGCGTCCTCTCGAGCATGGGCTGGCCCCTGGTCTTGATCGTGGTCGGGCTGCTTCTTCTGGCCAACGCGATGGGGTGGTTCAGGCGCAGGTCCCCCTAGGCGCAACGATGCTTTGCTCGCCGGCGTTGTTGCTGGTGGATATGCAGAACGAGTTTGTCCACCCCCAGGGCAAACTCTTCGTTCCGGGCGCGCCGGAGACGGTGCCGCGCCTGGTGGCGGTGCTTCAGGCCTTTCGACAGGCCGGCCTTCCGGCCATCCACGTGCGGCGGGAACATCGTCCCGACGGCAGCGATGTGGAGACGGTGCGGCGCGAGGCCTTCCGACGGCTAGGCGGCTTCTGTCTGCCGGGTTCCTGGGGGGCAGAGTTTATCCCCGAACTGGCTCCGCTTCCTGAGGAAAGGGTCGTGGTCAAGCGGGGCTGGAGCGCCTTCCTGGGCACCGAACTGCACGGGTGGCTCCAGGCGTTGGGGGTGAGGACGCTGGTCATCGGCGGGACGCAGACGCCCAATTGCGTCCGGGCCACGCTCTATGATGCCACGTCCCTGGGCTATGAGGTCGTCCTCCTGAGCGACGGCACCTCCTCGGCCAACCCCGAGGTGCAGTCGGCCAATCTGCGCGACCTGGCCGCATTGGGCGTGCCCATCCTGTCCTGCGCCGAACTGATCGCCCACCTTTCGCCGCCGAAGGGGGAAACGGCCTCCATCTGAAGCGGCTATGTGAGGGGGGACGGATTCCAGGAGCCCGACGACGGAGGAAGCCATGTCGCTCGCGCCCACTACCGGAAAACCGGCACGCCTTCTCCTCCTGGGAAGCCTTCTGCTTCTTGGTCTCTCCCTGGTTTACGCCGGGCTGCTCCTGGGGGAAATGGTTCGGCAACTCCAGGAATGGCCGAACCTCCACCAGGACAGGGACTTTCCCTGGTATTACCTGACCGCTGAGAAACTCTGGCGGGGGCAGGATTTTTACCAGGGTCTCCGCGAGGCCGCCCGTTCTCTGGGCCTTGCCGATTACTTTGTTGACTACGCCGTGGCTCCTCCCACCTTTGCCCTGGCCGTTGCCCCTCTGGCCCTGTTCCCCTACCCGATTGCCTGGGGAATCTGGCAACTCCTTTCCCTCGCGGCGTTGGGATGGACGCTGACGCTTATCGCCCGAGAGGTTCGCCCCCCCTGGTCGCCGCCGCTCTGGATCATTCTGGGATGCCTGGTCCTGCTTTTTCCTCCCCTTTCCTTTCATCTGCTCTACGCCCACACGGAACTTTTCATCCTCCTTCTGCTGACCGGCGCCTGGGTTTCCCTCCGGCGGGGGCGGGAAATCCCGGCCGGCCTTCTCCTCGTCCTGGCCGGCGTGTTGCGCCTGTACCCGCTCTTGTTCCTGCTCCTCCTGCTCCAACGGCGGGCCTGGAGGGCGCTTATCGCCGCCCTGGTCGGTGGACTGGGACTGGTTTTCCTGGCCGGACTCGCGGCCGGTCCCGCCTCCTACCTGCGCTACCTGGAGGTGCTGCGACACGATATTTCAACCTTTTATCCGCTCTGGGGCAACGCCTCCATCTGGGGAAGCATCCACAAGGCCGCCGCCCTTTGGCCACCTTTGGGAGGGCAGCCATGGCTGCGCGACGGTCTGGCAGCCGTCCTTTCTTTGGGCCTTCTGGGAGGGACCCTGGCCCTGACCTGGAAGGATGCCCCTCTCCCCACCTCCCTGGATCGCCACTTTGCCCTCTTTACTGCGGCCGTCCTCCTGCTTTCCCCACTCTCCTGGGTGTACTATCAGGTGCTCCTGTATCTGCCGTTTTTCCTGCTCCTGGCTGCTTGGCAGGAGGGCCGGCTCTCCCGACCTATTCGCTATGTTGTGGTAGCCGCCTGGGCCCTGGCTTTTGCCTCTCTGGCCCAGGCCGTTTCCCCCTTGGGCGGCATCAAAACCGTCACGAGTTTTCTCCTCACACTGCCCCCGGCCGGAGTTTACCTGGCACTGGCCTGCTCAGAAGTGAATCTCGGCTGACCGAGGCGGGCGCAGGCCCGCACGGAGGTTTTTATGGTCGCTCACGCCCACGTTTGCGCACTTTGCACCCCTGTGCTATAATTTTTTCGCTATTCAGCCACCGTAAGGCAGTGCTTCGACGAAGAGCCCTTAACGATGAAGGAGGCAAAGATGCCGAAGACGATGCGAGCCGTGATGAAGACCCGGCCCGGCCCGGGCCTGGAGATGGTGGAGATCCCCATTCCCGAACCTGGTCCCCGAGACGTTCTCATCAAGGTCAAGGCCACTTCCATCTGCGGAACCGACCGGCACATCTACCACTGGGACGAATGGGCGGCCGGCCGGATCAAACCGCCGCTGGTGGTCGGTCACGAGGTTTGCGGCCATGTGGTGGCCAAGGGGCGCGACGTTACCCTGCTTCGGGAAGGTGATTTCATCTCCGCCGAAAGCCACATCCCCTGTACCGTCTGCCCGGTCTGCCGCAACGGCCAGCAGCACATCTGCGCCCACCTCAAGATTCTGGGCATTGATACCCCGGGCACCTATGCCGAATACGCCGTCATCCCCGAGATCGTGGCCTGGAAGAACGACCCGGACCTGGACCCGGCGATTGCTTCCATTATGGAGCCGCTGGGGAACGCCGTCTACACCGTCCTGGCCGAGCCGGTCACCGGGCTGAGCGTGGCCGTGATCGGCGACGGGCCGGCCGGCCTGAACGCCGTGGCCGTGGCCCGTGCCAGCGGTGCCGGCACCATCTTCCACGTCGGCAAATACCCCTTCCGCCTGGAACTGGGCCGCAAACTGGGCAGCGACGTCTCCCTCAACATCAGCGAACCGGGCACCGACGTGGTGCGGACGGTGCTCGAGGCCACCGACGGCATCGGCGTGGACGTCGTCCTGGAGATGACCGGGAGCCAGCGCGCCATCGACGAGGGGCTGAGAATCCTGCGCAAGGGCGGGCGTTTCTCCGCCTTCGGCATCCCCTCCGGCCCGGTGCAGATGGACCTGGCGGGCGGCATCGTCTTCAAGGGGGCGCGCATCCTGGGCATCAACGGCCGGCTGATGTGGGAGACCTGGTTCCAGATGGCCGGCCTGCTCCGCTCCGGGAAACTGGACCCCTCTCCCGTCATCACCCACCGCATCCCGCTGGATGACTTCGAGAAGGGCTTTGCCGCCATGGACTCGGCCGACCGGATGGTGGGCAAGGTGGTGATGTTCCCGGATCCGGCAGACATCCGTTAGCCAGGAGGAGGAATGATGACCGACAGGTATGACTTTATCCGCGAGGAAATGGAACGCCTGACCCGTGAGGGATTGCTCGTGCGCATCCGCACCATCGGCTCGCCCCCGGGGGCCTATATGATCGTGGACGGCCGGAAGGTGCTCAACTTCTGCACGAACAACTACCTGGGCCTGGCCAACGATCCCCGTCTGAAGGAGGCGGCGAAAAAGGCCATAGACGAATGGGGAGCCGGGCCGGCCGCCGTCCGCTCCATCGCCGGTACGCTGGAACTGCACCTCGAACTGGAGCGCGCCATCGCCGAGTTCAAGGGGGTCGAGGACGCCCTCTACGTCCAGTCGGGCTTCTGCGCCAACCAGGCCGCCATCCCCCCGCTGGTGGGCAAGGAGGATGTCATCTTCTCCGACCGCCTCAACCACGCCTCCATCATCGACGGCTGCCGGCTCTCGGGGGCCAAGATCATCGTCTACGAGCACTGCGACCCCGACGATGCCGAGCGCGTGATTCGGGAGAACCTGCCGAACTATCGCCGGGGGCTGCTGATCACCGACGGCGTTTTCTCCATGGACGGCGACATCGCTCCACTGGACAAACTCTACGAGGTGGCCTCCCGATACGGCGTGCTGACTATGGTGGACGATGCCCACGGCGAGGGCGTCCTGGGAGGCGGGCGCGGCATCGTCCACCACTTTGGCCTCCAGGGCAAGTTCGATGTGGAGATCGGGACCTTTTCCAAGGCCATGGGGGTGGTCGGCGGCTGCATTGCCGGCCGAAAGGTCATGGTGGATTATATCCGGCAAAAGGCCCGGCCCTTCCTCTTCTCCAGCGCCACCACTGCCGGCGACACGGCGGCCTGCCTGGCGGCCATCCGCATCCTTTCGGAGTCGGGGGAACTGGTCCAGCGGCTCTGGGAGAACGCCAATTACTTCAAGCGGGGCATGCAGGAACTGGGTTTCAATACCGGGAATACCCAGACCCCCATCGTCCCGGTGATCCTGGGCGAGGCTCCGCTGGCGATGGAGTTCTCCCGCCGCCTCTTCGAAGAGGGCGTCTTTGCCATGGCCTTGGGCTTCCCCACGGTGCCGCGCGGGCAGGCCCGCATCCGGGTGATGAACACCGCCGCCCACACCCGCGAAGACCTGGACCGCGGCCTGGCGGCCTTTGAGAAGGTCGGGCGGGAACTGGGCGTGATCTGATTACGCCCGGGACCTCAGCC
>JBMFNL010000013.1:20137-54252 GCA_049970175.1 Chloroflexia bacterium
TTGAGAAGGTCGGGCGGGAACTGGGCGTGATCTGATTACGCCCGGGACCTCAGCCTCAGCGACGGGCGGGGGCGGGTTGCCAACCCGCCCCCTTTGCGGAGGTCGAGATGGACCTGCTCCAGGCCGAGGAGGAGGGGCAAGAGAAGTTTTTGCTGGTTTATATCTGGCTTTTTGGAGCCCTCATCCGCTTCCTTCCCCTCTTCCAGTTTCCGCAGGCCCTGGAGCGTCCTCTGGGCATGGGTGGGTTGTACCACCTCTTCGCCCGGGAAATCCTGCGCCACGGTTTCGCCCTGCCGGAGCGCATCCCCTACTACACGCTGAACGGCCTCCCCTTCGCCTACCCGCCGCTGGCCTTTTACCTCCAGGCTGCGCTTCTAGCCTGTTTGCCCGTGCCCACCTTTGTCCTGGTCAACATCCTGCCTCCCATCCTTTCTACTCTGACCGTGGGCCTCTTCTTCCTGCTGGCACGGGAATTCCTGCGCGGGCGTCGTGCCCTGTTGGCCACGGCGATCTATGCCCTTCTCCCCGCCGCCTTCCTGGAGCACCTGCCCGGCGAAGGGCTGGTGGAAAGCCTGGGCACCGCCCTCTTCATCGCCGGGGTATGGGCGTTGGTGCGCCTGAACCGCCGGCCGGGCTGGCCGGCGAGCGCCCTCCTGGGCCTCTTCATCGGGCTGACCATCGCCGCTTCGCCAGGAGGAGCCTACGGCCTGGCCGTCTCCATAGCCGTCCTGTGGCTATTCCGCGCCGGGGGGCGGAGAGCGCCGCTGCATTACCTTCTGGCAGCCGCCGGGATCGGCCTGGCTTTGAGTGCTCCCTACTGGCTTACCGTCGTCCTTCGATACGGCCCGGACATCTTCTTCCGGACTTTTTTCCGGCAACACACCGGCTTGATCGCCCTCCTGCTGGCCAAGATGGGTCTCCTGGTTGAGCAATCGCTACCTCTCTCGCCCTGGGGTGTCCTGGCCCTCATCGGCCTGGCCCTGTTCCTGGCCCGCCGGGAGTGGTCTCTGCCCCTGTGGTGCGTGCTCGTCTATGCCATCCCTCGGGAATTCGGCTACCTGGTGGCCGTGCCGCTGGCCCTGCTGGCCACATGGGGCCTGACAGAAGCGGTCCTACCTGGCGTTGCCGGCCGGCCGGAACGGAACGGGCGGCCGGCCGGCGCCCTGGTCCTCCTGGTCCTCTTCGCCTGGGGGCTGGCCCGGGCCTATGCCTGGGGCGCGGATCTGACCAAGCGGGCCGATTTGGTCACGACCGATGAACTGGCGATGATGGCCTGGATCCGCCAGCACACCCCACCGGAAGCCACCTTCCTGGTCATCGGGAATGAAATCGAGTGGTTTCCCGTCCTGAGCGAACGAACCACCCTGAATGTGGTCTGGGGCAGTGAATGGGTCGAGGACGAGAGCGTCTTTCGCCTGGAAGCCGAGTTGGGCCGGTGTCAGTTACCCGACTGCTGTCTCGAGGTGGCGGAAAAGTACGGCCTCTCCCCGGACTATCTCTACCTCTCTGCGGGCGGAGAGCAGGCCGGCCTGCTGGCCCAGGCCCGGACGGACCCGGCGCTGGAGTTGGTCTGGGAAAATGCCGGGGCCGGACTCTTTTGCCCCCGTTCCCCGAGATGAGGAAGCGTCTCGTCCCGATCCCCCAAAATGGCACAAAAAAGGAGCCCCCTCCGAGAGAGGGGGCTCCTCGTGTTGGGCCGGGCAGTCCTTACGGCTGCGTCTGGAGGCTGTTATAGACGATTCCGAAGATCTCGGCGATCCGCGGGCCCAGCAGCATGAGGACGGCGATTACGACGATAGCGATCAGGAAGAGGATCAGCGCGTACTCGACCAAGCCCTGGCCCTTCTCGCGAGCGAAGAAGCGTCGCAGCATCGGTTTCACCTCCTCTCTTTCAGATACTCAGCCCCCCAGCGGGGCTGGCATTTTTATTATACCACACTGCCGTTGCGAGTCAATAGGAATATGGTACTATTCCGACGTAGTACCCCCCTCCGGAAGCGGTATGGTAGCGATGACGCGGGTGCCCCGGCCGGGGGCACTCTCGATGGTCAACCGACCCTTCAGAAGCGTCTCCACCCGCTGCCGCATGCTGGCGATGCCCATCATGCGCCGGCCGCCTTTTCCGAGGCCGCCTTCCATCTCCTCCACGTTGAATCCCACGCCGTCGTCGTCCACCGCCACGGTCAGCCGGCCGGGTTCGATCTCCAGCGCCACGCGGGCATGGGGAGCGTGGGCATGCTTGGCAATGTTGGTCAGCGCTTCCTGGATGATCCGGAAGACGGAGATTTCGATATGTTTCGGTAGCCGCCCTTCCCCTCCCTGCACCACCAGGTTGGTCTGGATGTTGTGGCGCTCCCCGAAATCCTGCAAATAGCGCCGCAGGGTCGGCACCAGGCCCAGGTCGTCCAGAATCATCGGACGAACGTCGAAAATAAATCGGCGCATCTCCTGGAGGGTATGGTGGATGGTCATCTTCAGGCTGGCCAGTTCGGCCTTGGCCTCCTGAGGGTCCTTATCCATGAAACGCTCGCAAACCTCGGCCTGCAGGACCAGGTTGGACATTGTCTGGGTGGGGCCGTCGTGAATCTGCTGAGAGATCCGCTGACGCTCCTCCTCCTGGGCCTGGATGATGCGGGCGATGACCTCCTGTTCGGCGGCTGCGGTGGGCTCTCGAGATTCGGCGGGCCGGGTTTCCCGGGAAAGTTCCGAGAGGGCCTGCACCAGGTTCTGAAGTTCTTTCTGGCGCTCCTGGAGGGCTTTTTGCTTGGTCTGCTGCTGTTCCAGTTGGGTGCGCATCATGTAATGGCGTAACTGGACCTCGTGCAAGGATAGATAGAATTGGCGGATGTCGCTGCGCGGGTAACTTTCCAGGTTCATCTCCATTTCCCGCAAGCGGCTGGAGAGGGAGAGTTCCCGCTGGGCCAGCCGTTCCACCTCGGCCATGTTCTGGGGGATGACGACGTTCAGTTCATTCAGTTCCCGTCGCACCTGATCCATTTCGCCCTGGAGTTGGCGAATCAACTCCTGCAAGCGGCTCGAGGTTTCTACCTGGGGTTCCATCTCGTTTCTCCTGCCGTCGGCGATTCTCGTCGAAACACGATGGCCAGATCATCCTGATACACTGTTTGCCAGGAACGGCTTTCGGCCAGTACCGTAGCCAGAGGTCCCTGGCGTTCACAGAGGACGGCTTCCACCTGATAGTTGTCCAGGACCTGGGACCAATCGGGAGCCGCCCGCCAAACGGCCATGTAGTCACGGAACAGGGCGTCGCCGTAGAGGTCGGCCCGACCGTCGATGAACACCGGGTAATCCGGATAGAGGCGCCAGATGAGGTAGCCTCCCCAGTTGTAACTGTTGAAGAGGCGGGTGGAAGGGGGGAAGGTATCGGCCAGGGCGGTTACGGCCTGGCGCGGGTAGTCGCTTTCGTTTACAAAACCGCTTTCCCGTCCCCAGGCGGCAAAGTCGTAGCCGATGGCGGCCAGGAGCAGGAGCAGGAGGAGCAGGGAGCCGCCGTACCAGGCCCAGAGTATCCCTTTCCCCGGGCGGGGCCAGGCGCCCCGGCGGAGGGATGTCGGTCGGGGGGAGACCCCCTGGCCCAGGATGCCGGCCAGGGACCAGGCGAGCATCGGGATGGCCACGCCGGCCGCCCGGACGGAGGAGAGGGACAGGCCCAGGAAAAGGAGCAGGGCCAGCGTCTCGGCCGGCCCGGGGCCGCTTTTGCGCCAGGCCAGGGCCCCGATCAGCGCCAGAATCAGGAGGGCGAAGAGGATGTTGCCAAATTCATGGAAGTTCGGTGGGAGCCATTCGGCGACGAAACCGGTGTGCAGGGTGATGCCGCCCAGGTAGTAGGAGAAGGGGTAGAGCAGCAGCCGCGGCCCGTAGGGGTTCAGCAAGGTGGCCAGGATGGACAGGAGGGAGAAAAGGCCGAAGCGCAGCCAGCGCCGGCGTTCCAGCGGAGCAGGATCGGGGAAGGTGCGGCCGGCCGGGAGTTCCCCCAGGAAGAGGGCGGCCAAAAGGAGCAACCCGTAGATGAAGCCGGAGTGCACATTGGCCCAGAAAACCATCAGGAGGGGCAGAAGCCAGAGGGCGGCGCGGCCGTGCCATTTGTAGCGTTGCCAGAGGTAAAGGAAAAACAGCGACAGGGCCAGGCTGAGGGTATTGGGGCGCTCCAGCCAGAACCGGGCCGAGGCGAAGAAAACCACGAGGATCAGGAGCAGGGTTCCCCACAATCGGGGCCACCGTTCCCAAAGCATCTTCAGCAGCAGGCCGAAGGTGGCTACCTCCAGCAGGGCCCGTAACAGGGGTAGCGTAAAGGGGCCGACGTAGCGGTACAGCGTGTACATCGCGACTTCGGCCAGCCAGGAATGGGCGATCCAGGGTTGCCCACCGGCCGTGAAGGAGTAGGGGTCGGTGTAGGGGATGGCCCGATTCTCCACGATCCACTGCCCGGTGCGCAGGTGCCACCAGAAGTCGGCATCGGTGACGCGGTATTGCAGGGCCAGGCCTAAGAGCAGGGTCAGAAACAGGGCCACCAGCGATACCTGGGGGCGAATTTCCTGCCACCAGCGTTCTCCCGAAGGGGCCGGCATCTCCCCCCTCTTCTCGGAAGGAGATGCTCGACGAAAGGGCCAGCCCGTTCGCCTTTTTGGGGGCCGCTTGGTTTCTCCGGCCAACTCCGGCCTCCGTAACGCGGGTTGTCGTTCCTGTTCTTGGGGACATTATAGCATAGAGGGGGCGAAGAAACAAAAAACGGCGTCGAGGAGAATCCCGACGCCGTTGGGCTGATCCCTATATGTTGAGGAGCACCCGGGTTCCGGCCGGCTCCAGGTCGAAGGGCAGTTCCCGATGGCCGGCCAGGGTCTGGCGAAGGCGCTTTTGGCGTTCATAGGGGCAGTAGAGCAGGAGGAAACCTCCGCCGCCGGCGCCGCAGACCTTGCCGCCCAGGGCGCCGGCCCGCCGGGCCTTCTCGTACATGGCCTGAATCGTGCCGTTGGCGATCCCGGAGGCCAACCGCTGCTTCACCTTCCAGGAGGCATCGAGCAGCCGGCCCAGTTCGTCCACCCGGCCGGAGAGCAGGAGGTGGTAGCCTTCCTCGGCCAGGGCCTTGAGTTCGCGCAGTTCCTCCAGGCGATGGGGGATGTTGGCCTGCTGTTCGGCCAGGATGGTGCCGGCCTCGCGGGTCTGGCCGGTATAGAGGAGGAGCAGGTTCTCGGATAGCAGCCGGCGGGTATCCTCGGAAAGGGTCGGGGTCTCCACCTCGACGCGGTCATCCGGGAGGAAACGCAGGAAGCGCAGCCCGCCGAGGGCGACGATATACTGGTCCTGGCGGCCGATCGGCCGGCCCAGGATGTCGAGTTCGATTCGGCAGGCCTGGGCGGCAAGTTCCAGGGCCGGCCGGGCATCGTTCCGGTAGGCGTACATCGCGTTGAGCAGGCCGACGGTCACCGCGCTGGAGGAACCGAGGCCGGTGCCCTGGGCCGGGACGTCGGCCATGGTGGCGATTTCCACCCCCCGGGAGAGGCCCGTGAGGCGCAGGGCTTCCCGCACCAGGTCGTGCTGGACCTGCTCCGGCTTTTCTACCAGTTCGGTACGGGTGTAACCGACGCGGATCAGGTCGTCGAAGCGGGCCTTGATGATGACAAAGACGTACTTGTCAATGGCCATGGTGAGGACGCAGCCTCCTTCCCGGCGGTAGAACTCGGGAAAGTCGGTGCCGCCGCCAAAGAGACTGACGCGGAGGGGGGTTTGGGTGATGATCATGCGGTTGCTCCGGAGGGGTGAGAGATGAGAGCAGAGAGATGAGAGCAGAGAGATGAGAGATGAGAGGAGAGAGATGAGAGAAGTGTCAGGGTGTAGATTTCATGGCGCGGCGTTGGTAGGAGATGAGACCATTCAGCATGCGGCGGACACCTACGTAGCGCTCGCGGAGATGCGCGGCCTTTTCTGCAGGAACATATCCCAGATCGCGAGCCAGCAGAAGGAAGTAACGAGTTTCCTCCAACGAACCACGGGCGATCAGGAGAAAGCGGATCGTATCCGGGCGGGTGTGCCGCCCAAAGCTCTCGGCAATGTTGGCCGGCACGGAAGAAGCTGCCCGGCAGAGCTGGTCGGTCAGCCGAAAACGCTCCGTCGCCGGAAAGGACCGCACCACTCCGTAGATTTCCAATGCCAGACGATGGGATTCCTGAAAGACCTCCAGGTCTTCGTAATGCTGGGGAGATGCTGCTCTTGCTCCGCTCCCTTGGCCTCTGTTTGTTTCCCCTTTCATCTTGCCTCCTGCTATCCGTCTTCCTAACCTTAGACAGGTTCTCTTCTCGCCCCTCTCACCTCTGTCCTCTCTTCTCTCTCCTCTCCCTTCTCATCTCTCATCTCTCTCCTCTCATCTCCCCTAATACGCCCCCTTCCCCCGCAGCACCACCGGTAGGGTCTGGAGCAGAATCTGCAGGTCCAGCCAGATGGTATAGTCCCGGATATAGTGCATGTCCAGCCGTACCCGGTCCTCGTAGGAAAGATCGGAGCGGCCGGAGACCTGCCACAGGCCGGTCAGTCCCGGCTTGACCGTGAGGAGATTGTGCTGCCATTTGCCGTAGTAGGGCCATTCTTCCGGGGAGATCATGCGCGGACCGACCAGGCTCATCTGGCCGACCAGGATGTTGAAGAGTTGGGGGAGTTCATCCAGGCTGAGGCGGCGGAGGATCCGTCCCAGGGGAGTGATGCGGGGGTCGTTTTTGATCTTCCCCTGGCGACGGAGTTCCTCCTGCAGTTCGGGGTAACGGGCCAGGATTTCAGGGCCGTTGGTGTACATGGTGCGGAACTTCAGGGCATCGAAGGTGCGGCCGCCCTGGCCCAGGACCCGCCGGCGGTAGAAGATGGGGCCGGGAGAAGTCGTTTTGACCAGAAGGGCGATGAGGAGGAGCAAAGGCGCGCTCAGGAGGAGGAGGCCGAGGCTGCCGGCCAGGTCCAGGCCGCGTTTGAGGAGGGCGTCCACGCCGGTGATGCGGGTGCGCTCCAGCGTGACCAGGGGAACGTAACCCACCTTGCGCAGGCGCATGCCGGTGGTCAGAACCTCGAAGAGACCGGAGGAAAGGCGGATGGTCAGGTGGTTATCGCCCTGGTTGTAGCGAAAAAAGAGGTCCAGGAGTTGTTCCCGGGGCAGGGTGGTGCCGGCCACGATCAGTTCGCGGACGTGATGTTCGCCGATCAGGCGGGGCAGGTCGGAAAGGCCGCCCAGGTGGGGCAGGCCGGACGTTTCCTTCGGGGGTGTATCGTCCACCAGGCCCAGGACGCGCACGCCGGAGGCGCTCGGGGCCTCCTGAAGTTGCCGGGCGACGGCCTGGCCCTCGGCGTTGGCGCCGATCACCAGGGCCGGCCGGAGGAAATACCCCCTTCGGCGCAGGGCATAGACGACGCGCCGCAGGGCGAAGCGCGTCCCGCCGGCGATGAGGATCGAGAGGGCCCAGACCAGGAGCAGCCAGGCCCGGGAGACCGTCTCTTCTTCGCCTCGGGACAGGAAGTCATAGGCCACGATGGCCAGGGTGCCGATGGTGCAGGCGTTGATCAGGCCGATGTATTCCTGTACTCCGCCCAGCAGTTCCTCGGGGTCATAGAGACGAAAGGAAGCGAAGAGGAGTATCCAGCCCGGAAGCATTGTAAGCCCCAGACGCAGGTAAAAGGCGGGGGAAAAGGTATGGTAATAGGGCCACCAGGGGAGGTAGAAACGCAGCAGGCCGGCCAGCAGGAAGGCCGTGGCCAGGGCCAGGGCATCGAGCCAGACCAGCCCGACCCGGGCCAGCCGGGCCAGGCGGGCCTCGGTCGTGGCTTTCACCCGGGGAAATGGGGCGGTTTCGGCCGTATGAGACATCAACCTTCCTCCGAGCCAAGGCCCTTCCGGGCGATTTCTTCCTCGTACAGGTTTTCCAATTGCCGGGCGGCGCTCTGCCAGTCGTGATGCTGCTCGACGTAGGCGCGGCCGGCCCGGCCGAGGGCCTCGGCCGCCTCGGGGTGCTCCAGGAGGTCGAGGATGTGGGCGGCCAGTTCGTCCGAGGTCTCTCCGACCCGAAGGTGGGTTCCGGGATGGGCCCGCAGGGCCGCGACGGCCTGGGGGGTGGCGACGACCGGCGTGGCGCAGGCCATGGCCTCCAGCACCTTGTTCTGGATGCCGGCCCCGTAAGGCATCGGGGCCACGGCTACGGCCGCGCGCCGCAGGAAGGGACGGATGTCCTCCACGTAGCCGGTGACCGTCACCCGCTCTCCGGCCAGCGCCCGGACGGAGCGGGGCGGCCGGCTGCCGGCGATCGTCAGTTGGACGTCCGGCCGGCGCTCCCAGACGCGGGGCATGACCTCGTGGGCCAGGTAGAGGGCGGCGGTTATGTTGGCGTGGTAGGACATCTTGCCGCTGAAGACCACCTCCGGCCGGCGGGGGAGGTCATCGGGGTGGAAGTAGGCCAGGTCCACGCCGTTGGGGAGGATGAAGGGTTCAGGGCTCAGGGCGCAGGGCCCAGGACGTGAGGCGGGGGGAGAGGGCAAAGCGGCAAGGGCGGCGGCGTCCGCCGGGGAGGTGACCAAGGTGCGGTCGAAGGCGCGCAGGAGACGGGCCTCGTAGCGGCGGGTACGGGCCAGTTCGAACCGGGTGACCAGCCGGCCGAAGGCGCTGCGGCTGGCCCGGGCGGATTGCTCAAAGAGGTAACTGATGCAATCCACGCTATCCCAGACCACCGGAATGGACAGGCGGGTCTGTTTCTGCAGCCGGAGGCCGTAGTGGGCGGCGCGGAGGTGTTCGATGTGGAGCAGGGCGTGGGGTGCAGGGCCCGGGGCATCGGGGGGTGTTGTCAGGGCGTTATGGAGGAGGCGGGCCAGGGATGGGGACCAGGAATAGACGGCCTGGAGGGGGAGGGGCGTGGGGAAGGCCCGCAGGCAGTTCAGGAGGGAGTGCAGGCGCGGGAGGACGACGGCGCGAACCGTGATGCCCAGGGCGCGCAGTTCCTCCAGGGCAGCGCTTTCGTCCGGAGCCGGGGAACGGGCCAACCACCCCTCTCCCTGGGCGACACAGAACAGGGCGATCCGGTGTCCACGGCCGGCCAGGGCCTTGAGGAGGTTATAGGGCCGGGTGCGGATGGGGGTAGGGACGTAGGGCGTGAGGAAGAGGATGTCCATGAAAGGGTTCAGGGCTTGGGGCTCAGGGCGCTGCGCAGGCCCCGGAGCCAGCGGTACGGATAGTAGAACGGCAGGAGGAAGGGGTGGCGGATGGCGTAGCGTTCTCGCATATAGGCCGGCGAGGGGAAGAGGTTATCCCAGGCGAAACGCAGGCGGCCGGACCAGGTCGGCCGGCCGGCCAGGTGGTCCCAGAAGCGTCGGGCCACCGAACGTCGGTGGGCGGCCAGGCGGAAATGGAGGAGGTTTTCGGCCGACGAGGGGTGGGCCTTCCGCAGCCGCTCCAGCACGGCCGGCGGGATGGGCGCCTGCCACTCCTCGGCCAGGTGCGGGAGCACCCGCTGGAGCGGGAGCAGGAGGTCGTAAGCGCCAGCCCGTTCCAGGATGGCCGCCCAGTCCAGTTGCTCGCCGGCGTGGACGATCACCTCGGCGATGTCGTGCAGCCAGAGGAGGCGAGGCCGGCCCTCGCCGTGGTGCAGCATCAGGTGGGCGCAGAGGTAGAGAATCTGGTCTTCCGCGTTCAGCATCCAGGCCCGGGCCGTCCCGATAGAGATGGGGCAGGCGCCCGCCCAGATCTTTTCCATCGGCAGGTGGTGGGCGTACTGAGGAAAATCGAGCAGCCCCCAGTGCAGTTCGAGGTTGACCTCTCCGTGGCGCAAGAATACCTGGGATTCGTCGGTGGTCAGGGTAGCCGGGCGAAGGGGGGGACGGACGGGCCGGTAGCCTATGGAGGCCAGCGTCTCCAGGGCGCATGGAGCATCGGCCGGCCGGACGAGGAGGTCCAGGTCTCCCATCGGGCGGAGGGCCGGGTTGCCGTAGACGGCCGGCCCCAGAGCCGCGCCTTTGAGCAGAAGGACGGGGATGTCCTGTATCGAGAGGGCCAGGAGCGCCCGTTCCAGTTCCCGAAGGAGGAAAAAGTTACGGGCGGCGTTCGCCAGGTAGGCCAGGCGTAGCCTTTCCTCAGCCGCGGAGGGGAGGACGGCCCGGCCGTGGACCCGGGCATACAGGAGCGGGGCCACGCCCTCGGCCCGGGCCTGGTCTACGAGCGCCATGGCCTCGGCCGCGCTCACCGGGGCCGGCGAAGAGGGCTGCCGGCGGGCGCGGAGCAGCGCGCGCAGGAGGGCGTTCAGGCGGGCCGTGCGGCCTTCGCTTGCCTCGGCAGGCGTTTCCATAGGTCCACCAGGGCCAGGCCGGCGAAGGGGATGAGGGCGGCGTCCACCGGCAGGCGGTAGCGAATCAGCGCCCAGGAGAGGAGGTGGATGGCGGTGTAGATGACGATGAAAAGATAAAGTAGGGTTGCAGGTTGTAGGAGGGTGAGGGTAGGGCGGCGGAGGGAAAGGTAGAGCCCATAGAGCATAAAGGGCAGGGAGAGCCCGAAGGAACCCGTGCGGAAGATATTGCTGATCAGGCCGGATTCGGGCGAGGGCCAGAATTTGAAGTACTCGGGGATGCGACTCAGGGAAAGGAGGATATAGCGGCCGGGGTCGGCCCGAATGAAGCCGAGGGCCTCTTGCATCAGCGCCGCATCGAGGGCGGCCTCATCGAGGGAGCGCAACTCGGGTGGGATGAGGTCCTGGTAGGAGGGGCCGTCCGGTGGAAGGACGGGGATGAAGCGCGTGCCGTAGATGGGATGGTTGGCCCAGAAGAAAGCAAAGCCGGAGTTGGTGTTCAGGAGGACGAAGCGGCCGAAGGCCAGGTAGTTGCGCACCGTCCAGGGGAGGATGAGCAGGGCGATCGCCAGCAGGGGCAGGGCGACGTGTTGCCAGCGGATGCGCCCGCGGCCCGCCCACAGGAGCCAGAGCAGGAGGAAGGGGAGGAAAAGGAGGAGGGTCTGGCGCAGGAGGATGCCCAGGCCGAGGGCGATTCCCAGAAAGAGCGCCGTCTTCCAGGAGGGCTTTTCGGCAAGTGCCAAGGTTAGTTCCAGGCTTCCCAGGATGCAGAGGATGAAAAAGGTCTCGGTCATCAGTGTGGCGGCGTAGTAGATGAAATAGGCGTAGAGGGCGCCGACGGCGGCGGCGGCCAGGCCGGCCGGCCCGCCGAAGAGCCGTTTCCCCAGGCGATAGAGGAGCCATGGCAGGAGAAGCCCGCCGATGAGGGCTTGGATGAGCCGGGCGGCCAGGGGATGCGGGCCGAAGAGGGCATAGGTGCCGGCGAGGAAGAGTGGGTAGAGAAAGGACCAGAAGGCGGTTGGCTGGTCGGGAGGGATGATGGGCCACCAGGATTGGGGGAAGGAGTAACCCCGTCCCGCCAGCAGACTTCGAGCCAGGGCATCGTAGGAAATCTGATCATAAGTGCCGGGTAGCGGTTCTATGCGATCCCCTTGATACGCGGCTGCCCCTAACCGCACGATGGCAGATAGGGCCAGAATTAAGAGTAACCACCTATGCTCGCGTTGGATCAAGGAATGTCCTTTCGAGCGACTGCTACAAGAGACAGACCAACTGGAATCCGGATGTGCCGTTCCACTGTCTGGATCAGGGGGACAAGAAGATTGAATAGCTGTAGTTGCCCCTGCGGGGGTACTCTCCGGCGTAAAACCTTGCCGTTCAGCCACCAGCCGATGATGCCCAGGAGGTTGTAGTAGCGCAGACGGTGAACGGAGAACTTTTGCTCCAGCCTCTGTCGAAGGCTTTCTGCCGTGTAGCGGCGGAAGTGCCCGATGGAGCCGTCCATGCTCCCGTACAATTCAGGCAGAGCCGGAACAATGACAATAAAGTGCCCCCCGGGTTGAAGGAGTTGGAAAATGTGCTCCAGGGCTTGTTCTTCCTGCTCGATGTGTTCGAGAACATTCAATGCGATGGCCGTATCAAAGTGCCAGGAAGCAAGTTCCAGCACATTGGGGTCGGTGATGTCGCAGACGAAGCCGTGGACGCGGGGTTGATCGAAAAAGCGTTGTTGAAAGGTCGTTATGCTGGAGGGAGAGATGTCTATCCCCACAACAAGTTGTCGGGAAAGGAGGTGTTGGGTCAGGTTGCCATACCCACAACCGACCTCAAGGACCCGCTCACCGATGAAAGGCTTTACCTCCTCGAAGAGCCAGGTGTCAAGACGGTTCAGGAGCAGCCGACGTTCACGTACCTGCTCCAGTTCCCAAGAATCTCGCGGCAACATGGTTTGCGGAAAACTTATGTTTACCCGATCTCCAGCAAGGCCTGTACGATGCGTTCGGCGGCGTGGCCGTCGCCGTAGGGGTTGACGGGGCGGGCCATGGCCGCGTAAGCCTCCGGGTCGTCGAGGAGGCGGCCGGCCTCGGCGACGATGCGCTCGGGATCGGTGCCCACCAGTCGGGCGACACCGGCCTCCACGCCCTCCGGCCGCTCGGTCACCTCGCGCAGGACCAGCACCGGTTTCCCCAGGCTGGGGGCCTCTTCCTGGATGCCGCCCGAGTCGGTCAGCACCAGGGTGCATTCCCGAAGGAGGCGGACCAGTTGGCGGTAATCCACCGGGGGAAGGAGGGTGATGCCGGCCACCCCTTCCAGTTCGGCGTGGACGGTATTCCAGACGTTGGGGTTGCGGTGCACGGAGTAGAGGATGTGGACGTCGCCCCGGCGGGCCAGGGTGCGCAGGGCGGCGCAGATGCGGCGGAGCGGTTCCCCGAAACTTTCGCGCCGGTGGGCGGTAACGAAAATCGTTCGCACGTTGGCACGGGCACGTTCGCCCGTTCGCGTGTCGGGAGGATCGGTGTCGGAGGGAAGGGAGGCCACCCAGAGGAGGGCATCGATGACGGTGTTGCCGGTCACGCGGATGCGTTCGTCGGGGATGCCCTCGGCCAGGAGGTTGCGGCGGGCCTGCTCGGTGGGGGCAAAGAGGAGGTCGCTCAGGTGGTCGACGATACGGCGGTTCATCTCCTCGGGAAAGGGCCGGTATTTGTCGCCGGTGCGCAGGCCGGCCTCGACGTGCCCGATGCGGATACGCCGGTGGTAGGCGGCGAGGCCGGCGGCCATCACGGTGGTGGTATCGCCCTGGACGAGCACCCAGTCGGGCCGTTCTGCCTCCAGGAGGGCGTCCAGACGTTCCAGGGCGGCGGAGGCCACCTGGGAAGGGGTTTGGTCCGGGTGCATGAGGTCCAGGTCCACGTCGGGTATGAGGCCGAAGAGCGCGAGCACCTGGTCGAGCATCTCGCGGTGTTGGGCGGTGGCGCAGGTGCGGGAGACGATGTGCTCCGGGTGACGTTCCAGTTCCCGGATGACCGGGGCCAGTTTGATGGCCTCGGGGCGGGTGCCGAAGATGGTCAGGATACGGAGCACGGGAAGGTTACCGGGAGAGGAGCACAGAAGGAGGGCCGGCGATGATCAAGCCGTGCCCCTCGAAGGCCTGCCAGTCGTGGAGATCGTAGGTATACACCGAGCGGACATTGGCCAGCAGGGCGGCAGCGGCATGTCGGGCATCGTGAATCCGTCGGGCGGTCAGGTGGTGGGTCGCGGCCAGTTCGAGGGCCAGGCGGATGACCTCAGAGCCTTCTTTCAGGATGTGGATGGCCGAAGGTGGCTCAACCAGGACCCGGACGGCTTCGGCAGCGACGGCCGGGTCGTGAGGAGGGCAAGCGCCTTCCCAGGTCAATGCACCGTAGACCTCGCAGAGGATCCCTATGGTTGTGCAGGCCGGCAGATCGCCGTATCGAGCGCTTTCCACCAGGGCCCTGGCCTCCAGGTGGCGGGGATCGCCTCGGAGGAGGGCGCCGATGAAGATGCCGGCATCCAGGAGGCTACAGGTTGCGGCCTGCTCAGCGGGTCGTCGAACCGTAGAGGGCATCTTTCCAGCCTTCCGGGATAAAGCCCTCCAGGACAGGCAGAGGGCGGAGGGGAGAAAGGGGGGTGATTCGAACGACCCGGCCCTCCGGCAGGTGGACGAGAAGGGAATCCCCGGTCTCCGCCACTTCCTGAAGCACCTGGTCGATCGGGCGATGCCCGAGTTCTTCCAAGGAAAGGTTTTTTTCGGCCATGTTTCCTCCCAGGTAGACACCTGGCCTTTATTATATCCTGAAACGGCGATGTGGGCAAGCGCTACCGGTTTTGCCGGCCACAGCCGGCCAAGCAACGGTTCCCGATCTCGGATGCACAGGGTGACGAAATAGGCCCCGGCGCTGGTGTAGTCGTATCCCGGCAAACGCAGCGGCCGGCGGTGAGGCCATTCGCTCCCGTTCATCGCTTGGCCTCACCGCGGCGCGGCGTCCGCACCCAGGTGGTTTTCTTCAGGCCGAGACGCACCAGGAGGTCCATTCCAGCGCGCCAGAGGATGAAAAAGGGGCCGAAGGCCAGTGCGCGGTAGGCCCAACGCGGTGCCCGTGCGCAGATTAGCCCCAAGACCGGATACGGGGCCAGCAGGAGCAGAGCGGCGCTCCAAGCGACAGCCAGGGCCAGCCCCAAATCCGTAGTGAATGCCAGAACTATGTTTACGGCCCAGACCAAGCCGGTGAAGAGAACCATCATGGAATACGGCAGGAGCACGGTTTGCAGGAAGCCATCGAACAGGGCAAAGGATGGCCGCCGCAGAAAGGCGCGCAGCAGGGGGCCGGCATAGCGCCGGCGGGCCTGGCGCGTACCCACCAGCCAGCGGGCGCGTTGGCGGCGGGCAGTAGTCCAGCTCACCGGGGCCTCGCCGTAGCCGATCGCTTCGGGCAAGTAATGGATACGGACGCCTTCCAGGAGCAGCCGGAAGCGCAACTCATAATCTTCCGTCAGCGAGTCGCCGGCCCAGGCAAAGCGCTCTAGGGTTTCTGCCCGGAAGCAGACCGAATCGCCCATGAGTTTGGCTGACCCGCCCAGGTTGCTGCGCCCCTGGTTCTGGAAAAGGTTATCCAGGATCATCATCACGGCGGCCAGCGCTGGGTAAGGGCCATCGTGCGGGTTACGGATACGATGCTGGCCCTGGATCACGTGATGGCCGGCTGCTAGAGCAGCATCCATATATCTCAAGAATTCGTCGTCTACCCAAGTGTCGGCATCAAGGATGACATAAGCATCATACGGGATGGCGGTAGCGCGGACCTGGCCGAACAGCCAGGACAAGGCTGCGGCTTTGCTCCCCCGTAGCCCTTCTTGCCGCTCGAAGCAGATGGTGCCTGCCTCCCTGGCTCGGTCAGCCGTGCGGTCGGTGCAGTGGTCGGCGACGACATATACATTATAGAGGTGGCGTGGGTATTTCAGCCGCTGCAATTCCTCCAGCGTGTGGCCGATGACCAGTTCCTCGTTATGGGCGGGTATGAGGATGGCAAACCGGTGATCGTGGCCGCCACCGGGCATGGTGCGGCGGCGGGCAAATACGCCAACTGCCAGCAGGTAGAGATGCGCCAGGTGAACGGCGACGATGACCAGGAACAGCAGGGAAGCCCAGAAGACGAGAATCATCGCCCGTTCGAACACGGATTAGCCCGCGTCCGGCCGGCCAGGTGCTGCAGGACGTGGTAACTGCGCACCTTAGGGCCGGCGTCGGGTGGGTGGGGCAGGACCTGGCTCAGGTAGAGGAGACGAAACTTCCATGCCGTTGAAGCAAGCGATCCTCTCCCTACCAGAGACCATGTTGTCAACGCCCTGAACCCGTGGTAGAATGATGTCCGGGTACCTTGTGGATTGTGCACACAGGCGACCGATGGCCTCTCAGAAGATTGCCGCGAAGCGGGCGGAGTATCGGCGGGCCCTGGATGCCTCGCTGGAACGAATCGTGGCCCTTTTATCCCGGCGGCCCGAGGTGCAGCGGGTTATCCTGTTCGGTTCCTACGCCGAGGGGCGGGCCGACCTTCTGACCGACCTGGACCTGCTGGTGGTGATGGAATCGCCGCTGGATTTTGTCGCCCGCACGGCCGCCCTTTACCGCGAACTGGACAGCGCGGTGGATGTGGACCTCCTGGTCTATACCCCGGAAGAGTTCGAGCGCCACCGGCAACACGGCTTTCTTCGGCGTATCCTGGCGAAAGGAAAGGTGCTCTATGAGAAAACCGCCTCGGGAGGAGGGTCGGCGCTGGCTCCGGCAGGCCGCTGAAGACCTGCGTTGGGCCGGCCATCTGGCCGAGCAGGGGGCCTACCACCTGGCCTGTTTCCTGGCCCAGCAGGTGGCGGAGAAGGCGCTGAAGGCCTTTCTGTATGCCCAGGGGGAGGAAGTGGTCCTGGGTCATTCGGTGGAGCGGCTGTGTGCGGCGGCGGCAAGCTTTCATCCCGGTTTTCAGGAATATGCCCGTTCCTGGAGCATTCTGGACGGCTATTACGTGCCTACCCGTTATCCCAGCAGCCTGCCCGACGGGATTCCGGCGGACGTGTACACCCGTCGGGCGGCGGAGGAAGCGGTTACGCTGGCCGCCGAGGTCGTGGAGCGGGTTACCGAGTTGCTCGGGCGGTAGATAGCGCGGCCGTTTGTTCCCTCCGATGGTGCGTACTTTATCGGTGCCTCGCCCTCCGGTGTGCTCCTCAATCGGCGCATAGAACGATCAACGCTCCACCATCAACGATCCACGCGCGTATTGCCGTCGTTCGGCCCGTGTCGGCAGGCGGTGGCAACCGGCACGGGTGACTCGATGGGGCATTCGCGCAGGTAAATGCTCAGGAGGTGGCCGATGATGAGGTGGGCATCCTCGATCTGCTCCATGCAATCCGAGGGCACGATGATGCAGGGATCGGTCACTTCCCGGAGGTGGCCGCCGTCCATCCCCGTGAGGCCGATGACGGTGGCGCCGCGCTCGCGGGCCAGCCGGGCGGCGTTCAGGATATTGGGGGAGCGGCCGCTTCCGCTGAGGGCGATGACCACGTCGCCGGGGTGGAGGAGGTTTTCCAGTTGGGCGGCGAAGACGTTCTCGTAGGAGGTGTCATTGGCCCAGGCGGTGGCCAGGGGGACGTTATCCACGAGGGAGATGACGCGGAAGCGGGGGAGGTCCGGGCGGATGGCCGATTTGGAGAGGTCGCAGGCGATGTGGGAGGCGTTGGCGGCGCTGCCGCCGTTGCCCAGGGTAAAGACCTGGGCCCCGCGCCGGCGGGCCTCCAGGAGGATCTCTCCGGCCCGGCGGATCTCCTCGGTGGGCAGGCCGGCGAGGATTGCCTGCAATTGAGTCAGATATGTCCAAGAGGATTCCATCGGTGCTCCTTTCTTTACGCGGTGTATGGGAAGCATCCGGGCGGGCTCTTCAGGACGGCACCTTTTTCTGGGGGCGCGCCATTCTTGTAGGTAACCCTGGCTTACCCCTGGCCGGCTCTACCGAGCCGCTTTTGCCGGGGCGCGGCGACCGCACCCCGGCAAGTTTGCCCCAAAGGCGAACTGCCCCGTACAAGCGGGTCTCGATACGCTGGTTTCGACAGGCTCAACCCAAGTTGCACAACCGCTTGGTGCACCTGTACTGGGAAGTGGACCCGGCACAAATCTACGAGATCCTGCAGCAGGACCTTGTGGACCTGGATCGGTTCAAGGCGGCGGTGCCGGAGTTCATCCGCACCGGATAGCCGGATCGCATTTCCGGCCGATCACGGCGACAATGTCGCCCAGGTTGATCGGTACCAGGACGTTCCGGAGGCCGGTGCGCCGGAGCAGCCGGTCCAGCAGGTGGAGGTCCTGGCCGGGCCACAGTCGCTTGCCCCAGACTACCAGTAAGTGGTGCAGGGTCATCCAGCGGGTCGGCCGGTAGACCTCCAGCACCTCGAAGCCCATCTTCCGGAGGAAGGCGGCCAGGGTACGAGGCGAGAAGAAGGTCAGATGGTCGGGCACAAAATGGCGATGGTGTCGGCCCAGTAGCCGTACGCTCCAAGTAGCGATGTTTGGGACCTCGACCAAGATCACGCCGCTGCTTTTGAGCATATTGTGCAACCGAGCGAGGTCGCCGGCCGGATCGGGGAGGTGCTCAAAGACCTGGAAGGCGGTCACCACGTCGAAGAATCCGGTAGGAAAGGTGTCATCGTGAAGGACATCGGTAATCACAGTGGCTCCGGTGTGGGCGCGGGCATAAAGGGCGTGGCCGGCCAGGGGTTCCAGGCCGTAAGGTTCCCAGCCGTGCTCACGGGCCACGGCCAGGAAATGGCCCCAGCCACAACCCAGGTCGAGGAGCCGGCCGGGTGGGGGCCGGTACCGGCTCAACCGCCACAGGGCGTTCTCGGCGTTGCACCGAATGGCCGGCCACTCGGCTTCTCGTTCCACCAGATCGGCCATTTCCCAACAGCCGACCAGGTCGGCCAGGTCACAGCTGGTGAGCATATCTGTCCGTTCCCGGGGAATAACCGGCCCGCGGATAATGGCCCGGTCTTGTTCGACAGGGAAAACGTAAACCAGCCCGCAGTGGTGGCACTGCACGACCGGGCCGGGCGAGCGACGGGGTCGGAAAAGACGCCGCACCTCGGCACAATTGCACAGGGGGCAACAAGGTGAGGACGGCTCAGTCTGGAAAGTCAGCGGACTGGGGGGAAATGCCGATGGCCCCACCGGTTTCAAGGATGCATCATAGTTTTCCGACCCCATTCCTCCGGAGGCCCTGTTCATCTTAGACCTCATGCCTGCATCCGCCCTGAACAGCGCAACGGGTACGGCGACATCTTTGAAGCGAGTTGGGGGATGGTTCATTTTTCCAGGGAAATAGGTTGACCCTTTGCGTTAAAATTACCCGTCGCCCGCCGGTAGGAGGTGTCTCCGACGCCGAACGTCGGGTAGCCGAGGGCATTGCCCTCGGCTACCCCTTTGTAGGCCAGGACCGCCGGCCGGCCGCGGTGTTTGCGGAAGAAGAGGACCTTGCTGCGATACAGTTGGAGGAACATTTCCAGAGAAGCCTGGCGTGTGCTTTCCCCACCCAGCACGATTCGCCAGAGTCCAGGTTCGAACGTTCTAGCGCATCCTGGGAGTGCAACTCAACCGGAATATCTGCCAGTTCGACCACAGTTCCCGGCCGGCCCGGATGCGCAAGAAGGGAGTGAGCCAGGCCAGTGCCCAGAAGACCAGTTTGGCCGCGCTGGCACCGGCAAAGAGGAGGCGCAGGAGCAGCGTCCTCCAACGTCCATAGTGCTTCTGGAAAAAAAGCACTTTTCCTCGGTAGACCAGGTGCCGCCGACGCCAGGGGTCGAGGCTCTTTCCCCCGAAGTGGATCGTCTTAAGGTCGGGCAAATAGACAATCTTCCAGCCAGCCTGTTTCAGCCGATACTGCAGGTCGGTTTCATCGGAGTAGATAAAGTACTCTTCATCCACCAACCCCACCTCCTCTAAGGCCTCCCGCCGGAAGACCATAAAGGCTGTGCTCATCCAGTCTACCTCGCGTTCGCTTTCGGCCGGCCGGTGGGAAGGGTAGCCAGGCCGCAGGAGAAGGCCGATTTTGCTGACGATGAGGAATTCTTGCCAGAGCGAGGGAAATTCCACATAGCCGGCTTGGAAAGAGCCGTCAGGGTTGAGCAGGTTGCCACCCACCCCGGCCACATCCGGATGTTCCTCCAGGTAGGAGACGGCCCGTTCCAGCATGCCGGGCAGGACCAGGGTATCGTTGTTCAGGAGCAGGATGTAGCGGCCCCGTGCGGCGCGGATACCCAGGTTGTTGCCCCCGGCGATGCCGCGGTTCTCCGGGCTGCGGATAAGGCGCACCTCGGGGTAGCGTTCGGCCAGCCGGTCGGGGCTGCCGTCGGACGAGGCATTGTCCACCAGGATGATTTCGTAGGGGATGCCCGGCGCGGCCGCCCGCAGCGAATCCAGGCACTGCGCCGTGTAGTCGCCCTGGTTATAGTTGACGATGACGATGCTCAGGAGAGGCCGATCTGTCATATCGAAGCCGCCACTTTCAGGCCGGTTTGCCCAACTGGGTATACAAGGACACAAGCGATCCCAGCAGCAACCAGGAATAGAGGCTATGCTGAAAGCCCTTGATGGTGATGTTATAGACAAAAGGGAGCAGCCAGTCGGCGAAGAAAAAAGAACTGGCGAGCAGGGCCAGGAAGCCGGCCTGGACCCCACGGGCATAGGCCTGGGCAAAGCCGGCCGGCAGGTCCCGACCGGCCCGGTGGCCCAGGCGCAGTAAGGCAACGATCAGCCAGAGGAAAAGCCCCAGCCCCACCAGTCCGGTTTGGGCAAAGATATCGACGAACATATTGTGGGAAGGGGGGGCATAGCCCCAGGAATACCAGGCCCACCAGTTGGTGCGTTCGAGGGAGAAGGACGTAAACGTTGGATCACGCCAATAGTACATGTAGTTGGCCGGCCCCAATCCCAGGATAGGCGAATGGGCTGCCAGGCGCAGGACGTCGTACCAGATGGCCGGACGGAGGAGCGAGCCGCCCTGCTCCTCCGGGAGGTAGGTCAGGGGAGCCAGTATTTCCCAGTTGACGATAACCACGACCAGGCAGACCGCGAGGAAAACGATGAACAGGGTTCGGGATCGGGCGAGGAGGAGGAAACCGAGCCCTAGGAGGGTCGGGAACCAGCCGCTTTTCCAGCCGAAGGCCACCTGCCATACCCAGAGTCCCCACAGCGGCAGGCTGAGCCAGCCCGTAGCGCGCAACCATGGTGGCATGTCGGGGACGAAGAGCAGGAGCGCCCATAGCAGGACAAAGGGCCACATGAGAAGTCCCCCGGTGACGCCGGCCGGCCGGCCGATGCCCGCGAGGTCCAGCAGGACGGCGCCGAGGCCCAGGGCGATGACGATGCCCGTCCAGAACTTGAGCGTCTGCGGGCGCAGCGGATGGCTGGCCGCCAGGAAAAAGGCCGCTGCGGAGAGGATAAAGATGGCGATCTGGCCGGCCTGAACGGCCAGGGCGTTCGTGGGACGGGGTACGGTGGGCTTCCAGAAAGCGTAGCCGGCCAGCCAGGAGAGGAGGGCGGCCCCGCTGAAGAGGAGCAGCGGGCGATTGGCCGGCGAAGGGGCCAGGCGCAGGCGCCTTTCGAGGAACGTCCGGAGCAGCCATACCACCGTGCAGAGCCCGATCCAGACCAGGCTGAAGTGGAGGGGGCTTTGCGTCCCTGTGGAGATGGAGAGGTCCGCGATGGGCGAGGTGGCGACCAGGAGGGTCAGCGCCGCCGGCATCGAGCGCAGGGCGAGGAGGCCCAGGAGGAGCGCTCCCAGGCCGGCGGCCAGCACGAGCGGCGAGATAGGGAGCGGGAGAAAGCCGAGGTAGGCGCAAAAGGCCAACACGCCGCCGATGATCAGCAGGCGCAGCGCCCTCGTGCGGTGGTGCGCTATCCTCGAACTCCAATCGACTATGGTGCGGATGGCGCTCATCGGGCGCACTCCTCGACGAGGGCCCGGAATCGCGCGAGCGTCTGCGGCCAATCGTAGCGTTCGGCTACCAACGCGCGCCCCTGCGCGGAGAGGCGCGCCCACAGGGCGCGGTCGCGCAGGAGCGCCAGCACCGCTTCGGCAAAGGACTCGGGGGTATCGGCCAGGAGGAGATGCCGGCCATCCTCGACTTCCAGGCCCTCCGCCCCCTTGCTCGTGCTGACGACCGGCGTGCCCAGGGCCAGCGATTCCAGGATCTTCAAGCGCGTGCCCCCGCCCTGGCGGAGCGGAACGACCGTCGCCTGGCTCGAGGCGATCCACGGTCGCACGTCCTCGACCCAGCCGGTCAGTTGCACGGGGCCGGGCAGCGGGCAGGGCGGCCAGGGCACGCCGTCGGTGCGCCCGGTGATGGTGAGCTCGACCTCCGGCTCCTGTTCCCGGACCCGTGGATAGATTTCCTGGAGAAAGAAACGGACGGCATCATAGTTGGCCTGGTACGTCAGGGCGCCGGGAAAGATCAGTTGTCCCCGCCGGCGCTCGGCGGCGACGCCGGCATAGTCGGCGCCGTCCACGCAGTTGGGCACGATGGCGATGCGCTCGTATCCCGGCACGGCCCGGCGCAGGAGCGCTTCTTCGGCCGGGGAGGCCACCGTGCAGGCCCGGAAGTGGGGCAGGAGGCGGGCCAGGTAACGGCGCAATTTGAACCATGTCAGCCAGCGCCGCATCCGGCGCAGGTTCCACGCTCCTTGGTCGGCAGCGGCGGACAGCGCCCCCAGTTCCAGCTCTTCCAGGATGGCCGGCAGGGGGGCAAAGGCTTTCCGGTAGGCGGCCATGGTGATCTGGGAGGCGATGACCAGGTCGTAGGGGTGTTTCCGCACCTGCTCGCGGATGGTCTGCGCCATCTGCGGGGAGTAGATGTCCACCAGCGACCGCGGTGTGGAGGAGAAAAAACCCAGGAGGGCCCGCGCGCTGTGCGGGGAAAACGGCTTCCAGGGGACGACGCGGATGTCGGCGCAGTAACGGCGCAGGACGCGCGCGCCGTCCTGCCAATCGGCGCGGTCGCAAAAAGAGACCAGGTCCACCCGGTGCTTCTCGGCCAGGCCGGCCAGCAGGTGGGCGATGCGCAGTTTGGAGCCGTTGTCGGGCGGGTGGGGAAACCAGGCCGAAAGGAAAAGGAGGCGCATTAGCCGTTCCTGTCCATCGCCAGGCGATAGGCTTCTTCCTGGGTCAGGGCGATCTGGCTCCAATCGAAGCGGGCCTCGACGGTGCGGCGGGCGTGCCGGCCCAACCGGGCGCGCCGCTCGCCGTCGCCCAGTAGTTCGACGACGGCCCGGGCAAAGGCCGGGGCGGAATCGGCTTCCACCAGGTCCTCTCCCGACACGAGATCCAGCCCCTCGCTCCCCAGCGAAGTGGAAACGATGGGCATTCCCATGGCCATCGCCTCCAGGATCTTGAGGCGCGTCCCCGCTCCGAAGCGCAGCGGGACGACATAGAGGGCCGCCTGGGCGTAGTAGGGGCGGACGTCGGGCACGGTGCCGGTCACCTGGATGCCGGGCCGGCCGGCCAGGGCGCGCACCTCCGGCGTTGGATCGCGCCCGACGATGAGCAGCCGGGCGGCGGGGACGGCGCGCTGCACCTGGGGGAGGATCTCATCGCCGAACCAGCGCACGGCATCGACGTTGGGCGGATAGTCCATGCGCCCGCTGTAGAGGAGGACCGGTTCGGCGCCATCCCGCTCCACGGGCCGGAAGGCCTGGGTATCCACGCCATTGGGGACGACGACGGCCGGCACCTCCGGGACGTAGCGGCGAAAGTAGGCGGCGTCCCGCTCAGAGACGCAGGCCAGCGCCCCGAAGCGCCGCGAGGCGGAGAGTTCAAAGTGGCGCCAGCGTCGGCACTCGATCCACGCCCGGAGGCGGCGCCATGGCGACATCTGGCGGTCCAGGGCGATCTGCCGGCGCTGCACCTCGGCCTCGATGTTGTGGTGGGTCAGGACGGCCGGGAGCGGGCGCAGGGCTTCGGCGTATTGCGCCAGGAGTATTTGGTCCACGTGGACGACATCGAAGGCGCGCTCAACGGCCCAGCGGCGCAGCGCCGTCTCCAGGGCCAGCGAGCGGTATTGCCCAAGGCAGGCCGGCCGGCGCCGGAAAAAGTCGGCGGCCTTACGCGGCAGGGTGCGGGCCGGCGCCGGCGGCCGATCAAAGGGTATGACCTCGCGGCACATCCCGCGCAACGCCGCCAGCCGTTCCTGATCCTGCCCGGCCTGCGCAAAGGTCACCAGTGTTACCTCATGCCGCCGGGCCACCTGCTTGAGGATGTTGTAGGTGCGGATGCGCCCGCCGTCGTTGGGGGGGAAGGGGGGCTCCAGGGCCAGGAAGAGCACACGCATTTTCACGGGGCTTCTGACCAGGAAGGAGTTCGATGGGAGGGGAAAATGTCTCTGACAGCCCGAGATTGGTTGCAGGATTCGGAGGCAAAATAGTCTCGTAGATCGTAAATGCGAATCTCCTTCAGCAGGGCATAACGTTCTGATGTGTGCAAGAAACTGATGGACTTGGCCCAGTCGAAATTGTGCTCGAGAATGTATTGGGGGGTACCGCCGATCGGGTTGGGAAAAACCCACCTGGGATCAATAGAGCTCATAACCTCCTGAAGTACCTGCAATCGCTCCGGCCATCGGTCATAGCCGTCAAAGTACACCTGCAGGTCCACCAGAAAGTAGCGGTAACCCTCTTGATAACCGTCGCAGAGTTCTTCTAGGGAAGCCGGCATCATCCGAGTGTTTTCTCGTCCCAGATAGGTGAGAGACAGGTAATATTGTGTGCTAAAATGCTTAGCGCCATTGTCGCCCAAGAGCCGAAAAGCAGAAGGATATCCGGTTTCTTGCCGGATCTGCCACACTCCTTGGAGCAAATTGCCTGAAACAATGAGAATAAGCCAGACGCCGGGAACACCCAGTGAGATAGCCTTCCTTGCTAACAGCGGGAGTTTGACCGGGGTCCAAAGGATACCCGGCATAGATGCTAAAGCAAATGCCACAATGAGGCACCCGGCAGGAATCGTCAGCGACAGGTAACGGGCCAATTTCAATCCATAGGTAGAGAACCAGACCATTGGGATAATCAACCACATGACTATTACGGCAAATTGCTGACGTGCTCTTGTCACAACAATCCAGGTGGTGGCCGCTAGCAGAAGAACGAGGTAGAATGGTCCGCAAAGTAGCCATAGCATAGGGATCACGGTGAAAAAATCGCTTACACGAAGGCCTTTTGGCACAAACTGAGAACTATATAGGCTTAACAATTGCTCGAGGTATGTTTCAAATGGTAGCGCCTGTCTGCAGCGCTTGAAGATCAGAACAAGGGTATACCATGGAACTTCATAACCCAGTAGCAAGCCGACATAAGGACCCGTCATGATTGCGAGTTCGCCCAGAAAACTGCGAAAGGTACGCTTCTGGCGCAGATTCTGCCAAAAGAGCAGGGCTAGCAAGACAGCATACCCCAGCAGGAGGTAACGGTGGTTCGTGCCAGCTGCTACTGCGCCGGAGAGTCCTGTGCCTATCAACCAGATCGACCGCTGCCGCTTGGACGTCGAGAAACCCCGGATAAGGAGATAGACTGCCAGGGAGAGAAAGAAAACCGAATCTGCTTCGGCTAATCCTGTCCTGGAATAAAACACATGCAAGGGATTGAGTGCCAGGCACAGGGCGGCCAGCAGCCCGGTTTTGACGTCGGAAAGCGTTTTCCCGATCAAGAAGACCAGCGGTATAGTTGCCGTACCAAGCACGGCCATGCAAATAGGTCCAACCCAGTCAACGTTACCGAACCCCGCGATGCCAAGCGCCACGATTCCCCAGTGCAGCGGCTTGGCATCATAGGGTGGGATACCCGCGAGATTGTTCAATAGCACGGTGGTTTGTTCTGAGCAGGTCCATAGGTTAGTCCCACGATAGACGTCAGAGAATTTCAGCCGGGCGCTCCGTTCCGAGGCTTGGGTCAAGTCATGGATAAAGAGAGCCTCTTGGTGTAGCGCCCCCTCGTCGTAGAAAGCCAAACCTTGTTGGGGCAGACCAGCAAAACGCAACGCTGCTCCAAAGGCGGTGATTGCCAAAAGCAGGGCCAGAGGTATGTACTGGGTCTTCAACGCAGGCTGTCTCCCGCTGAGAGGGTCAATTCGGCTGTTATTGGTCTGTTGGCGATACGATTTGGAAAAGCCAGTACGATCTATCCGCATTGGAGAAAACGAAGCGGTACTTCAGATTCTCTCGGAGCATAGTCGGCAATAAACAATCTCGGGCTAGGTCACTGGGTTCAGGTGTCGTGGACCACTTCTGCGTTGGGCCGATGAAGATATAGTCCGCATGGAGGGGCACACTTCCTTCCCAGTCGCAGGGAGTGTTATAGGGAAAAGGTACGGTCAGCCGGCCCGTGTATAAGAAAACCCAGAAGGGGTTCTCAGTAAGGAGCACCGCGTCCTGTGGCGTGTTGGCGCGAATCCATACCCCGGCCGGCTCAATTCGCGGCGTGTAGCGAGAAGGCGGATCGGTCCAAATGCAACGGATATCCTCTCGGAGGTTAGGGATCAATATCACCAACAATATAAGCAGGCCAACCAGCCAAAGAAGGCCTCGCCGTGCGCGTGCCCACGGTAATCGGCGGACCAAGGCGTTGGCGGCCACTTTCACCCCTAAAGCAAAGTAGCCCAAGAGGAAGGGCAGAACCGGGTAAAGGAATCTCCCTTGTTCCCGAAAAGGCCATAATACGATCCCACCGAGGTAGATTATAAGAAAAATTGCAGAGATGTCCGGTATTTTCCTCGTGTATCCATCAGTCGCCAGCCCAAGCAGAATTAGACCCGGTATAGCCAGTGCTACCAGCCTTTGGGCTATCTGCAGGTTAGTTTGTTCCACCACTTTGTTAAGCGTTGGGCTGTTCAAGAAACGTAGAACCGTCTCCGGGATCAATTGTGTGCCGTAATAGATTACTTGCTTCAAGGCAATGCTCGCTCGATCTTGCCATGTCGTACCAAATTTGACATAAACACCGTCCATCTGTTCCACAATGCCGGAGGTCCATATCTGCTCTTGCGTGGGTAGAAACAGGTATCCGAACAGCAGGTAATTGCGTATAGACCAGGGTATACAGAGCAGGAGGGTCACCAGGGCGAGGAGGAGGACATGCCTCCATTTTCTCGCCAGGCAGCCGAAGAGAAGGGAGGCGGGAAGCAGGGCGATACCGACGAAACGGGTGAGATAAGCCAGGGTAACCAGCATACTGGCGATTCCTAAGGAAGGCCCATGATAAGGGTTGTGTGCCAGGTAGGATCGAACGGCACGAAAAGCCAGCAGCGTTAGCACCAAGAAGAGGGGTTCTGAGAGAGCCATTGTGGCGAAGAAAGCGAATTGCGGGTGAAAGGCCAGTACGGCTGTCACGATCTGGGATAGTATAGGATCTATCCGCCGGACTTCTGTCCATATAAGAACTAGCGCGGTCAGAGTCATAGGGATGGAAGCCCATTTGAGTACAGCCAAACTGTTGGGGAAGAGCGTACGAATAAAGGCCAGGAAAAGAGGGTAAAGAGGGGGAAAGGCCACCTCAGGCGGCGAACCCGGGAAATTGATCTGCCTGTAACCTTGTCCGCTTGCCAGAGCAATAGCCAAAACCGCGTAGTGGCTATCGTCGTCGTGGATACTCCCAATTTCCAGTTGGTTTCGCCACTCGCTCAGTATATACATCATACCGGCTAATAACAGGATAACCGATATGGGCAGCCAGATTCGGGCAATTCGCCATCTTGGCCCGGGTGAAAATTCCCGGGTTCCATCGCCCCGATTGGATGATAGGGATGTACTGCTCATAGGCTTGCGAGATCCCCAGCGTCTTTTATATTTTGCCAAGCACGTCAGGATTGCTCCCCGAGGGCCTTGTTCCCGCTGCCAGGCGATGGGGTGTCGTTCCGTAAACGGTCTCCAAAATGCTGACCTATGGACGATTCGGATTCCCTTACACACTTTCCACCAGGAGGACGCGGCGATTCGATTGTTTCCCAGTGTCCCGATCCATCACGGAAACCATCAGGCAGCCAGGGGACCGGTAATGCACCGCAGGTATCCGACACCGCAATTCGGTCGCGCTGATAAATTCCGTGAGGACGGGCTGTTCGTCTATCAGGGCTATACACTGGGGAGTCAATGCTCGGCCCTTGAGGAGAAGGTCTCCGGAGGTCTCTCGGGGATGGGCGAACCCAACACTCACCCGAATCGCCGATGGCTCGATGGTTTCCAAGTAAGGACCGTCAGATGCGGCGATCGCCCGCTTGGGGGCGGATGGTTCCCACAGTCGTCGAATAATCTTATCCAAGTCCTGGAAGCGATTCTCCCAACTATGAATTTGGGCCAACCTCTGGCGTTGACATCGCCGGTCTATTGTATCTTCCAAGAGGGCTCGTTCAATGCATTGCTCGAATTCAGGGGCGTCTTTGGCCAGGTAAACGGCATCTTGGTAGGAGCGCAGTTCCGGAAGGTCGGTGGCTACGACCGGTTTTCCGGCGGCCCAGTATTCGTAGAGTTTTACCGGGTCCGTGGCGGCAGTCACCGGCAGGAGTTTGAAGGGGATGATGCAGACCTGGAATTCCTTCAGATATCTGGGCAGATCGTGATAGGCGACTTCCCCGGCGATTTGAACGTTGGGCAGGTGGGCTAGGCATTGTACATCGGCCGTCCCACTGCCGACCAGGATGAATTTCCATTCGGGCCGGCGTTGTGCAAGTGTGTAGACCAACTCCACATCGAACCAGGGGGCCAGATTCCCAATGTACCCAATCATTGGGGAGGTGCCTGTTCCGACCGGGGTATCATCGGAAACAGCCTGGGAAAAGTGCTCGACATCCGCGGCATTTGGAATCAGGTAAACATTCGCGTTGTAGATTTGAGCGTATGCTGCCAATAGCCGTGCCGTTGCCACAACCAAGTCTGCGTTTCGCAACAGAAACGTTTCTTGCCCGAGAACCGAGTGGGATTGGGGATGCACACCGTACCATCTGTCGATGTAATCGTACACCACCGGCCAGCCGAAATGTTCCCGGAGTTCCAGAGCCAGAGGGGTCCAGAACGGAAACTCTACTACGCTGATGGCGCGATGGATATCCCAGTCTTGTGCCAGGAGCCGGCACGCACGGAAGAGTTCGCGCAGGTCGCTCGCCAGCATTCGTCTGCTTCTGGGACACACTCCCCAGGGTGCAGCCAGATGGATTTCCCAAATCCTGGGCTGAACAAGCCGGGCGTGGTACGGTTTTCGGGACCGCCCATACGCCGGGTTCACGGCTGTGGAAAAATCCATGCTGAGAAAGAACACCCGATGCCCATGTGCGGCCCACTGAACGGCCAAGTGCTGCGGCCGCTGGTAGCGCCATTGCCAGTCTGCACAGGACATGAGGATTACGTCGTAATCATTCGGAGCGGTGGTTGGTCCGGTTCCATCGTCGCGCTCCAACCAGGATCGAAAGAGTCGTGCCGGGAGTTTGGAAGCGAACATCCGTAACAACGCCTCGGTGATCCGGTGTCGTACACGCCGGTACTTGTGGAAGAGGCGAATTAAGCGCAACCTGTTCAGGTCATTGATCTCTGAGACCAGGTCCGCCACTTCGCGGCGCAGTTCCTCTACCTCCCGATCTGGCTCGTATGTCATTTGGAACATTAGGTTATATTTCTGGCGCTCGGTCCCAACCGTTGCAATTTCCTGGCTATGATTCCCCATATGTAAGCCCAGGCGAGGGTAGATGTTGGGTTTAAAGCCAACGCGATCAAGAGGAACTGAAGGGCTATGCCTTTGCTGACCGCCCGGGCGCCGGCCGACCACCACAGGTAGCGTTCTGCCATCCACTTACGGTCAGCGGAGTAAACCCATGAAGGAACTGGACGGTGAACCAGTCTCAGACGTGCCCAACCGTACGCCAGGCGTCTTTGGCATGCGGTAATCTGGGCTAGCCGTTCATATCGCTTTTGTTCGCTCCGTTGTCTTGCGGTCACGGTGTCTTCGTGGCGCCGGTGGATGTAGAGAATGTCGGGGAGGTTGGTGAGATGCCAGCGGTCAGCGATCCGTAACAGTAGGTCACAGTCTTGCGCTACAGGCATCTTTTCGTTGTAACCACCTCCGGTATCTTCTAGGCAAGCGCGACGAAACACAAAGGTTCCATGGAGAAAGGGGATACCGGACAAAAGCATTTCTTGAATCTGTACCGGATCTGAAATTGGCTGCCACAACTGAATAGGAAGACCTTGTGCATCCACCCATTGTGCGCCCGTCCCGACCAACCCAACTTCTGGGTGCGATTCCAGGAACTGCACCTGCCGCTCGAGACGTTCAGGGAATGAGGTGTCATCCGCATCTTGTCGGGCGATGTACTTTCCGCGGCTTGCTCGAATCCCCCTATTCAGCGCCCGCGTCAGTCCCCTGTTGCTTTCATTGGGTATCACGATGACGCGGGGGTCGGAATAGGTAGCCAGGATGCGGGGAGTATCGTCCGTGGAACCGTCATCCACCACGATGAATTCGAAAGCAGGGAAAGTTTGGGAGAGAATGCTGTCGATGGCCTCTCGTACATATTGGGCGCCGTTATAGACGGCCATAATAACGCTGACTTCGGGATGGCGATGGCTAAGGGAGGTCACGGATTCCTCCCTGGTTGCCCGAGGAAACATCGGGCCCAGACCTCGAAGCAAAGGAGCAACCAGAGGTGTCGTCCCCAATCCCGTTCCCCGGCCAAGTGCTCCCTGACCATCTGCTCTACAACCGCCGGCCGGAAGTAGTCCCGCCACAAGCCCCCCAGGGAAAGATCTTCCACGAGAGGGCGTAGATCGTCTCGCAACCAGTCCCCAATGGGCATTCCGAAGCCCTGTTTCCCTCGCCGGACGATCTCCGGTGGAAGCAGAGGGCGAACGGTCCGGCGAAACAGCACCTTCGTCTCACCCTCCCGTTGCTTGAGACGAGGAGGCATCGTCGCCGCCAGTTCCAAAAGTCGGTAGTCGAGCAGGGGGGACCGCACCTCCAGGGAGGCGGCCATGCTGGCAATGTCCATTTTGGTCTGGAGATCTCCGGGGAGATAGGTGCGGATATCGAGGTACAGGAGGCGGTCCAGAGGATCCCACCCCTTCGTTTTCCTGAAAATGTCTTCCCACGGTTCCAAGAAATCCTCACCGTGCAGACAGGCTGCGAGGTCCCGATTCAGAACATTTTCCACCCCCTCTTTCCAGACGATCCATCCGTGGGCATAGCGCTGGACGGGCCGATAGACCTCTTTCAGCCGGAAAGCCAGTTCGCGGATAAACTCCTTCCACAGGGAAGCGCCTTCGGATGCCCAAGAAGGCCGAGCCTTGCCGACAACGGCTCGGAATTGTTCGACCATTAACCCGCGCAGGGACTCTCCGGGACGGAAGGCCAGATATTGCCAAGTTCGGGGGTAACCGCCAAAGGCCTCGTCTCCCCCATCCCCGCTCAGGGCCACCTTGACTTCCTGACGGGCCAGCCTGGCCAGGCAGTACGTCGGGATACAGGATTCATCGCCGAACGGTTCCCCATAGTGGTGCATCAACTTCGGCAGAAGGGCGGCCGCATCGGGCCGGACCATTTCTTCGCGGTGCTCCGTCCCCAGGAAGGCGGCCACTTGGCGGGCATAGGGAAGTTCGTTGTAAGCGTCTTCCTCAAAGCCGATGGAGAAGGTATGCACCGGTTCGTTGAGCAGGCCGGCCATCAGCGCGACGACGGTGCTGGAGTCCAGCCCGCCGCTGAGCAGGGCTCCCAACGGGACATCGCTCACCAAGCGAATACGCACCGCATCTCGCAAAATCTCCCCAATGCGTTCGATCCATTCGTCCTCGGAAAAACTCTCCTTCCGGGCAAAATTCAGGTCCCAGTACCGTTCCACCCGCACCCCGTTGTGGTCGCAAACCAGGATGCAGGCCGGCGGGAGTTTGGAGACCCCCTGGAAGATCGTCCGCGGCGCCGGGATATACCAGAACTGGAGGTACTGGGCCAGGGCAATGGGGTCTACCCGGCGAGGGATACAGTTGTCGGCAAGCAGGGCCTGAAGTTCGGAAGCAAAGGAAAAAAAACGTGGTCCGTGGAAGTAAAAAAGCGGCTTCTTTCCCACCCGGTCGCGTGCCAAGATCAGCCGTTTGTGGCGGCTATCCCAAAGGGCCAGGGCGAACATCCCGTTGAGCCGTTCCACACAGCGCGGGCCCAGTTCCTCATACAGGTGGACAATAACCTCGACATCGCTATAGGTGCAGAAGGCGTGACCTCGGCGGATAAGGTTTTCGCGAAGTTCGGCAAAGTTATAGATTTCTCCGTTGCAGACCAGCCAGATCGTCCGGTCTTCGTTACACATCGGCTGGTGTCCCCCGGCGACGTCAATAACGCTCAGGCGGCGGAAGGCGAGGCCAAGTAGGCCATCCTGGAGAAAACCCTCATCGTCAGGCCCCCGATGTTGTTGAACCCGTGCCATTTGGGAAAGGAGGGCCCGGTCAACCGGCATGTCGTCAAAACGTAGTTGGCCGGCGATGCCACACATAGCGCTGTCGCCCTACCTGAAGTGAAAGTTCCTTCAACCGGACCTCGCTGGTTACCTGCTCCAACCTATTCTGGTCCAGGCATAAATCGGCTTGGCCAGAATTCCTGAGTTGCCAGCTGGTTCGGCAGGGTGCCTAAACATTGTCGTTTCTCGTGTCTACCACCCAATAGTGTGGTTGGTACAGCAGCCCGTAGGAGATAGGTCCGCTCAGGACGATGAGCCGATGGCGGCCCCAATGCAGATCGTATTTCCGCAGGCCGTTCGGATCGGAGATTGCGGCATTGACAAAGTACGCGCCGGGCATTAGGCAGAGCGCGTCGAATTGAAGGCGGATTTCACCGTACCCTTGCAAGTTGAGTGGGCCCAGGCCATCCCATATGGTAGCAAAGGTGGCGTACTCGCTGCCGTCGAGACCATAAAGCCATATTTCGACGTTGGCTTCTGTGACGGGTTCGGAAGCGGCATACGCAACGTGGATGTTTAGCGGTGCCCCGGTGCGTGCTTGCTCGACCCGGTTGCCCAACCTGTCGGTAAAGTAGACCGCGGTGATGGAAATAGGGCCACTGGCTGCCGTGGACACGCCATACGCTGTGTCCAGTTCAACTCTGTCAGGGTTGCCCCGATAGGAAGGATGGTCCATGTAGGTCCGGATTACCTCGCTAGTGATCCCGTCAGCCTGGACCTGTCCCCGGTAGAGGAAAATTGCCCGCTGGCACAGGCGTTGCAAGTAGCCAAGCGAGTGAGTGACGAAAATGATGGTTGTGCCAGCCGCCCGTAACTCGCTCATTCTCTTGAGACACTTGGCTTGAAAGGCGGCGTCACCGACAGCCAAGACCTCATCTACAAGTAGAATGTCGGGATCAACAAAGGCGGCGACGGAGAAACCCAAGCGGCAATACATTCCGGACGAATAGCGTTTCACCGGGGTGTCCAAGAAGTGTTCGAGTTCGGAAAAGTCAACGATGGCATCGAAACGACGCTGGATCTGCCGTCGCGGGAGGCCCAAAATGGTGGCGTTCAGGTAGATATTCTCTCGTCCAGTTAGATCGGGATGAAAACCGGCACCCAGCTCGATAAGAGATGAAACACGCCCACAAGTACGAATAGTTCCCGATGAGGGCTTGGTAATGCCGGCCAACAATTTCAAGATCGTTGTTTTGCCAGCACCGTTAGGGCCGATAAGACCTACTGATTCCCCGTGGCCGATATGCAAGGAGATGTTATCCAGCGCCTTCAGCACGGTTGTCTTTTCATGGTTGCGGTGGAACAGGGTGGCAACCGCTTCGCGCAACGAAGTATGTCCATACCCTAGACGGTAGATTTTGGAAACCGCCTCCATCTCGATAGCGGTGGCCGAGTTGGGGGGAGGAAGATCAAATGAGGTCGGCAAAGCCCTGTTCCACCCGTTTGAACCAACGATAGGCAAACCAAAAGACGGCCAGCGAAATTACGGCGGCACTTCCCCAATAGTTCCAAGGGGGCAGTTCCCCGTGCAGGAGCAAGGCGCGGTAGGATTCGATGAGGCCAGCCATTGGGTTGAGCATGTATAAAGATCGGAAACGCGCTGGCACCGCACTTATGGGGTAAATAACCGGGGTAACATACATCCAAGCCTGCACGAGCAGCGGAATGACAAAGCGCACGTCCCGGTAAAAGACATTCAGAGCTGCGGCAAAGAGCACGACTCCGATGGTCAGGAGTATCTGAGCCAGCAATACAATGGGAACCAGGAGCGCCGTCCCGTGCAGCGGGACGCCATAGCAGAGCATCATTCCGATCAAGACTGCTGCAGCGACCAGCAGGTCGAGGAGACTGGCGGCGATCGCCGCTAAGGGAATGATCTCACGAGGGAAATAGATTTTGGTCACCAGGTTCATGTTGCTGACCAGACTGGGAGTGCCAAAGGTGACAGCATTGGCGAAAAAAGTCCAGGGCAGGAGAGCAGTGTAGGAGAAGATAGGATAGGCGATGCCGTCTGTTGGCACGGAGATGAAGTGAGTAAAGATAATGGAGAAAAGCGCCATCAGCACAAGCGGTTGCAAGATGGCCCACAATACTCCGAGCAGCGTCTGTTTGTAGCGTACTTTGATCTCTCGGATTGACCAGGCCACCAGCAGTTCGCGGTGGTAGTACAGTTCGATCAGGGCTTGGAGTAGCCCCGGACTGCGATCCTGAGCGCGAATGGTGCGTACCTTAGGCGGGATAGGATTCTGCATACGTGTCCATTATTGCGGCC